>JAFRDQ010000073.1 GCA_017411225.1 Oscillospiraceae bacterium
ATCCATATGACAGCCTCCTTTGATTTTGGTGCGGTTGGCAAACCCTCACCATCCTATCATCGGAGGTCTTTCTTTTCCACCTATAAGAGTTTAATCCCCCCGGCTGAGCCGGGGGTTCTTTGTCTCTGAAGAGCCAAAAGAATCCCGCCTGATTCAGGCGGGATTTCGCATTTGCATTTTATCGCCAACTGTATTTCTCCCGGTTCGGCCAGTGATAGTCGGTGAAAACCGCGCCGGTGGCCTTTTCCGTGCGCTTGACAATGCCGCCGGGGCACGGCATGGGCTTCTTCCCTGCTACCACGGCGTTTCCGATGATCTCACCGTCGGGCTCGATGTGGGCGTGGATCGTGACGGTATAGCCCAGCACGTCGAAGGAATAGTCATAATATTTCCCGTCGATGAGCCTGCAGTCATGGAGCGGGTGACGCTTGCCCGCCACCTTGATCCAGCCGCCGTACTCCGTTTCGCTCACGGGCTCGAAGAAGCCGTCGGCCTTCATGGTGCCGAGGAAGGACTTGACGATGTTTTTCGTCTCATAGGTATATCCGGGCTGAAAGAGCATTAGAAAACCTCCTTGGGAGGATTGAACGGACGTCGTTCAATGTGATCATACCACTTGGAGAGATACGGATGCAAGGCCTCGATGAGGCGCATATCGAGATTGAAATAATAGACCACGATGGACACGGCGAAAAGTCCTGCGCCAGCGCCCGCCGCAACGACGGGGATTTTAACGAGTTTGTTCATGGTGCAGCCTCCTTACCACGCATTCTGATCGGCAATCGTTTCAAGCGAGGGATCGAACGGCTCCTCGCCGAGGACGGTGCGCATATAGCGGTTGACCTCGTCGCGCATGGACTGGCGGTCGGCCTTGCGCGGATCGAGCAGGGCGTGCGGGATCCAGATGACGCGGATGCCGCGCTTGGCCGCCTCCTCCTCATAGATGCCGTGCCACGTCGTGACGGCCTTGCAGGCCATCTGCTCGAGCATGATGATCATGTCGAGGCGATATTCCTCGCAGAAGCGCCACACGTCGTCCACGCCGAGGGAGAAGCCGCCCTCGGTGCGGTTGCGCATGATCATCTTCATATAGAGATCGGCGAGATCGTAGATCGCCTGCTCGCGGTTCTCGGGCGTGTCCTCATCGGCATAGATCTCGGTCGAGGTGAGGTTCAGCATGTGCGTGACGCCGACGATGCCCCAGCAGTTTAAAAGCCAGTTGGAGAAGTTCGTGTAGAACTCCGCCTGCACGCCCCAGACGAGCGCGCGGTGGCGGATCTCGGTGCAGGGCAGGGCCTTTTTCTCATAGCCCTCATACATGAGATCGCGGATCTTGCGGTTGATCTCCCGATACGCCTCGCTGGGGGCGTTGAGCATACGGGTATAGTAGAGATCGCGGTAGAGGTTATAGTTGTTGTCCGGCACCTGGGGGTACTCGGTCTTGTTCATCTCGAGGATCTCGAGATAGCAGCGCGTCTCGTCATTATAGAGCTTCATGTTGTGGAAGTAGGCCGTCCAGTCCCACTTCTCCCCTGTCTGCTCCTCGATGAAGCGGATCGCGCCGCGAATTTCGTCGGCGGTATATTCGCGCGTGAGATCGTCCACGACGCGCTCGGCGCAGGCGATCGTGTAGCTCGGGAGCTGATAGCGCCAGTCCTCGATGCCGTTGCCCATGAGGGAGGAGTCGCAGGTGGTGTTCGCGTGGAGGATGCATTTGCCGACGAGGGGCATATCGTCCTCGATGCAGAGACCGAGCTCCGCCTTCGGCATGGTGCACACGTCGCCCGTGATGCCGAATTCCTCGGCGCGGTCAATGTAGCGCACCGCGCCCTCGCGCGAGAGGGCGACGAGCGCGAACGAGCCGAAGACCTGCACGCACATGCCGTAGAGATTCGGAAAGCCCCACATGAGCTGCTCCATCATGTTCTCGTCGAAGGCGATCATCTTTTCGCTGAGCTTCGGGTCTCCGCCGATGTTGCGGTCGCCCCGGAACAGGAGCTTTAAGGAGCGCGTGATCTCGGTGACGATGAAGTCAAACTCCGTGTGCGCCATTCTGAGCTGTGTGCCGCGCAGGCCCTCGGTGCAGCGGTCGATGAAATCCGGCGCCGCGGCATATTCGAGCATCCAGCGGTAGCGGAAAAAGCCCTTGATCGACTGCGGGTGCATGAGGAACTTCACCATCGCGCCCCAGTTTTTCACCCAGCAGCGGTAATCATACCACGTGTCGGTCAGGCCGCGCCACTCGCGGCGGATCTTCGTCTTGCCGCCCTGATAGAACGTACCCAGCGGCTGACTGTTCATCTTTCTGCCCATCAGCGCTTCCCTCCCTGCAGCTTCTTGATCTCAATGCTCTCGACGAAGGCCTGAATGCGCGTGCGCATCTGGCCCGAGGAGCCGACCACATAGGGCCGGTCGACGCTCAGCACCGGCCAGCCGTATTCCTCCGTGAGAATGCGGTACATGCCCGCGCGCTCATACGGCCAGAAGTTGCAGAAGTTCATCTGCTGCACAATGACGCCGTCGGCGCGGTAATCGTTTGCGAGCCGGTTCAGATATTCCTTGCGCGCGGCGATGCGGGGGTTGTCCATGTATCTCGGGCACTGGCACTCCATCACGTAATGGCGGCAGATCTGCGTGAGCACATCCTCGCCGTCCTTGAGCTCAATCGGCGTTCTGCCCGGGAACATGCCGAAGCAGTGGCGGTCGGCCACGACGAGCGCGCCGCTGTCCTCGATGAGCTTGACAAAGCCCGGGTCGTCCACCTCGCTGCCGGCGAGCACGACCTTGACGCGGTAGCCGGGGTTGGGGTCCGGCCAGCGCGTTTTGAGCTCCTGGGCCGTCTCGCGCAGCTTCGGCAGAAGCAGATCCTTCGGCGCGCAGTAGGTGGCAAGGCACAGCACCGCGAACTCATAGCCCGTGATCGATGGGTGGTCCAGTCTGCGGTAGGAGCCGATCTCATCCAGCACGGCGCAGACCTCGTTGTGCTCCTGCACGGCTTTGCGCAGGGCTTCGTCCGAAACGTCGACGCCGTAGGCCTCTGCGAGCTTCTCCAACACGCGGGCGCGGCACATGCGCGCCATGTGGCGCACGGCGTTCTCGTCCGCCTTCATGGGCGTGTCCACATGCTGGACGAAGAAATCGGGGTTGGCCTCGCGCACCGCGCCGAGGTGGTTGATGTTCTCCATGCAGCTGGTCATCTGGCTGCAGGCATAGGCGTCGAAGATGCTGTCGAGGAAATTGTAGCCGCCCTCGAGCGCGCGCTCCAGAACGGCGCGGCAGTATTCGCAGGAGAGGCTCGTCATGTAATACGTGCCCATCTCCATCGAGGCCGTGCGCGGCGCGCGCAGGCGCACCGAAAAGCAGCCCGCGAGATTCAAAAGCGGCTCCGGCAGCTGATAGCAGATCGTGCCGAGACATTTGCGGCCCTCCGCCCGGGCTGCGCGGATCAGTTCATTGTCCGCGTTTTCCAGCAGGTTTTCAAACCAGATCAGGTGTTTTAAGTCTTTCATAAGCTCCCTCTTTTCAGCTTTTCCCTCATAAAAACACGCAGAGGCTGCTCGGACCTCTGCGTATGAAAGGAGGGGATCGGATGGATTTCAGTCCGATGCTGGACACATTATAAAAAACGAATTTTCCTTCGTCAATCGGCTGACAAGCGATTCTAAGAATGTCACAAAAAAGGCGTTTTTGATTCGCCGACGGGTCCGGTTTTTCTGCTTTGCGCTCTGGACAGAATCGGAAAAAGTGTCCGCGGCGGCGGACAAAAACACACCCGGGTCATTCCTGATCCGGGTGCTTTGATTCCTTTTGGTTTATGCGTTTTCCAGCTGCGCCTGTGTCCAGCGGTATTCCGGCGCGACGTTGTAGAAAATCTCGGAGCGGATGCGCGCCTCGCGCCGGAGGGAGAAGTCCCCGCCGCGCCGGCACCAGTCGTAGGTCACCATGTACACATTGTCCACGCCCATGGGCGCCATGCGCTCGGCATTCTCCCGGCTGAGGATCACGCCCGTCTGCTGGCAGTTGCGCATGAGGCGGATGAACCAGTCGTCGGCAGCGTGCAGGGGCTTGAGGATGTCCAGCTCGCCCCTCAGCTCGAGACGCATGAGCGCGCCGGTGAGCTCCGGGCCGAACTGATAGGCCACCGAGAGATAGCGGTCGCAGAGGATCCACATGCGCTCAAAGTCGTTTTTCGCGTCCATGAAGTGGTTGAGCACGGTGGTCTCGTCCGTTTTGGCCTTGGCGAGCACGTATTCGATGATGTCCTGCTTGCCGGAAAAGGCGGCGTAAAAGGACGAACGGCTGAGCCCCGCGGCCTTGCAGATTTCGTTGACGGAGACGTTTTCATAGCCGTTTTTCTTAAACAGCGCCACCGCAGTCTCCACGATCCGCTCCGCGTGCTTCGATTCCCGGTTTGCCATGCGCTCAGCCTCCTTGGACGGGTTGTACATTTCTGTGGACAGTATATCTGATTCTGTCCAAAATGTCAAACAGCGGAGGCGTTTGGTGTTGTGAAGCTTCCTGCTTTACGCGGACACAAGTCTGGCTTCGAGCGCGGTGATTTGCTTGTCCGTCATGCCGGCGCTGCGGAGGAAGGCCTCGGCCCCGGCTCTGAGATCGGCGGTTGTGACGTCCGCCCCCTCCCCCGCGACGACCTGAATCATGGGATTGAGCACATGCTCGACGATGACGTCATAGCGCGCGGCGTCGGTCTCCTTCGTGATGCCGTAATAGTTATCATAGGTGATCATATAGTCCGCGACGATTTCCTCATAGCTTGCGCCGCAGAACGCCTCGAGCAGGAGGCAGACGAAGCCCGTGCGGTCCTTGCCCTCGGTGCAGTGGACAAGATAGGGCCCCTCATGCTCCGAGAGGGCGACGAGACCGCTTGTCAGCTTCTGCTGAAAGTCCGCGGAGGCGAAGTTCATGTTCAGCGCGATGGGAATGACGTTCCCTGCCTCATAGAGCGCGCGGAAGCAGGGCGTATCAAAGCTTTCGTCCGCGAGATAGCCCGCGATCTTCTCGTCGTTGTCCGCGAGGTTCAGGATGCACTGCACGCCGGCGGCCTCGATGAGATCGTTGACAAACACGGCGCGGTTGTGCTGATTGTCGCAGGGCGAGGCGGAGCGGTAGAGCGTGTTTTCCTTCAGCCCCGTGACGGAGACGGCGCGGAAGTTGGCGAAAATCTCGTCGCTGTCATAATCCTCGCGCGCGTCGGTATAGTGGATATCGCGCGCGTTCTGAATGTCGAGATACTTGCCGCGCGTGTTCAGGGTGACCGTCGCGGTCTCGTCCTCGGTGAGGCCGGCGATGAGCCAGAGATCGTCGCCGTTGTTGATGCACGCCTTGATGTAATCATAGCCCGGATAGGCCACGAGGAGGCTCTCGCCGTTTTCGGTGTAATAGCCGTTATAGTATGGCTGGTCGGTGAGCGTATAGCCGTTGGAGAAGGCAATGTCCACGCTGTCGCCGTACTGATAGCCGAGGGCGTTGAACTCGTCTATCGTGGCGCTGATGTAGACGCCGCCGAACTCCGGCTCGTGGATAATGGCGCAGTCGGCGAGGACCTTTGCCTTCGCGCCGGAGCAGCCCGCGAGGGCCATGACGCCGCAGAGCAGGCAGAGCATCAGCAGCAGGCTGATCGGTTTTTGCAGCCGCTTCATGTTAACCTTCCTTTCCGTTTTCCAGATAGCGCATCAGAATCGCAGCCGTCTCGGCACGGGTGGTGCTGCCCTTTGGAACAAGCGTGGTCTCTGTGCGGCCGCGGATGAGGCCCTCGGCGTTGGCCCACCGCATGGCGTCCAGTGCCCACGCGCTGATGCTGTCAGCGTCGGCATAAGCGGAGAGATCGGCGGTCTTGCCGGTATCGAGTCCCTTGAGCTTGGCGTAGCGCTGCAGCATGACGGCAAACTGCTCGCGCGTGAGGGTGTCCGTCGGGCCGAAAATGCCGTTTCCGTAGCCCCTCGCGACGCCGGTCTCGTTCGCCCAGAGGACGGCATCGGTGTACCACTGATCCGCTTTCACATCGCGGAAGGGGTTCCTGCCGCTCACAGCGGGCTCGCCCTCGAGCCGCCAGAGAATCGTCGCGAGCATGGCGCGCGTGGTGGCGCCGCTGGGATCGAACTTATCCGGCGCGACGCCGTTCATGAGGCCCTTCATGACGGCATAGTCCACCGCACTGTGATACCACGCATGGAGATCCACGTCCGTAAACTGCTTGGCGAAGCAATCGTGGTCATCGCCGCCGAAGCTGGAGGTCTGCTCCAGGGGATTGGCCACATAGACCGCGCGGTTGGAGGCCGGCTCCCCGTTTGCATCCACCAGGGAGAAGGTGACGCCGCGCAGGCCCTCCATGGCCCCCTGCTTCCAGATGGGCTCCATGTCGATATCGTAGTGGTAGACCTGGCCGGTGTAATCGTCGTCATCGGCGTCGAAGCGCATCAACTGCTCCTTTGTGGGCAGGCTGAAGGTCATGGTGCGCTCCCTGCCGCTGTCGCCGTAGTCAAACACCGCCTGGATCACGGGGGTCTCCTGTCCGATGAGGGTGTTGTTCTCGATGGCGGTGCTGACGTAGTGTCTGCCGCCGATGACGGCGCCCTCTGCGCGGAAGGAGGTGTTGTCCGCCTTGAGTACCGCGGCGTTGACGAAGTCATCCATGTCGCCGTTATACTTGTTCACCTCAAGATCCACGATGACCTGGTGCTCTTTGTTGCAATCCCAGTTGGGGTTGGGCCGCACCTGGAGATGATCCACACGGCTGTCACCGGGATAGAGCATCGCGCCGGTGACATTCATGTGCTGCGCATCCCTTCCGTTGATCACCGGCGTCAGCTTGGTGCCGTTCTCATCGGTGATGGTATACTGGGCAGAGGCGATGCCGGTGAAGCCGTAGTTTTTCAGCGTGGCGTAGATGTCGATCACCGGCTGGCCCTGCTGCACCAGGTAGTCGGGGATCTTCACGTCCGTCACCAGCATGCCGCTGTCGGCGTTCTGCTGCCAGGTGCGGATCTTGGTGTTTGCTTTCGGGTTGGTGCTGGGGGTGGTGTAGACCACGAAGAGCCCCGGAGACTTGCACTCGTTGGGATTGTAGGCCGCGGCGAAGACATTGACCTGCTCCCCCTTGGCAAATTTCAGCTCCAGAGGGCCATGGAGCTGGGTGACCACCTCGCCGGTCCATGTTTCCTCGGTGGTCAGGGTGTAGACCTGGAGCTTGTTGTCGGTCAGGGTGCTGGTGCCGGCGTCCACGTCCACGTCATAGCGCCCCACCACATCGATGATGTAGATGGCCGACTGGGCCTGGTTGGTAATCATGGCGTAGGAGTTGTCCACGGAGACGATGCCGCTGCCGCCCTGGACCTTCTCCACCACCCATTCGTAGCTGGAGCCGCTGGTCTTTTTGTTCATCCAGTAGACACTGTCACCGGCGATGAAGTAGTTGCAGCCGTTGAGATACTTCCAGTTGGTGACGAGGCTGTTGAAGTCCACCCGGTCGGTGCCGATGTCCGCGGGGTCAATGAGACCGTCGATGTCCACCCGGATGTTGCAGCGCAGGTCTCTGGCATAGAAGCCGTTGGCACCGTAGCCCTTCATCACCAGCCACTTGTCCGAGGAGGCATAGGGATCCGCCTGCCAGTAGGTGGGCTCGTTGGGGGCGATGACGCCGTTGGAGCAGATCTTGTTCTGGCCGAGATTCGTGTAGCTGCGCACCTCGGGGTTCCCGGGCTCACAGCTGGAGATCCAGTAGTTCGTGTAGGTGGGGACGGCACTGATATAGCTCTTGAGGGTGTTGAACTGGGCGCCGTTGCTGTCCTGCAGCTGGGTGGCGGCGTAGGCCACGGAGCAGTAGGCCTCTCTGCCTGCGGGCATGGGAGCGCTGTAGAGCACCTGGCCCTGCTTGGCAGGATCACTGACCACCACAGAGCTCACGGTCTCGCTCTCGTCCACGTCCACCACCATGGCCACCACGTCGGTGCTGCGCATGCGCTCACTCTCCGGCAGGGTGCAGTCGGCCACGACGGCGCCGATGTAGACCTTGTCCCAATAGTTCGGGTCCCCTCGGTTGGTGTGGTTGGGAACCACCACGAACTCCGTGACAGAACGGGTCTCCCCCTCCGGCAGGGTGACCTTGTTATAGCCCTGGTAGAAGGCGCCGGTGTCGGGGTCCTGCCGCTGATAGTAAATGTCCGTCCGCTTGCCGTTGGAGCAGATCCGGAACAGGGCGTTGTAGCTCTTGGTGGTGACCATCTGGATCTGGGTGTCGGGGTAGACGTCATAATCCAGAGTCCTGGTGTTGGAGCTGCCCTCCAGCTGCTGGTTTTGCAGAATGAAGTATTCGTCGTGCTCCCTGCCGTCATCCATCAGAGCAGGCGTCATCTTCTCGGCGCAGGCCCCAAGATCCACTTCCTCAAACTCCATGTTCTCCACCGCCTCGGCCATCAGCCTGGCGGAGTCCCAGTCGCTGTCGTAGATCCGCTTGGCGTCCTGGAGGCATTCCAGATTGATCTGTCCGGTGTAGACCAGCAGATAGTATTCGATCCGCATGCCGTAAAGGATGTCAATGAAGGTGTGCGGGTTCTCCACCAGGGAAGCGCTGCCCTTGCCCAAAACGGTGGCAATGTCCATATTGGCATAGCCGATGGCGCAGGCGCCCAAAACGCCCTTTACGCCCACACCGCCGAAGACCGAGAAGCTGAGGATCACCTCGATTCTGCCGCTCCAGTCGTCGCTGCCGTTGTTGGCGTATTTCCACTTGGTGTCGCTGGCCTCCCCCGCCGGGGGCTTGTCCATGCTGAAGCTCACGTTCAGCGTGGTTTTGACGGCGATGCCCGCCTCAAAGCCCACGTAGGCCGGGATCACCACCGGTCCCGCGGTGAAGAGGAAATACTCCGTGATGCCGCCGGAAAAGCTTCCGCAAAACAGGATGCCGCCGGTGCCGTAGCTGTCCTTGGTCTCGGCGTTGTAATTGGAGCGGAGAAACACCGAGAAGCTCATGGAGAAGTTGTAGCTCTTGTTGCTGACGCACTTGATCTTATCGGTGGAGTTCAAAACCGCCTTGCCGCTTCGCATATTCTCGGCGTTTTCCCAGAAGCTCCGCTCGAAGACCTCGAAGGCGGATCGGGTGGTTTCCAGATTCTTGGGGTTCCAGGATTTCGCGAACAGGGAGCTGTACTTGGTCTCCATCTCCGGCGCCAGTCTGGTGATGTCGTAGGAGGCCATGAGAATCATGTTGCCGTCGGGGAAAAAGCCCACGGTCACCGGCACCTGAAGGATCTGGAAGGTGCTGTTGAGCATGCCGGCGCCGCCCATCTTGTCCGCCAGGTTGCCGGGGGCGGACTTGGTGGTGACTGGCATTTCGGTTTTGTTGGTGCCGAGGTTGTTGAATACCGCGTTTTTCACGGTGAGGTGATTCAGTCTGAAGGTATCGCTGCTCACCTTGACGGCCACTTCATCGCCGTCCTGCAGCAGGCCCGCCTGCTGCTCCGCCCAGCGCTTTTCGGCGGTGTAGGCTCTGGTGTTCGCGTCATAGGCATAGCCGGAGGAACTGCTGATGGTGAGGATGGTCTTGCCGCGGTTGGCAGACTGGATCTCCACGGAGCTGGGGAAGCTGGCGCTGCCGGACTTCGTCACCAGCACCTTCAAAGAGAGATTGTCGGTGTCGTGATCCATGAGGGAGAGGGTGGTCTCCTCGTTCATCAGATCCTTGCCGGAGAGATCCACGCCGCGGAGGTAGAGATCGTTGCTCTTGCTTTGCTCCAGGGCATAGGTGTATTTTTCGCCGGCCTCCATGAGCTTGTCCAGCACCGAGACGGCACGGTAGCCATCGGCCTGGATGTCTACGATGCCGAAGCAGCTGTCCGGGATGTCGTCGAAGACCGCAATGCCGGGGGTGTTGCCGCCGGTGGTGACGGTGCTCTTGGTCTGCCGCGCTCCGGCGTCATCCAGATAGGAGATAGTCACAAGAGCGCCCGCGATGCCCTCACCGGCGGTGTCCTTCACCCAGAAGCACAGGGCGTCCTTGTCCACCACGAAGACCCATGCGCCGGCGTTGGCGTCCGCGCCCAGAACCTTGACCTTCTCTTCTTTATTGGACTGGAGGCCCACCTCGGAGCCCATAAGCAGATTGCCGCCCTTCAGATAGGCCTGGAGACCGCCGTCTTCCACGAAATGGTCGGCGCTCTTCAGAACCGGGGCCGCTTCTTTGTCCTCCACGGGCTCGAAGTCCAGCATCCGGTCCATGTCGTCCGCGAATCTGGCCCAGGCCTCGTCAGAGAACATAGAGTCCATCTCATTGGCGGCCTCGGTGTCGATCTGACCGTAGACGTCCGTGAGACTGGAAGCCTCTCTGGGGAACCTGCTGGAGTCGGTGGTGTTTTCCAGCATGGGGCTGTCCGCTGCGGGGAGATCCGTGGGCTCGGCCGCCATGGCCTGCAGAGGCAGCAGGCTCACAAGCATCAGCACCGCGAGAAAGAGGCTCGCTGCTTTCTTCATCATCGTTTTCTCTCCTTTCAAGTCCGTTTTTTGGTATTCTGATCTGTATTTTATCATAACACAGCCGCGGCACAAAAGAAACACAAATCCGCAAGCGTAAAACAGAATCACTTAATGTGACTCAAGCGTTGCGCTTTTTGTTTCCATTTTCATGCAAACAGTGCCAGCAGCACGAGCACGATGGAGACGAGCCAGCCGAGGATAAAGAGCAGCGCGTGCTTTTTCTCGGTGTGGATCGCGATGAATTCGCGGATCAGGGCGCTCGGCCAGTAGTAGAAGGCCACGCGGCTGCCGATGCCGGTGCATTGGAGCCCGATGCGGCGGCAGTAGCGCAGGGCGCGGTAGACGTGGTAGTTGCTCGTGACGAGGGCGGTATATTTCCGGCCCTCCTGCCCATCGAGAATCCGCTTGGAAAAGCGGAGATTCTCCAGCGTCGTGGCGGAGGCGTCCTCCATGAGAATGTCCTCCTCGGGGATGCCCTGCTCTAAGAGATAGCGGCGCATGGCCTCCGCCTCGGAGATTGTCTCGTCCCCGCCGCGTCCGCCGGAGGGGATGAGCTTCGGCGGCGTCGGGTCCTTGCGGTAGACCCGGATGGCCTTGTCCACCCGGTCGCGCAGGAGTCTGGAGAGCTGATCGCCGTGCAGCAGCCCCGCGCCGTGGATGATGACATAGTCAAAATCGCGCTTGCGGGGGATGATCTGCAGAAAGACCGTATAGATCATGAAGATCAGAAACGCCATCGAGCCATAGATGACCGTGACGCTCACGAGGCTCCCCGCGACGAACCAGCCGGAGCGCCGGAACGTCTCATCCAGAGCATCGGCCGTGGAATAGCGGAGGAAGATCGCGGCCGTCGCGATCTCGCCGATCAGGATCGCGGCGCCGAGCGCGAGCGACAGCAGATGCGACAGCTGCCGCCCCTCGCGCCGGATCATCACGACGCCGTTGTGCATGAGGAAAAACGGCACGATCAGCAGCGCAACCATCACCGCGATGAACGAAACGAGCACCGCGCTGCCCATGCTGTCACCGAAGAGGCTGAGCACAAACGGCACCGAGCCAATCAGCGCGAGAAAGAGCAGATAGCAGTTGCGGTAGCGGCTGCGGTCGCGGTGAAAGGCATAGCCGAAGAGCGCCCAAAGGCAGAGCGCCGGGAGAAGAAAGATGACAGATTGCATGGCGGGGTTTCCTCCTTCTTGATCTCTCTGATTCTCAGACACCGCCGTTCACGATGGCGGCGTATTGCTCCTCCGGGATCATGGGCGAGCCGATCTCCTCCAGAAGCTCCGGGGCGATCTCGCGCTTGCGCGCGTACTGCTCCCCTGCTCGGCGTACGAGCGCGAGACGCGGCTCCGTCACGATGGCCGCCTCCGGCGCGCTGAACATGGGGCTCTCCGGCACGGTGAGGATCGGGTGACGGCCGGAAAAGCACAGGCGAAACTGCGCCACGGCGGGCTCGAAATTGTGCCGGCTGTTCGGAAAGCCGCAGCCGCAGATCATCAGATAGCGCAGGTGACTGAAGTCCGCCTGCTCCGCGTGCTCATACCGATCGCCGACCTTGCGCATGGCCATGGAAGAGAGCGGCAACGTGCGGTCCAGCAGCGCCTTGAGCGGAGCGGGCATGCCGTAGCAGTAGAGCGGGAAGCTCCAGATCAGAAGATCGCTGGCCAGGATTTCTTCCAGAATCGCACGCATATCGTCACTGTGTATACAGTTTCCGCCGCTGCGCATACAGGCAAAACAGCCGGTGCAGGGCTCGATGTGCTTCTCGATCACGTGGATGACATGGATCTCCTGCTCCCCCGCCGCCTGCATCCCCTCGAGAAAGGCACGGGTGATATGCATCGTGTCGCTCTGCTCCCGCTTGGGACTGCCGTTCAATACCAGAATTTTCATGCGCTGCGCTCCTCCTTCATTCATGATCCCGCGGATCGGAGTCTTTGGTTTCCGCGCCCGCCTTTTTCCGATAGGACGCGGCTGCTGCGCTGAAGCATGCCCCCGCGCCGATGAACACGATGCCGATCCAGAAGCGGTCGCTCACAATCTGGAGTACCGCCGCGACGAAATTCAGCAGCGCCGCGAGAGCCATCCATTTTGCCATTTGCTGTGCTTTCACATGAGACTCCTTTCTCTCCCGGTTCAGTCGAAAATCTGCCCCGGCAGCTTCTTTTTTTCCTTCGGCGGAAATGTCTTGTCAAATGCCTCCACGTCGGCATCATCCACATAGTAGCCCTGTGGCGTCTGGTAGACGCCTGTGACGTCATCCAGATAGCCAGGGATCAGCTCCCGGCAGAGGAAGAACGAATCGTCCGCTCCCTCCGGCAGATCGTGGTAACGTATGCCGAAGTTTCTGGCGTAGGTAAAGCCGCTCTTGCCGTAATAGCCGATGTTACCTTCAAACAGCACCGCGCCGAAGCCCATGGCCGCCGCTTTCTCCAGCGAGTAGTCCAGAAGCTGCTTGCCGTAGCCCTGCCGTTTCAGCTCCGTCGTAATGCAGATCGGCCCCATCGTGAGCACGGGGACGGTGCCGCCGTCGTCGGCCTCGATGACGGTGCGCATGAACATGTTCTGCCCGATGAGCCTGCCGTCCCGCTCCATGACGAAGTCCGGCTCCTTTACAAAAGCCGGGTCGCCGCGCAGCACATGGATCACATAGTGCTCCGCGCATCCGGGGCGGTAGACGTTCCAGAACGATTCGCGGATGAGGTTTTCAACCGCGCGGTGGTCTTCTTTCTTTTCCAAACGAATGGTAATGTCTTTTATATTCATTGTTTATCCTCCTGAACGTTGTTGACTGCAAGCCGGGAGGTCTGTTCGGCTGTCTCACCAGATAAACGGTATCACCTTGTATCGCACCTTTTCCCGGTACGCCTGATAGCCCTCCAGCCCCTGTGTCAAAACCGCTTCCTCGTTTCGGATTCGCTTTGCGATGATTGGAAGATAGCAGAGCAGAATCAAAAAAGAGATCGGCGAGCCGAGGACAAAGCCCATGGAGAGAAACAGAAACACCGTTGCGCAATACATTGGATGCCGCACAATGCCGTAGAGCCCCGTATCGATGACCTTCTGATGCTCCTGCACCTCGATCGTTCGCGAGAGATAAGCGTTTTCACGCAGCACTTCCGCATACATCAGATAAGCCGCCAGAAAGACGCCGGCCGCGAGCCATGCCGTCCAGCGCGGCATTTCGATCCAGCCGAAGCGAAAGTTCAGCCCAGCGGTGATGAACGCCGCAAGAAACATCAGCCCGCTCAGAGCGATAACGGTTTTCTGCTCCGCTTCCTCCTCTTTGGCGTTCAGCCGCTTTTTCAAAAGTTCCGGATCTCGCAGCATCATCACGATCCCGGCAAGGAACATCGGAATGAACAAAATCGCGATCAAAAGCCATCCGTTCCAATAGTGAAACGTTCCCGCCGGGAGAAACAGCAGCAGCGCGATCCCAATCAGTCCGAGGGCAAATTTGGACATTGCCTGAAAAAACAGATTCTCCTCGGTGATCGGTCGAAGTTCAATCATTTTGGTGTTCCTCCAAATCCAGAAGCATGAGCACCAGCGGCTGCCAGCCGCTCACGCGGGAGCGAAAGCCGCGGGGATTTCTGCCGTATTCCACGAAGCCCACGCTTTCGTAGAGCGCGAGGGCGCTCGCGTTTTCCGCCACGGCCTCGAGCTCCATCTGCAAATATCCCGCGGTCTTGGCACATTCGATGCAGGCCTCCGTCAGCGCACGGCCGACGCCGAGACCCCAGTACGCCTTGTCCACGCTGATGCCGAAGCCCGCGCGGTGGCGCGTCTTCTCCGCCTTCCGGACGGCGAAGACGCCCGCCGAGCCGATGAGTTTTCCGTCCAGCTCTGCGAGGATCTCAATCTCGTTTTCGCTCTCGGCCTTTTCCCGCAGAAACTGTTCTTCCTGCTCTACGGTGAAGGTGACCTCGTCCGGATAGGTAAGCAGCCAGTCCGTCTGCGCATGGGTTAAGAGAAAGAGCTCCAGCAGCGCCTGTCCGTCGGGCTCAGCGCCGTTTCGGAGGACGCAGGCTCTGCCGTCCTTGAGTTTGATGGTTTTATGATATTTCATTGTGTGCTCCCTTCATCATCTTCGTCCTCTTTCTTCATGGAGGAGCCGACGGTGAGGCCGAGCAGCATGCCCAGCGAGAGGCCGAGACCGACGTCCCGGTGCATGGCCGTCGCGATCGCGACGCCGATGCACATGCCGAGCGCCATGCCCTCGGCGCCGTAGTCGCCTTTCTTTTTCTGCCGGTCTTTTTTGCCCTTTTTCCGCTTTGCCTCCCGCACAAAAAACACGGCGAGCACCACGCCCATCACGATCCACGGCAGAGCCGCGCTGAAAAAGTCCATGACGCCGTTCATCAACGATCACTCTCCTTGTAATACTTCTTTTCTGTGATTCAGGTGGATGCCGATGTGGCCGATCCCCAACACAATGCCTGCGGCGAAGAGAATCGGATTTCTCCCGTAGACCGCGAGCAGCAGCACGGCGATGACCGGAAGCGTCGCGCCGGCGACGGGGATGCCCAGCAGGCTGCTGTAAAAGTCTCGCATCGTATGATCGCTGCGGAAATACCGGATCCAGAAGCACTCATACAGCAGCATCAGCGCGAGCGCGCAGACCAGCCACAGCAGCCGAAGGCTCCGGCCCTGCACATTGAAGTCCCGGAAGATCAGAACCAGAGCCGTCACCGCAACCTCCCCCACACGTTCCAGGGCCAGCAGAACTTTGTTTTCGTTCTGTGCAGATTGCTCGTAGCCCTTCGGCTGGTGCTTCGTCCAAAGCAGATTCGGCAC
>JAFRDQ010000074.1 GCA_017411225.1 Oscillospiraceae bacterium
ATCTAACTGATTAACAAATCTGCAAAGGGCTGTGGTTGGAGCCTACGGTAAACCGTCAAGCGGTAAGGGGAGGGAACCAATCCACAGCATCCTCTGCAGTGTAGCACACAGACGCCAAACGGGCGACTGTTGCTGCTGCTTGATAATACAAGGGGAGGGGCTTGCCCCTCCCGGCGTTCCATTCAAACGGAACAAACAAATGTGAGGCGAATTCGCAATCCATACGAATTCGCCTCACATTTTTGTTTATTGAAATTTCACGGAGATGTCGCCGGTGTCGGTCTCGGCATCAAGCTGATGTTGCCCGCCGCCGGACGCATACCGGTTGCCCTGATCCATCCCGTCGACGATCACGCTGCCGACGTCCGCCTCGAGCGCCATCGCCCAGTCCGCCGCCGCGCCGGAGAGCAGGAATTGCATATTGCCGACGTCCGTCTCCGCGTCGATGCGCGCCGCGCTGCCCTCGAAGGTGAGGTCGCCGGTGTCCACCTCAACGGTGACCGCGCCGGTCACGGCCATTTCGCGGCAGTCCACATTCCCGACGTCCGCGCTGAAGTCCACCGCGCCCTGCACGGTGATGCTCTGCAGCTTGAGATCGCCCACGTCCGCGTCCGCGTGCAGCATGCCGAGCGCGAGCCCGGAGACCTCCACGTCGCCGACGTCCACCGTCACGTCAAGCAGGCTCAGCGCCGTGCCCTCCGGCACTGTGACCTTCACATACGGCTGAATGTCCTGCGGAAAGTGGATGCTGTCCCACCAGTGATCCGCCGCCTTTTCGCGGATCGTGAGCGTGCCGTCGCCCGCCGTGGCGATCTCCGGCTCGTTGCAGAGCCCGTATTCCACACGGAAGGCGTCGCCCGGCGTCACCGTGATGGTCGCCACGTCCACGTCGAGCCGGAGCGCCGTGAATTCGGAATCCAGCGCGCCCTCATGGAGCTCCAGCGAGCCCTTTTGGGGGATCAACGCGCAGCCCGCGAGGGAGAGCAGGAAAACGGCAGTGAGCAGCAAAGTGATGATGCGTTTCATGCAAGTTACCTCCTTATTCCCAAAACAGTTCGTCCAGTGTCTTTCCGAGCGCCTTGCAGATGGCGATGCAGAGGTGGATCGTCGGGTTGTAGTCGCCCTTTTCGATGGCGCTGATCGTTTGCCGCGAAACGCCGACGCGCTCCGCCAGCTCCTGCTGCGAGAGATCGAGTCCGGCGCGGGCGGCCTTAAGCCGCAGATTTTTCATTCCTCCGCGTCCTCCTTTCGCATGGCGAGCACCTTGCAGATGATCGCCGTCAGAATGCTGAGAAACAGCACTCCGCACACGATCGGCACCGCCAGGAAGGTGAGCACGCCGTTTTGAATGACGGTCCCGTCTCGAAGATTGTTGATTGCGGCGGGGATCTGGCTGATCGTCGTGGCGGTGAAGAGAATGATGTAGTTCTTCGGCTTGTTCTGCACGGTGAAGAACGCGTCGTGCAGAATGCAGTCAAAGCCGAACACCCCGACGCCGACCAGCACGCAGATCAGCGCGCTCAGTCCGTCCTCCATCAGCGGCCGCTGCAGCACGAGCCTCACGAGCACCCAGTAAAGGAAGCTGAGAATCAGCATCGTGAAAAACCCCGCCTGAAACGCCTTCCCGCGCAGCAGCTGCTGCCGCTCGTCAAAATCCCCGCCGACCACAGTGCCGGTTTTCTTCTTGTTGTACGTAAAGATCAGAGCGACGATGATTACGCCGACGATCACGCCGACGGCGACGCCCCACAGATAAGAAGTACTCATTTTGATATTCCTCCAATCAGAATCGGCCTGGTTTTGCCTTCTGATCGCAGTATATACCAGCGCGAGCATATTGTCAAGTATATTTTACAAAAATCTTTTATAAAACGCAAAACGCCATTGCAAGCCATAGGGGCGGATACCATCCGCCCGTGCAGAGACAATCAAAAAACAACAAAAAACGTGAGGCGAATTCGTGCATGGTTCGAATTTGCCTCACGTTTTTTTAATTGCTTTTCAGCCAGTCCAGGAACCTTCTCCAGAGACCCTTCTTCTGCTCCTTCGGCGCCACCACGGCGAGCTGCTTGGGCAATTCACGTGTCACCCGCGTCGTTTCCGGAGCATTCGCGATCGCGGTCTCCGGCTTTGCCACCGTCCGTCCGGCGAAGTAATCGCGCAGGGCCGCCTGACTGATGAAGTGCCCCGGCGCCTCCGGTCTGGCGTAGGTGCCGTCCGGCTGCATCGTCCAGACCTTCCGGTCGTCCCGCTGCAAGAATTCGATCAGCGCGAGCAGCTCCTCCTTCACGTTCGGCGTCCGCGCCTCGACGAAGGCCTCCACGCGGCGCATCGTGTTGCGCTCCAGAAGATCGCCCGAGCCGAACCAGACGCGCGTCTCGCCGCCGCGCCCGAAGGCATAGATCCGCTCGTGCTCCAGATACCGCCCGATGATGCTGCGCACCTGAATGCGCTCCGTCTCGCCCGGCACGCCGGGGCGCAGGCAGCAGATCCCGCGCACGAGCAGCAGCACATCGCACCCGGCCTTGGAGGCGTCAATCAGCTCGCGCATGATCTCCCGGTCGTTCATGCTGTTGCACTGGATGCGGATCAGCCCCGCTTCGCCCTTCGCGGCCTGCGCGCGGATCTGCCCGATCAGCCACGGCTTGAAGCCGAGCGGGCTGAAGATCAGGCGCTCGGATTGACCCGGCAGCTCACCGCGCTCGAGCGCGTCGAGCGCCATGGCGGCGTCGCGCCCGATTGCGGGATCCCCGGTCAGGAGCATCAGGTCGGTGTACTGCTCGGCGGTGGCCTCGTTGTAGTTCCCGGTGCCGATCTGCGTGATGTATCTCATGCCCTCCGCAGTCTCGCGCTCGATGACGCAGAGCTTCGCGTGCACCTTGTAGTTTCGCAGGCCGTAGCAGATCTCGCAGCCGGAGTCCTCCAGCATGCGGGAGTAGTCGATGTTGTTCTGCTCGTCAAACCGCGCGCGCAGCTCAAGCAGGCACATCACGCGCTTGCCCTGCGAGGCGGCATAGGCGAGCGCCGCGGCGATGCGGCTGCTGCCGGCGAGGCGATAGAGCGTGATGCGGATGCTTTTTACATCCGGCGCGTCCGCCGCCTCATACAGCAGATCCACCAGCGGGTCGATCCGCTGATAGGGCAGGGCAATGAGCAGTTCATGGTCGTTCAGATATTCAAAATAGTCGCCCTTGCGCAGCGAAACGTTCTTTGCGCTCTCGGGCAGCTGCCGGCGCATCCGCTCCGGGATCACGTCGGCGCCGAGCCGCTGGACGAAGGAGAGATCCGCCGGAACGCGGCTTCTGAAAATGCGCTTTTTCGGCAGATCCAGCGCCGAGCGCACGACCTCGACCATGCGGTCGGAGGCGTCGCCGCTCAGCTGCGCGCGCACGGGCTCAAGCCGCCGTCTGCGCCGGAGCAGGCGCTCCATCACCGCGCGGTAGTCCGCGTCCGTGTCGTCCATCAGGTCGCCCGCCTGAATCTCGGCGTTGCGCGTCACGCGCAGAATCGCCGTCTCCTCGGCCTTCCCGTCCGGGAAGAGAGCGGGGGCAAAGCGCCGGATCAGCTCCGGCGTGGGGATCAGCACCGTCCTGCCGTCGACCTCGAAGGAGAACACCTTCGGCAGCCGCGTCGTCGGCACGATGCCGACCGAGCGCTTCTTCCCGTGGCCGAGCAGAACGAGAATGTACGATTCCTTGTTGCGCAGGAAGGGGAAGCTGTCGCCCCGCCGCACGATCTGCGGCGTCAGCAGCGGCTGCAGCTCGCGAAACTTTCGCTTTGCGAGCGGCTTAATTTCGCCCTCCAGCGCGGCGGCGTCCAGCAGCTCCACGCCTGCGTCCGCGAGCGTGAGCGTCACGTCTGTGTAGAGCCGCTCCAGCGTCGGCAGCTGGGAGGCTGTCTCGCGCGCGATCGCGTCGAGCTGCTCCTTTGCCGTCATGCCGGTGAGCCGGTCGCGGCTGTTTGGCCGCAGCGCGGCGCGGTCGGTCAGCCCGCCCGCGCGCACCATGTAAAATTCGTCCAGATTTGTGCCGTAGATCGACAGAAAGCGCAGCCGTTCATAGGCCGGCAGAGAGGATTCCGCCGCTTCCATCAGCACGCGGCGGTTGAAGGCCAGCCAGCTGAGCTCCCGGTTGATGAAAAGCGCCGCATCCGGCGTATCCTTCCCGGTTTCAAAATGCCCGTGCGTGTCCGCCGCCGCCATCCGGCGCAGCTCGTCCGCGCCGGGCAGTGTTGCTGTACTCAAGCTCCCACCGCCTTTTCCAGACACACGAGATTCACGTTCGGAATCCCGTTGAATACGCAGGGCACCGCGCCGACCTCCCGGTAGCCGAGGGAGGCGTAGAGCTGCCTCGCGGGCGCGTTCGTCTCGTTTGTGTCGATGCGCAGCACCGTGCAGCCCCGGCGGGCGGCCTCCCGCTCATAGAAGGCCACAAATGCCTTGCCGTACCCGCGCCGCGCGATCGTCGGGTCGACCACGAGCGTGTGCAGCACGAGCACCGCGGCTTCCTCCGCCTGCAGCGTCCAGTGCGCGCGGAAATAGCTCTCCGGCTGCTCCTGATCGATCTTCGCCGCCGCACGAATGACGCCCTCGTCCTCGAGCACGTACAGCGTACCGAGCGCGAGCGCCGCCTCGGCAGTCTTTCGCGTCGGGTAGACGTGCCGGATCCATCCGGTTTTGATTTTCTGTTCCTCTTCCAGCGTGTGGAGCTGATCGTAGATCACCTCCACCGCGTCGAGATCGGCCGCATTGGCCGCACGAATTACCATTTGTTTCGCACCTTCTCCGCAAAGCCCGCGAGATCGCGGATCTCGAGCCTTGTCCCGTCGTCCAGCACCGCCGTGCCGGTAAAGCGGCCGAACACCTGATGCTGGTCGCTCATGAGCACCTTGAAGTCCGTCTTGCTCTTGCGGTCGAGCGTCGGGATGAAGTCCATCTCAAACCGCCCGTCGCCGCTCGTGAACTTCCACGGCGCGAGATAGTCGATCCTGTCCGTCCCGTCGCCGGGGATGTGAAAGCGCACGTCGCCGAGCTTGTGCGCCTTGCCGTTATAAAACAGCATGTTTTCGCTCGCGGCCTCGGTGTTTCCGAAGCCGTAACCGATGTTGAAGCCGAACGGTACGCCATTATGCAGCCCCGAGGCGCTGCCCCAGTACCACGTGTTGTCGTAGGTCCAGACGCCGCGGCCCCAGTCGAGCACGGCAAAGCTGTCCTCGGGCTTGAATTCATAGGTCGTGTTGTGGTAGCCATAGGTCACAAAGCCCTCGGCGCGCATGCAGTTGATCTTCTGGTTGTAGTAAAAATGTCCGTCCCTATCAAAGGGCGTCGCGATCACCATGGACTCCTCCGGCTCGTCGGTGAGCGTCACCTTCGCATAGAGCGAGCCCTCGGGGCCAAACCTGCGCATCTGCGCAATGAGCACGCGCTTGCCGTTCTCCACGGCAAACTGAAGGTTATAGCCCTTTCCGCCCGCGACGGAAACGCCGCTTTTGCTCGTCTCGGGCAGATCTTTTCTGCCCAGCGTCATCACCTGCATCGGGCTCGTCGTGATCTCCCAGCCCGCCTCGAGGTTTAACAGCGACACGGAGTCGAGCCCCATATAGCCGTTATCCGCAATCGTGAGACACAGCGCGATCTTCCCGTTCGAGACGCAGTAATAGTCCCACTCCTTCAGCCGCAGCTTCGACGCCTTCACCTCCGCCCGGCGATAGATCGGAAGCAAGGATTTGGCAAACCCGGGCTCTGCAATATTGCCGCGAGCGTCCAGCAGGGGAGCGGCGGTAGTGATTTCATGCTGCATCGTTTTACCTCCTGTCAGAACCAAAATGAGGAATTAGGAATGAGGAATTAGGAATGAAGGTGTCGCCAAGGCGACAGATTGAATCATAAAGGAAATTCCTAACTCCTAACTCC
>JAFRDQ010000075.1 GCA_017411225.1 Oscillospiraceae bacterium
AAAGGGCAAAAAAGACAGCCACTTCAAGTGGCTGCCTGTAGTAGTGATGCGATGATAAACCTCGGTACCCCTTTCAGGGGTCAGCAAGTACTGACCCCTCTGGGGTCTGAGCAAACCACTAGTTCACTAGTGGTTATGATTGTTTCAGAAAATGAGAGATCGGTAATTGACGTGTTCTAAATCGAATGGTAAAATAATTATAATAAACAGTATTATTACCTTTCATCGATCGAAGAAGGGAGGACGTCCATGCAAGCGGAGCGCACACAGCTGTATGCAGATCTGCGTCAGCTTGTGTTCCATGCCGGAAAGCAGTTCCCGCAGACGCAGTTTTTCCTGAGTCAGGACCCGGACTTTCCGTTTGTCACCGGGCAGGGGCTCTGGGAGGCCTGCGGCCAGTTCGGCAGCTGGATCTCCCGCCGTGGCCAGACCGGGTGTCACATTGCCCTGCTCGGCCCCAACGGCGCTGCATGGCTTACGTGCTTCTTTGCCGTGATCAGCAGCGGCTGCGCGGTCGTCCCGCTCTATTACGGCGCTCCGCTCGAGGATCAGTCCTACTGCCTTCAAAAGTCGGACAGCGTCATCCTGCTCTATGACAAGCGCTGCGAGACCGACGCCGTCGCCCTGCGCGATGCGCTCCCGGCGCTCGAAATCTTCGAGATGCACTGCCTGCTGTATAACCTTGACTCCGTCGGCGCGGTCACGTTCCCGCCGCTGCAGCCGGATGTGCTCTGCGCGCTCTATTTCACCAGCGGCACCACCGAGCAGAGCCGCTGCGTCATGCTCACGCACCGCAATCTCGGCGCGATGGTCTCCGCCGCCATGCCGCTCCTGCCGCTCTCGCCGAAGGACACGGGGCTGAGCATCATGCCGCCGAGCCACACCTTCGAGATGATGACGAACATCGTCGGCGCGCTGCACTGCGGCGGCACGCTCTATATCAACCAGAGCCTGCGCACCGTCAAGGCCCATCTGAAAAAGGGCCAGCCCCCCATCGTCGGCACGGTTCCGCTCCTGCTGCAGACGCTGAAAAAGGAGATCCTCACGCAGGTCCGGCGCCGCGGCAAAACCGAGCAGTTTGAAAAGGCCCTGCGCATCAGCCTCAAGTTCCGCCGGCGCGGGATCGACATTTCGCACAAGCTGTTTGCCGAGGTGTATGAGACGCTCGGAAGCAATCTGCGCTACTTCATCTGCGGCGGCGCCGCGCTCGATCCGGAGCTGATCTCGTTTTTCGACGGGTTGGGCATCATCGTTCTGCAGGGCTACGGCATCACGGAGTGCTCGCCGATCGTCTCCTGCAACACGCCGGAATACAATCATCCCGGCTCGATCGGGAGAGTGTTTCCCAGCTGCGAGGTGCAGATCATAAACGGCGAGATCTGCGTGCGCGGCGCGAGCGTCTCCCGCGGATATTATAACGACCCTGAAGCCACCGCCGCCGCGTTTCAGGACGGCTGGTTCCACACCGGCGACCTCGGCCACTTCGACGCCGACGGCTACCTCTATTACGACGGACGGTGCAAAAATCTCATCGTCCTCTCCAACGGCCAGAACGTCTCGCCCGAGGCGCTCGAGCAGAAGCTCTACCGCGTCGAGGGCATTCTGGACGCCGTGGTCTATGAGCGAAACGGCTGCATCACCGCCGAGGTCTGGGCGGATCCGAACGTGTTTCCGGACCGCGAGAGCCTCTGGCGCGCGATTAGTTATGTAAACCGCACGGTCAGCGCATATCAGCAGATCGGCGATCTCGTCATGCGCACCGAGCCCTTTGAAAAAACCGCAACACAGAAAATCAAACGCTATGAAAGGCGAAAGGAGCAGTCATCATGGAAGAAAGACTGAAAGAAATTCTGGCCGAAGCTGCCGACGTGAATCCCGAGGAGATCCAGTCCGACACGCGGCTGATTGCCGATCTCGGCCTGACGTCCTTTGACTTTGCGGATATTGCCGCGCAGGCGGAGGAGGAGTTCAACATCCGCATTCCGGATGAGGCCGTCACCAAAATCGAGACGTTCAACGACGTGCTCTGTCTTGTGCAGGAGGGTCATATCGAATGCCTGTGACGCTGCAGCGGGATCTGGACCGCCGCAACGTTGCCTTTGATCACGATTTCATCTTCAAAACCCACCGTCTGCACTTCAAATCGCTCATCACGCGCTACCGGGGCACGAACTGTGTCCCGGCGCAGAATGGCGTCATCGTAACATCCTGGCAGAAGAGCATTTATTGTTTTGGCAGCATTCCGCTGGAGGAGACGTTTGTCGCCACGATTCTTGTCCGCTGGGACGGGACGGTGCACGGACTGAGTCTCGATCGGCGCAGCCATGGCGGGCTTGGAAAGCTGTGCGATTTTACGCAGCTGCAGCAGTGCATGAACCGCATCATGCGCGGCAAGCCGTTTGAAGATTTTGTGCGCATTTTCCCGTCTCCGGGGCTGGCGCAGTGTCTGCATCTGCATGAGGTGCTCAGCGCAGCATCGAGCTTCTATGCACATCTGCGCGTACAGGGGAAGACGAGCGGCTCCGAGGAGGAGCTGCTGCTCATTTACCCGCGCAAGGACGGCGTCTATGCGGTCAACGAGCGCTGGGCGCTTGGCAGGGAGAGCAAAACCACGATCACGCTCCGGCACTGTGCGCCGCCGAAGACGTCGATCACGCGCCTGCCGCGTAAGCTCGACAGCCGCCTGCAGATTGTCTGCGACGGGCATACCGTGCTGAACGAGGATCTGAAAACCCGGGATTTTCCGGAGGTTTACGGGCAGCTGAACCGGATGCTCTCCAAGCTGAATCGTGTCGAAAAGGCGCATTACGGCGTCAAGGGCCGTATGCGGTTTACGAATGTCACCGCCTTTGCCGGGCTGATGCTGCTCACGCTGGCGCATGAATCGATGCACGCCTTCAAGGCGATGCGCATCGGCATGATGCTCAGTGAACTGCAGAAAGGCGGCGCGCGTGACAGCTGCATCGCTTTCACCGCGATCCAGAATACCTACAAGCCGAAATGAAAAAGCAGGAGATCTCAGATCTCCTGCTTTTTAGCTAATCAAAAAAGCCTCGCAGAGTTCGCGGCTCGGAAGCCGCGAATCCGATTCAATTGATTTTCCGGCGACATGTGCGGCGGAAAATCTCCCTGAGACGCGGCTGATGCCGCGTCCTCGCGCCGACCAAGGCAGGCATCGCCTGCCGCGATAAGCGCGAGTGACCCTTCGATTTTCAAAGAATTATATTCTTTGAAAATCGAAAAAACAGGAGATCGAAACGATCTCCTGTTTTTCTGTCTTTAGGGATTTCCGCCCTCTGCCGGTACATTCGGCGGATTGTCCGGCGGCTTTGTGGCCTCCGGGGTCGGCGTGGCCGTCGGGGACGGCGTCGGCGTCGCGATGACGAGGTTGCCGAAGATGCCAGTCGGCTTGCCGATCTCCGGCGTCGGGAACGCCTTGTACGGCAGGTTCGCGTGCACGGCGGACATAACCTGTCCCCAGATGCGGGCCGCGGGGTTGCCGTAGACGACGATCTTCTCGTTCGTGTCGTAACCCGTCCAGACCGCCGCCACATAGTACGGCGTGAAGCCGACGAACCAGCGGTCATAGTCCGCGGTCGTCGTGCCGGTCTTGCCGGCGACGGGCATGTTCGACAGCCGTGCCTCCGTGCCGGTACCGGCGTTGACGGCGTTGAAGAGCATGTCCGTGATGTTCCATGCCACGTTCTGCTTAAACGCGGTGATCGTGCGGGCGGGGTTTTCCAGAACCACGTTTCCGGCGGAATCCGTCACGTAGTTGAAGGTTCTCGAATAGGTGAAGGTGCCGTCGTTGACAAACGCGCTGTAGGCCTGCGCCATCTCGCGCACGGTGATGCCGTTCGTGAGCTGGCCGAGGGAGAGCGGCGCGTAGTCGCAGTCGGCGTCGACCAGACTCGTCACGCCGAGCTTCTCCTTCAGGAACTGGAAGGAGACCTGCGGGGTGAGCTTGTCGAGAATCTGCGCAGACACGGTGTTCAGCGAGCTCTGCAGGCCGCGGCGGATGGTGATGACGCCATAGTTGCCGCCGCCGGAGTTTCTCGGATACCAGCTCGTGCCCTTGAGCTTGATGTTCGGCGAGTCGTTCACCAGCGTGTTCTGCGTGATCAGGCCGAGCTCCATCGCCGGGCCGTAGACCGCGATGGGCTTGATGGACGATCCGGGCGGGCGCTGCGACTGCGTGGCGCGGTTCGTGCCGAAGTTGATCGTCTTCGCTCCGGTGCCGCCGCAGAGCGCGGGGATCTCGCCCGTGTAGGGATCGAGAATCACGATGGCGGACTCAAACTGCTGCCCCGAGGCGCTCGTGCCGACGGGAAGCTTGCTCAGATCGGTGTAGATCGAATCGACGACCGACTGGATCTGCGGATCATAGCAGGAATAGACCTGATAGCCGCCCTGATAGAGCAGCTGCTTGGCCGTGTCGCGGCTGATGCTGCGGTCGGCCATGAGCGCGCGGATGACGTCCTCGATCACGGTCTCGGCGTAGTAGCTGTAGACCGTGTTGGTGGCGGTCTGCGTCTCGGTGTGCACGAAGGCGGGCTCCTCCGCCACGGCGGCGTCGTGCTCTTCCTTCGTGATGAACTCGAGCTCATACATCTTGTCGAGCACGGTGATGCGGCGGTTGTTGTTGTTCTCCGCGCTGATGAAGGGATCATACTTCGAGGGGTTGTTCGTGATGCTCACGATGCTCGCGCATTCCGAGAGCGTCAGATCCTTGGGCGCCTTGTTGAAGTAGGTCTCCGCGGCGGTGTAGATGCCGTAGGAGCCCTCGCCGAAGTAGATCACGTTCAGATACCATTCCATGATCTCTTCCTTGCTGTAGTTCTTTTCGAGCTGCAGCGCCTGGAAGATCTCGAGCAGCTTGCGCTGCACGGTGATATCGTCCTGATGCGTCAGGTTCTTGATGAGCTGCTGGGTGATCGTGGAGCCGCCGAAGTCGTTGCGCATGCCGAGGAACATGTTCACGAATGCGCCGGTCGTGCGGTACCAGTCCACACCCTTATGCTGATAAAAGCGCTGGTCCTCGATCGAGACTGCCGCGTGCATCAGATTCTCGGGGATCTCGTCATAATCAACCCATACGCGCTTCTCCAGGCTGGAGAGCCCGACGAGCTTCTGCCAGCCGCCGTTCACGTCCTGATAGAGGATCGAGCTCGAGAGCGAAACGGTGAAGTCCTCCAGCTGAACGTCCAGCTCGGTGGAAAGGCAGGTCTTGACGTAGTATGCGAAGATGCACATGAACAGCAGCGCCGTCACAATGAAGATCAGAAAGATCGTGCCGATGGTGCGAAGGATCGACCCGGCGACGCTTGCCGTCGCGCTGGCCGTTCCGTCGGCCACGGAGCGGACCGTGCTTTTCTTGCCTCTGGATGCCATCGGTGTGCAGACACCTCCCTTGCGTAAAAATGCCAGGATACTCATAAGAGTATACCACAGTTTGTCAACGGCGCACAACTGATTTTGTCGTTTTTCGCGAAATATGAATCGCAAATTCAGAATTTGCGCAGACTAATGCGCAGGGAAGGAGCGATCCGTTATGCGAAATCCGATTTTCAAAGCGTCCGCCGTCGGCGTGCTCGCCGCGCTTGCGCTCGTCTGCGCCGTGCTGTGCGCGCGCACGTTTCGGCGTCCGGCGGCAGTGCCTGTGAGCTATGACGGCTTATCGGCGCAGTTTGTTCTCCGGGATTATCAGGGCTATGTCAGCGTCTTTGCGCCGGCAAAGCCGCGCGAGCCCGTGCAGATCACCGCCATCCGCACCGATTCGCTCCGCCGCGCCGACCAGCGCCTGCTCGAGGGCGGGCTCACCGTCGGCAGCCGGGAGCAGCTGGTGCTCCTGCTGGAGGATTTCAGCGGGTGAGCCGGTGAAAAACCGGCACATTCCTGAATTCTTCTGAATTCTCTTGCTTTCTTTCTGTGAATGCGTTAAAATAAAGCCACCAAAGAACAGGAAGGAGACTGTGCTATGGACGAAGATCTCGGCATGGACCTGTTGACCATTGAGGATGAAAACGGCGAAACCTTCGATCTGGAGGTGCTCGGCTCCTTTGAAGTAAACAATCAGGAATATATGGCCGCGCTTCCCGCGGATATGGAGGAGACCGACCCGGATTACGGCATCATTCTGCTCCGCATCGAGGAGGAGGACGGCATGGAGGTCTATGCCTCCATCGACGATGACGACGAGCTGGATCTGGTCTATGAGACCTATATGCAGATCCTCGAGTCGGAGGAAGAGGACTGAAACGTTTGCAAGTCCTGCGGTGTGCGTGGAGCAAGTCTTGCTTAGATCCCATTTAGACCCACATCTCTTATAAGGGACGCCGGATAAACTCCCGCTGAGGATTGCAGGCCTCCCGGAGCGGCTTGTACCGTCTTTGGATGTTGGAAGCAAGGATCCAGTGGGGAGGCGACCCACCTGCTCTTCGTGCAGGTTATATTTGGGATCACACGGCATCGCGGGTCAGGGCTGTCGGTTTTTACCGGCAGCCCTTTTTTTGTTGCCTTTCGTCCGGTTTTGATGTATTCTAATATATTATGTGTCATCCCGTTAAAGGAGTCAATATATGAACACCTACGGACAACTCATCCGCGTTACCATCTTCGGCGAGAGCCACGGGCCGGGCATCGGCGTTGTGCTCGACGGCCTGCCGGCGGGGGAGAGCATCGACCTGGAGGCCGTGCGCGTGCAGATGCGCCGCCGCGCTCCGGGCGGGGGAGACCTCACCACGCCGCGACGCGAGACCGACGAGCCGCTGATCCTCTCCGGCCTCTATCACAACAAAACCACCGGCTCGCCGCTCACGGCCATCTTCCAGAACAGCGACCAGCACTCCTCGGACTATCACCCCGAGACGCCGCGCCCCAGCCACGCCGACTTTACCGCCGCGGTGAAGTTTCGCGGCAGCATGGATCTGCGCGGCGGCGGCCCCTTCAGCGGCCGGCTCACGGCGTGCATGGTCTTTGCCGGCGCGGTTTGCCGCCAAATCCTCGAGCGCCGGGGCGTTTCCATCACGGCGAGCGCCGTGCAGGTCGGCTCGGCGAAGGGCAAGGAGCTCTCCTTCGAGATGAAGCGCCAGATTCTCGACGCCCGCGCCGCGGGCGACAGCGTCGGCTCCGTGCTCGAGTGCCGCGCCGAGGGCGTCCCCGCCGGCGTCGGCGGTCTGCTCTTCGGCGGCATGGAGAGCCGCATCGCCTCCATCCTCTATGCCATCCCCGGCGTCAAGGGCGTGGAATTCGGTCTCGGCTTCGGCTTTGCTGAAAAGCGCGGCTCCGAGGCCAACGATCCCTTCCGCCTGCAGGACGGCAGGATCGTCTGCGAGACGAACAACGCCGGCGGCATCAACGGCGGCATCACCAACGGCATGCCCCTCGTCGTGCGCATGGCCCTTCGCCCCACGCCGAGCATCGCCGCCGAGCAGCGCACCGTGAACCTCCAGACCATGGAGGAGACGCCCCTGCGCGTCCACGGCCGCCACGATCCCTGCCTCGCCCTGCGCGCAATCCCGGTTATGGAAGCAGCAATTGCCGTTGCTTTGCTCGATGCCATGATGGAGGCGGCTGCGGAGCAGAATGTGTAATGATAGAGCAAATTAGGAATTAGGAGTTAGGAGTTAGGAGTTTAAATACGGATACTGCGCAGCTGCGGCTTTTCAATTCCTAATTCCTAAGTCCTCACTCCTAATTATTCTGAAAGGAGCATACTTTCCATGAAATCAAATGATCCCATCCGGGTCAAAAAGGCCCGGACTCGCCTGATTGCCGCGCTGATTGCGGCTGTGGTGCTGCTCGCCGTGAGCGGCTTTGGCATTTTCAAAATGCTCGGCACGCCGAAGAGCCTGACCTCGGACAGCCTCTCCATGCTCGCCGCTGAGGGCTCCGCCGAGGAAGAAGCGCCGACCGGCGCGCAGCTCGGCGACTATGTGGAGCACGAGGTCAACCTGATCATGAAAAACTTCGCCGAGGGCACCCGCGGCGACACCGTGCGCGAGCGCTATGGCGTTGTGCCGGTCGACGGTAAGCTCGTCGCCTTCCGCTTCCCGCAGCGCTGGCTCGAATCTGAGCAGGCGATCGTCGACGCCACGCAGGAGCTCTTAAACGGCACGGCGCAGTATATCGATAAGTATATCGTCGTGCGCGGCACGGTGCAGGCCATGCCCGAGGACGTCTCGGGCGAGCTCTACAGCTGGTTTGCCGACAATCAGGAGTGGATGCAGCAGGCAGGCCTGATTTCCTCCGAGCAGGACGCCGCCGCCTCCCTCGCCGATTACATGGTCTCGGTCGACTCCGTCGGCAAGCTGCCGGTCGGCGCCGTCGTCGGTCTCACCGCCGCGGCGGGTGTGTGCCTGCTGTATGCGCTCTATGAGCTCATCCGCATCCTCTTAAAGGGCTATGCCGTAAAGCAGACCGAAGCGGAGGCTGATTCCGCGGAGAGCGCTGAGACGGAGACCGCCTCCGAAGCCGAGGAAGACATCGAGGTGGAGATCACCGAGGCCGACCCCGAGACCGGCGAGGACGTCACGGATCTCGAGGTGGAGATCGTCGAGGAGGAGACTGCCAAAGAGGAGACCACGGAAGATGCCGATGCTTGAGCTCTGCGCGCCCTGCCTCTTCGGCCTTGAGGGCCCGGTGGGCAATGAGCTGCGCCACATGGGCGTCGAGAACGTCCGCCCGGAGAACGGCCGCGTCCGCTTTTCCGGCGATGAGAGCAGCGTGGCCCGCGTCAATCTCCGCTCCCGCTTTGCCGAGCGCGTGCTCATCGAGCTCGGCCGCTTCGAGGCCAAGACCTTTGATGACCTCTTTGAGGGCACAAGAGCCCTGCCGTGGGAGCGCTTCATCCCGAAAAATGGCGCCTTCCCCGTCAAGGGCTACAGCTTAAACAGCGCGCTCCACTCCGTTCCGGACTGCCAGAAGATCATCAAAAAGGCCGTCGTCACGCGCCTCGGCCAGCGCTATCATCTGAACTGGCTGCCGGAGGACGGCGAGAAATATCAGATCCAGTTTTCCATCATGCAGGACGAGGCGGTGCTGTATCTCGACACGACCGGCACCGGCCTGCACAAGCGCGGCTACCGGCCTGCGCATGTCGCGGCGCCCCTGCGCGAGACCCTCGCCGCCGCCTGCGTGGACGTCGCGGGCTACCGGGGCAGGGGAGACTTCTGCGATCCCTTCTGCGGCAGCGGCACGATCGCCATTGAGGCCGCCCTTGCTGCCAAAAACCGCGCCCCCGGTTTGATGCGCGCCTTCTCCGCCGAGCAGTGGGGCGCCTTTTCCAGGGAGCTCTGGACTGCCGAGCGCGAGAACGCCCGCAGCCGGGAATTCAACGGCGATTATCACATCTTTGCCTCCGACATCGACCCCAAGGCCGTCGCCATGGCGCGGCAGAACGCCCAGCGCGCCGGCGTTGCGGAGCTGATCGACTTCTCCGTCGCGGATGCGACCGCGTTTGACCGCAAGACCGAGCGCGGCGTCATCGTCACGAACCCGCCGTACGGCGAGCGTATGCTGGAGAAGAAGGAGGCCGAGGCGCTCTATGCCGCCTTTGGAAAGGCCTATGCCGCCCAGGAGCACTGGAGTCTCTACCTCATCTGCTCCCACCCGGAGTTTGAGACGGCCTTCGGCGCCAAGGCGGACAAAAAGCGCAAGCTCTACAACGGTATGATCCGCTGCGATTTGTTCCAGTATCGCCGTTAAAAACACAGTTTAATCCGCTCTGCACTTATTTTCCGATCCGACCTTCGGTATAATAGGATCACACAAAATTCGCCTCATGTAACAAAAACGAAGGTGACACTTCATGAATCAGGAACAGCTCAAAATCCTCAAGGAACAAAACCCCTTTGCGGCGCTGCACGATCTGATCAGCGATCTGATCATGCAGGACATCATCTCCTTTCGCATCGCGCCGGGCACGCGTCTGGTGGAGAGCGCGCTCGCCGAGGGCTTCGGCGTCAGCCGTTCGCCCGTGCGCGCAGCGCTGGAGAAGCTGTATCAGAAGGGATATCTCTATCAGACCGACCGGCATTTCTACGTCAAGGAGTTCTCCGAGAAGGAGTACCGCGATCTGAGCGACCTCTCGCGCATGATCGAGCCCTATGCCGCGGGCGAGGCTGCCCGAAAGCTCACAAACGCCCAGCTCCGGCAGCTCTATGACATGGCCTATGAGCTCCAGCGGCTCTATCACCTCGCCACGGGCGAGACGATCTCGGACAGCTTCATGCCCGTGATGGACATGGAATACCAGTTCCACACCCTGCTCGTGAACGCCGCGGGCAACGATGTGATCTCCCGCATCTACGAGGACTATAAATACCGCATCCTCTATTACCGCAGCTACATCCTCACCAACCCCCCGGCGGACGTGCTCGACATTCTCGCCAACGATCATATCCTCATCTGCGACACGCTCAAGTTCCGCGATCCGGACATGGCCATCGCCGTGGTCAAGCGGCACCTGTCGGTGTCCAAGCTCGTCATCCAGCGCAGCCGCGTGCTCGAATCCGAGTGGGGAAACGAGGAGGATATCACCGCACAGAAAATGGGATAAAATGGGATATTTATTGAACATTGATATTAAATTAACGACAATCCTTGCTGTTTGTGTTCGATAACTTTCGCGTTTTGCACGAAAAAAGAGACAAAAGAATCGAAAACCTGCCCCATTTCGGCGGCAGGTTTCTTTTTTCGGCATGAAATTTGACGCAGTTTTTTTCCGTCTGTTAAACTGAGCCTGAACCAATATCTCAGAAGGGGGTGAAATCGTTGACACGCACGGACGCCTGCGTGCCGCTGACCGTTCGGGAGGGGAGAGCCGTCTGCCCTGCCTGCGGCGGGCGAACACAGGTTGTCATCCTGTCAGACACCGTTCTGATCAAGTTTCCGCTTTTCTGTAAGAAATGCAAGACCACCACGCTTGTAGAATACGGACAGAGCCAGAGCCTGAGAGCCTGAGCCGCCCATGCGCGTCATGCGGTTTCGGGTGACTCGAGGTCGGTTGCCTCGAGCGGAAAACCCCGGCACGCGGGAGGAGAGAGGCCCGCGTCAAACCTCAGAGAATATGAAACAGTAAGGAGAGAGTCAAAACATGGCAAAAAAGCTTGACAAACCCGCACTCGCCAGCAATTACGTATGGTTCATGCTGGTCACGCTGCTCATCTTTGTAGTGGCGTTCGCCCTGATGCTGGGCGGCATCCACGGCTCCAACTTCCAGGAGCACGGCGCCCTCATTCAGGTCATCACGTTCTTCCTCGCATTCATGCCCATCCTGCTCGTGCTCATCGGCATGATCGGCTTCGACCTCTCGGCGCTGAAGGTTGCGCCGTTTGCGTTCCTGCTCGCCGTTCTGCTGAGCTACACCTTCTTCGCCAACATGGAGCACGGCCCGGTTGAGCTGGCCCGCGCCATCTGGGCGCAGACCTGGAGCGGCATCAAGTCCTCGTTCTTCATCGTCGGCCTGATCCTGTTCTCCTTCCTCATTCTGGACCTCATGCAGACCTCCGGCGCGATGGACATCGTCAAGGGCAAGCTCGCCGAGATCACCGGCGGTGACCGCCGCATTCAGCTGATCATCATCGGCCTGTTCGTCCCCATCTTCATGGAGGGCGCTGCCGGCGCCGGCACCCCCGCCGCCATCGCCGCCCCCTTCCTCGTCGGCCTGGGCTTTGATCCCATCGTCGCCGTCGTCGCGGCCCTGATGTCCGACGGCGTGTGCACCTCCTTCGGCGGCTCCGGTCTGACCACCATGTCCGGCGGTCAGGACCTCGTCTCCGCGGGCGTGTCCAACACCGACCTGAACTTCGCCGCTGCCGGCGTGTTCCACATGATCGGCATCCTCGTCATGCCGTTCCTGCTCATCATCTTTGCCTATGGCTTCAAGGGCTTCAAGGGCAAGGGCATCAAGGGTTACTGCCTCTACAGCGGCATCGTCGGTGCTGTGCTGATGCTCATCTTCTCCAACTTCATCGGCGGCTTCATCACCGATATGGGCACCGGCCTCATCGGCATCATCCTCGCCATCCTCGGCCTCAAGATCTTCAAGATCGAGACGCCCAAGGAGCTCTATTCCGAGCCTCCCAAGATGGAAGGCAAGCCGAAGTATTCCTTCGTGCGCGCGCTGAGCCCGTACATCTTCGTCCTGCTCATCCTGCCCATCACCCTCACCGTTTCCAAGTACATCATGGTCGCCGGCCCCGACGGCAGCGAGATCACCCTCTGGTCCTTCATCTCCGGCAAGCTGACCTACAACGGCTGGATCGATGTGCTGCTGTTCATCTGCTCGCTGCTGAGCATCATCACCCTGCGCTATGGCTTCGGCAACTACTGGAAGGCCTTCGGCCGCGCGCTCAAGAAGGTCATCCCCGTCTTCATCATCATGGCGTCTCTCTATTCCGTCGCCAACATCATGAAGATCCCCTTCATCTCCGAGATGAAGGACGCCGCCGGCAATGTCACGCGTGAGAGCCTGTCCATGATCAAGCTCCTCGCCCAGGATATCGCCGCCGTCACCGGCAAGGCCTACCCGATCGGCGCGGTGCTCATCGGCGCGGTCGGCGCGTTCATCACCGGCACGAACCTCGGCGCCAACCAGCTCTTCGCCACCATGCACATGGAGGCTGCCGGCATCCTCGGCATCAACAAGATCATGACCTTCGCGGCCTCCAACGGCGGCGGCTCCCTCGGCAACATGATCTGCCCGAACAACGTCACCGCGGCCTGCGCCACCGTCGGCATCACCGGCGAGGAGAACAAGGTCATGAAGCGCGTCGTCGTCATGTTCCTCATCACCTTCGTGCTCTACGCGGTGCTGAGTATGCTCTTCGTCTACGCGATCTTCCCGCACGTCTCCGCCGAGATGACCAACGTCTTCGGCCGCATGGCGTAATCCAAACCCATCACGAACGGGAGCCGCAGATGCGGCTCCCAATATTAGGAGGAAAAGAATATGCAGTTTCCGAAAGTAGATAAAATTCCGCTGACCGACCATATTGTTCTCCCGGAAATGGTCAAGGTGCGTCAGCACTTTGCCTATGAGGATCTGGCCGATCCCGTCGCCACCCTGAAGGAGCAGATGCTCGCGCTCGATCCCGCCACGATCGCCTCCGTCAAGGGCAAGCGCATCGGCATCTCCGCCGGCAGCCGCGGCGTGCCGTTCTATAAGGAAATGATGCGCGCCATCTGCGACCAGCTCAAGGCCTGGGGCGCCGAGCCCTTTGTTTTCCCGGCCATGGGCAGCCACGCCGGCGCCACCGGCGAGGGCCAGAAGGAGCACCTCAAGCAGTTCGGCATCTCCGAGGAATATCTCGAGGTTCCCGTGCTCTCCTCCATGGAGGTCGTCTGCGTCGCCACGCTGGACGACGGCTTCCCCGTCTACTGCGACAAGTACGCCTACGAGGCGGACGGCATCATCCTCTTCAACAAGGTCAAGCCCCACACCCACTTCAAGTATGCGCATGAGAGCGGCCTGCTGAAGATGATCTGCATCGGCGTCGGCAAGCACATCGGCTGCTCCGCGTTCCATGCGGCGGGCTACGATAACTTCGGCCCTAACCTCGAGCGCGTGTCCAAGGCGTTTCTGGAGCATGTGAACGTCGTCTTCTCCGTCGGCCTCACGCAGAGCCCGTCCGATAAGATCAACCACCTCGAAGTCATCCCGACCGACAAGTTCTTCGAGCGCGACGCCGCCCTGCAGGCCATGGCCAAGGCCGAGATGCCGAAGCTCAAGCTGCCGCGCATCGACGTGCTCATCATCGACGAGATCGGCAAGGAGATCTCCGGCGCCGGCATGGACCCGAACGTCACCGGCCGCACCGAGCGCTACAGCCAGCTCGCCGGCTTCCACGCCATCGCCCCGGACATCGAGAAGATCGTCCTGCTCGACATCACCGAGAAGTCCCACGGCGCCGCCGTCGGCTGCGGCGTGGCGGACATCGTGAGCTATCGCTTTGTCAATAAGTTCAACTTCTCCTTCACCTACACGAACATCATCGCCGCCAAGTCCTTCCAGATGGGCGCCATCCCGCTCTACGGCAACAGCGACGAGGACGCCATCAAGATGGCCTGCGCGCACGCCTTCCTGAAGGATCCGAACGAGGTGAAGATCGTCCGCATCAAGAACACCCTCATGCTCGAGGAGATCGAGTGCTCCGTGCCGCTGCTTGAGGAAATCGCCAAGCACAACGACATGGAGGTCGTCTCCGATCCGTACCACTGGGAGTTCAACGAAGAAGGCAACCTCTGGTAAGCTACCGGAGCTGTCCATTTATCTCTCTCTCAAACCCAAGCAGAAATCCCGGGCAGTTTGTCTCTGCCCGGGATTTTTTGCGACTGCCAAAGAACTTTGTTCTTTGACAGTCGCAGGGGGTACTCGCGCTCCATCGCCCTTCGGTTGGTCGGCGCGAGGGGCGTGCGTCGCGCACGCCCTAGGGAGATTTTTCACCGCACATGTCGCTGAAAAATCGAATTTGATTCTATTTGCCCTTACGGGCAAACTCTGCGAGGCTGGACTTCCGTAGGGGCGGATATCATCCGCCCGTGCGGTGGGATGT
>JAFRDQ010000076.1 GCA_017411225.1 Oscillospiraceae bacterium
GCCCTTCCGGTCCAGCTCCAGCGGGATGCCGGGGTTTTCGATCAGACCCGGCAGGGCGGCGCGGGGCTGATCCTTCTGATTTGCATTGTGATGATATTCGTCCATGCCATGCCTCCTTTGCACCCTATTATAGTGTATCGTTCGCACTTTTGCAAGGCGTTTTTGCAATTATGATAAAATTCTACATTTTGCACAAATGCAAGAAGAGACCGTTCGGCGGAACGGTCTCTTTGGAATGCGGAGGAAAACGGCCCCTCATCCACCGCGCAAGCGCGGTTCCCCTTCCCCCGAGGGGGAAGGCTTTAAAGGAGCGCATCCGCGCACAATTGAGGATTATTCGTGCCGTCGTATTCGACGGCGAGGCGGCCGGCCTTGAGGGCGGCTGCGGTGGTCTGCTCGAGCGTCAGGCCTTTCAGATACGCCCAGAGGATGGCTGCCATGACGGCGTCGCCGCCGCCGGTGGTGTTGACCATTCTGGTCGGCAGGCACGGGAGCATGACGCGCTCGGCCCCCGCTCCGGCGAGAATGCCGTCCGCGCCGAGGGAGAGAAACACGCGCTGCACACCCTGCGCAAGCAAGGCGTCCACGATGCGCTCCGGCGCGGTCTCGCCCGTGAGGTGGTTTCCCTCGGTATAGTTCGGCTTGAAAGTATGGAGCTTTGAGAGAATCGGGCGCAGGCGCTCCGCCTTCGTGACGGAGACGGGATCGGCGAAGATCGGCACGGTGACGTGCTCGGCGATCCAGACGAGCGTCTCGCGCGTGAGGTTGCCGTCCACGACGACGGCGGACGCGGCGTTGAGCATGGCAAGTCTCGGCGTCAGAAACTCCGGCGTGATGCACGCGGAAATGTCCGTATCGCTCAGCGCGAGCTGCATTTCGCCGTGCTCGTCCGTGATATAGAGATAGGTCGACGTGCGCATGCCGGGCATGGTGGCGGCGCCCTCGATATTCATGCCGAGGCTTTCGCAGCTGCGGCGCAGGGTCTCGCCATAGGGATCATCGCCGAAGACAGTGACAAAGCGCACGTCGACGCCGAGCAGGCGCAGATCATGCGCGATGTTGCGCCCGACGCCGCCCGGGGTATACCGGACGGCGCCAGGGTTGGAGTCCCGAAGAATCAGCTTCTGATAGGGTCTGCCGCAGACGTCCATATTGACGGCGCCGACGACCGCGATGAAGGGGCGCATCACTTGACGTCCCAGATGTTCTTCGCGTACTCGAGAATGGCGCGGTCGGCGGCGAAGAAGCCGGACATGGCCGTGTTCACGAGGGACATGCGGGCGCGCTCGGAGGGATTGCGGAGCGTGGCATACATGCGGTTGTGCGTATCGACATAGCTGTCGAAGTCGGCGAGGAGCATATAGGGGTCGCCGCCGTAGAGCAGGCTGCCCGCGAGATCGGAATAGCTCTCGCTGTCGCTGTAGCCGTGGTTCATGCGCTCGAGCACGCGGCGGAGACGGTCGCTGCGGTTGACATACTCCTGCGGATAATAGCCGTTGGCCTTCAGGGCGTTGACCTCCTCCGTGTGCAGGCCGAAGAGAAACATGTTCTCATCGCCGAGGCGCTCATACATCTCGACGTTCGCGCCGTCGAGCGTGCCGATCGTGATCGCGCCGTTCATCATCATCTTCATGTTGCCGGTGCCGGAGGCCTCCTTTCCGGCGGTGGAGATCTGCTCGGACACCTGGACGGCGGGCATGAGGATCTCGGCGGCGGAGACGCGGTAGTTCTCGAGGAAGTGCACCTGCAGTCTTCCCTTGCAGACGGGGTCGTTGTTGACGTCGCTCGCCAGCGAGCAGAGCAGCTGGATGATGCGCTTGGCCGTGGCATAGCCCGCGGCGGCCTTGGCGCCGAAGATAAAGGTGCGCGGCAGGAAGTCCTGATCGGGGTCATCGTGCAGGCGCTGCTGCAGATGCGTGATGAGCATGGCGCACAGGAGCTGGCGCTTATACTCGTGCAGACGCTTGACCTGCGTATCGAGGATCGCGTCGGTGTTGAGGACAAAGCCGTCGTTCTGGAGATACTTGGCAAGGCGCTGCTTATTCTCCAGCTTGATCGCCTCGAGGCGCAGCTGCACCTCGCGGTCGGTGGCAAACTTCGCGAGATCGGCCATCTTCTCCGGCTGGAGGAGATAGTCATCGCCGCCCAGCAGGTCACAGACGAGGCTGTGCAGGCCGGGGTTGATCTGCGCGAGCCAGCGGCGGTGGTCGATGCCGTTGGTGACGAAGGTAAAGCGCGCGGGGTTCAGACCGCAGACATCCTTGAAGAGATCCTTCTTGAGGATATCGCCGTGCAGGGCGGAGACGCCGTTGACGATCTTGCAGGTGGCGAGGCACATATTGGCCATGTGCACCTTGCCCTCGGCGATGATCAGGTTGCGGCCGACGCGCTCATCGTCGCCGAACTGCTCGCGGAGGTAGTCGCACCAGCGGCGGTTGATCTCGCAGATGATCTCCCAGATGCGGGGCATCTGGCTCTGGATGAGGCCCTGCGGCCAGGTCTCGAGCGCCTCGGACATGACGGTGTGGTTCGTGTAGTCAAAGCACTCGGTGACGATCTTCCACGCCTCGTCCCACTCAAGATTGTCCTCGTCCATGAAGATGCGCATGAGCTCGGGGATCATCAGGGTCGGGTGCGTGTCGTTGATCTGGATGACGTGACGGTCGGCAAAGTTCATGACCGTGCCGTAGCGCTCGCGGTGCTCGCGCACGATGCTCTGCGCCGTGGCGGAGACGAAGAAATACTGCTGGCGGAGACGGAGCGTCTTGCCCTGCAGATGATCGTCCGCGGGATAGAGGACCTTCGTGATGACCTCGGCCATGGTGCGGTTTTCGAGCGCCTTCATATAGTCGCCGGTGGCGAAGGAGTACATGTCGAGATCGTTGGTGCTGTGCGCCTCCCAGAGACGGAGGGTGTTCACGCGCGTGTTGTCATAGCCGGCGATGAGCATATCGCGCGGCACGGCGACGACGGTCTCATAGCCCATGAGCTCGCCGTGATAGTGGCCGAACTGATCCCAGTGCGGCTCGACGCGGCCGCCGAAGCGGACCTCCACCGCGTCCTCATAGCGCGGGACAAGCCAGCCCTCGGCCGCGGTGCGCCAATTGTCGGCGACCTCGATCTGCTTGCCGTTTTCGATCTTCTGGCGGAACATGCCGAGCTCATAGCACAGGCTGTAGCCCGTGGCGGGGATGTCCTGCGTGGCCATGCTGTCCATATAGCAGGCGGCGAGGCGGCCCAGACCGCCGTTGCCGAGACCGGCGTCCGGCTCGGTCTCAAAGATGTCGGCGGCGGTGCGGCCCATGTCCTCGAGCGCGCCGGTGAGCGCTTCGGACACGCCGAGGTTAAATGCGTTCCTCATCAGGCTGCGGCCCATGAGAAACTCCATGGACAGATAGTGCACCTCGCGCTCCGGGGGCGTGGTGCCCTCGAAGGCCAGAACGCGGCTCATGATCTCGCGGATGACGATGGCGCTGGCCTGGAACACCTGTTCGTCCGTTGCGTCCAGGGACGTGACGCCGAAGTGCGCGCACAGCTTATCCTCGATGAAGCTGCGCATCTCGTCACGGGAGATCTGATTGGTCATACTACTCATGTTTTCCAATTCCTTTCCAACTGTGTGATATATCGTAAACAATCGGGTATCCGATTGGAACACGCTTGGTCAAATAAACGAAGGTAATTAAAATTTTAAAACTTCTGTCATCATACGTTCATCCCACGCCGAAAGGCGTGGGATGAACCAAAACCTGTGCGTTTGGTGATTTTTTACAGCTTGCTGCGCTTTGGGAGCACGAGCGGAAGCTTCTCGCCGCCGGTCAGGGTGACGTACGGCGCGATCTCGACGTTCTTGTCGGAGATAATATACTTGAGCGCAGCGCCCTCGCCGATGACGGTGTCCTGCATGACGATGCAGTTCTCCAGCACGGCGCCGGGAGCGACGCGCACGCCGCGGAAGAGCACGCAGTTTTTCACCGTGCCCTCGATGAAGCAGCCGTCCGCGATGAGGCTGTTTTCGACCTTCGCCTCCTCACCGTAGTAGGTGGAGACGTCCGAGCGCTCCTTGGTGCGCACGGGGCGATCGGTCGGGAAGAGATCGGCGCGGGGGCCGGCTTTGAGCATATCCATGCTGGCGCGGTAATAGTCGTCGACCGAGTCGATGCGGGTGGTATATCCCTCATGGAGGAAGACGTCCATCTCGCCGCCCTGCTCGAGATAGTGTGCAAGGCAGTCCTTGTGGAAGTGGAAGCGGTTCTCCGCCTCGCAGTGGGCGAGGAGGTCGAGCAGCGTGTCCTTCTTGGCGACGTAGATCTCCATCGCGGCGAGGCCTTCGCCCGCGCCGACCTGATGGAAGAGCACCTTTTCAACCTTGCCGTCGGCCTTCTGCGTGAGGCGATAGTGCACGGCGTCCGGGTTGCGCTTCGTGCAGACGGCGGTGATGCCGCAGCCGGACTTCACATGCTGCTCGACGAGCGCGGCGATGTCCACATTGCACAGCACATCCGCCGGGATGAGCACGATGTGCTCCTGCGGGATGCCCTTGACATAGCCCATGACGGCGTTGAGCGCCTCGGCCGTGCCGGCATAGTCGCCGACGTGATGCGTGCCGAAGGGCGGCAGCAGCTTCAGGCCGCCGCGGCGGCGGGAGATATCCCACGCCTTGCCGCCGGCCACGTGGTCGAGCAGGGACTGGAAGTCGCGCTGCATGATGACGCCCACGTCGCGCACACCGGCGTTGGAGAGGCTGGAGAGCGCAAAGTCAATCAGGCGATAGCGGCCCGCGAACGGCAGGGACGCATTGGTGCGGTTGCGCGTCAGATCTCCCAGAGCGGAAGAACTGTGGTAAGCATATACGATTCCATGGACATCCGTCATGACTGCACCTCCGAACTGTCATAGATCATGGCGCTGGCCGGAACGGACACGCCGGGGCCGACGGTGACGTCCGGGCCCACGGTGGCGACGCCCCAGCTCTCGCTGCCGTCGGGCTCCGTGCCGACGTGCGCGCCAGCGCAAATGCGGGCATTCTCGCCGATGATGGCATATTCCACCACGGCGCCGGGCTCCACGACCGCGCCCGGCATGAGGATGCTGTAGGAGATCTTCGCGCCGGAGCCGACCGTGACGGAGGCGGAGAGGACGGAGTTGTCAACCTTGCCGTCAATGTCGCAGCCCTCGGTGACGATGGAGTGGTGGATGCGCGCGCCCTCGCCGGCGAAGTGCGGCGGACGAATCGGGCTTCTCGCGCGGATCGGCCACTGGGGATCGAAGAGATTGAGCTTCGTGTTCGAGAGCATATCCATGTTGGCGTCCCAGAGGCTGGTGATCGTGCCCACGTCGCGCCAGTAGCCCTCGAAGCGATAGGGCATGAGCTTCTCGCCGGCGGCGAGCATTTTCGGAATGATGTTCTTGCCGAAGTCCTTGCTGGAGGTCGGGTCGTTCTCGTCCTCGATGAGGTACTTGCGCAGCTTCTTCCAGTCGAAGATGTAGATGCCCATGGAAGCGAGATCGCTCTTCGGATGGGCGGGCTTTTCCTCAAACTCGCAGATGCTGCCGTCGGGGCCGACGTTCATGATGCCGAAGCGGGTGGCCTCCTCCATGGAGACCTGGATGACCGCGATCGTGCAGGCCGCCTCCGCCTCCTGATGGGCGCGGAGCATCTTGGCATAGTCCATCTTGTAGACATGGTCACCGGAGAGGATGAGCACGTGATCGGGATCATACATCTCGATGAAGTCCATGTTCTGATAGATGGCGTTGGCCGTGCCGGTGAACCAGGAGCCCTTCTCCCCGGCGCTCTGATACGGCGGGAGAATGTACACGCCGCCGTCCTCGGTATCGAGATCCCACGGCTGGCCGCTGCCGACATAGCTGTTCAGGCGCAGAGGCTGATACTGCGTGAGCACGCCCACGGTGTCAATGCCGGAGTTGGCGCAGTTGGACAGCGGGAAATCGATGATGCGATACTTGCCGCCAAAGGGCATGTTGGGCTTTGCCACCTTGGCCGTGAGCGCGTAGAGGCGGGAGCCCTGTCCGCCCGCCAGCAGCATGGCAATACAGGTCTTTTTCAGAACGATCACTCCTTCCCGGTCGGTTGCCCGACCGAAATTATTTCTCTCTTTGCAGGCATTCCGCCTGTTATTTCCTGGTATTAAATTGTGTCATGGCCTTGTCCGGCCCCTTCTCGATGAAGCAGACGCAGGCCTTGGCGGCCGTCTCGGCGGCAGAGCGGATCGTCTCGGCGTCCTCGTTCTGGAACGTGCCGAGCACCCAGTCGGCCATATCGTACCCCGGATGGGGCGCCGAGCCGACGCCGAGGCGGATGCGCGGGAACGCGTCCGTGCCGAGGTGGGCGATGATGTTCTTGAGCCCATTGTGACCGCCGGCGGAGCCCTTGAGCCGGATGCGGATGCTTCCGACCGGAAGCGAAACCTCGTCCGACACGACGAGCACATGGTCTGCCGGGATCTTATAAAACCGCGCGGCCTGCCCGACCGCCTCGCCGGAGAGGTTCATGAAGGTCTGCGGCTTCAGGAGCAGCACACGCTCTCCCCCGATGTCGACCGTGGCCGTGAGCGCGCGAAAGCGCAGCCGGTCGATGCGCACGTTCAAGAGCTTTTCGATCGCGTCCGCCGTGAGGAAGCCGGCGTTGTGCCGCGTGAAGGCATAGCGCGGTCCGGGATTGCCGAGAAAGGCGATGAGCCACTGCACACCGCCGCGACTGTTCAAGAGCATCTTACTCGAACAGAGAGGAAATGCTCACTTCCTCATAGATGCGCGTGATCGCCTCGGCAAAGACGGGCGCGACGGAGAGATACTGGATCTTGTCGCTCTTCGGCTGATCCTTGGGATACGGGATCGTGTCGAGCAGGAGGAGCTCGTCGATGACGCTGCTCTCGAGCCGCTCGATCGCGGGGCCGGAGAGCACGCCGTGCGTGGCGCAGGCGATGACCTTCTTCGCGCCGCCGACCTCGACCGCCGCCTTGGCAGCGCCGCAGAGAGAGCCCGCGGTGTCCACGAGGTCGTCGAGCAGGATGCAGGTCTTGCCGGCCACGTCGCCGATGAGGTTCATGACCTCGGACTGGTTGGCCTTCTCGCGGCGCTTATCCACGATGGCGAGGCCAAGACCCATCTTCATGGCAAAGGTGCGCGCGCGAGCCACGCTGCCCACGTCCGGCGAGAGGACGATCATGTCCTCATTGCCGTAGCCGAACTTGCGCAGATAGTGCTGCGCGAAGAGGGGCGCGCCGAAGAGGTTATCGACGGGGATATCAAAGAAGCCCTGAATCTGCGCGGCGTGCAGATCCATGGTGAGCACACGGTCGGCTCCGGCCTTGGTGATCAGGTTCGCCACGAGCTTGGCGGAGATCGGATCTCTGGCCTTGGCCTTGCGATCCTGACGGGCATAGCCAAAATACGGGATGACGGCGGTGATGCGGCCGGCCGAGGCGCGGCGCAGCGCATCGATCATGACGAGCAGCTCCATGAGGCTGTCGTTCACGGGCTTGCAGGTGGACTGGACGATGAACACATCGAGACCGCGGACGGGCTCGGTGATGCTGATGGCGCACTCGCCGTCGGCAAAGCTGGAAACCGTGCTGCAGCCCATGCTCACGCCGAGATTCTTGCAGATCAGATCCGCGAGGACGGGGTTTGAGTTGCCGGTGAATACCTTGATGCCTTTTCCGTGTGCAATCATTTTTTTCTTTCTCCTCCGTTTAGATAGATCCAAAATCTGGTGGGACCTACTGATACAGCTACATTATAACAGCATTTTGTCTGAATGGAAAGAGGCGGGCTTCCGATTCTGAGGAATTTTTTTCGAGAAAGTTGTACAATTTGCACGTCTCTTTTTATACAGTTGGCACAAAAAATCAAAGAAAAAACCCGCCGCTCGGACAGAGCAGCGGGTTCATGATGATTATTTGACCGCAAGACGGTTTTCAGATGCTGACGATTTCGGACTCCTCTGAGCCGAAGCCGAGCGCGAGAGCGTGCTTCGCCGCGGCCTGCAGCGCCTCGGGCAGCTCCATCTTCTGCGCGCAGAGGGTGTCGAGCGCGGCGGGGTCGCAGGAGGCATAGGCCTGATCGAGCAGGACGATGTGCGCGTGCATCTTTGCGTCGCACAGCGCCTTGGCGTACTCCGCGAGGCGCTCAAGCACGGTCTCGTCCGAGACGTCGAAGTCCGGGTGGATCGCGTTCACCGGGCAGGCGCGCATGCAGCGGCTGCAGCCGGAGCACTTGGGCGGGAAGATGCTGGCCTTGCGCGTTTCAGGATCGAGTCTCGCGCCGCCGTGCTCGCAGACGGCGGAGCACTTGCCGCAGCCGATGCAGAGCTCCTGATCGACGACGGGCTTGCCGGAGGTCTGCACCTCGGTCTTTCCCGCGCGCGCAGCGCAGCCGAGGCCGAGATCATAGAGAACGCCGCGGTAGCCCCGCTCGCCATACGCCGGGCGCGTGACGGTGATGAGAAGATCCGCGTCCATGACGGCACGGCCGAACTTCGCCGAGCGCAGGCGCTTGCCGCCGCGCACGGGGATGAGATCATAGTCCGTACCCTTGACGCCGTCGGCGAGGACGCAGGGCGCGCCGCTGACATAGCCGTTCATGGCGGCGGCATTTAAGGACTGGAGCGCATCGCCGAAGGGCACGCTGCAGTCGGTGAGAAACGGGCTCGCCCCGCGCTGCGCCAGCGCGAGAAAGAGCGGCTGGACAATGGCGGGACATGGCTGCAGAAAATCGACCTTGATGGCGACTGCCATGTCCTTTTCGATCTTGAGGCCGAGCGCGTCGATCAGGCGCGGAAAGGTATCGAATTCCGGCTGTGCCGCCGCGAAAATGGTTGCTTTCTCCATCGGATTCTCCCCCTTAATACAGCAGCTTTTCGATGGCGCGGTTGAGCTCCTCGATCGACTGCAGATCGCCGGACTGCACCGCGTCCATGAGGCAGTGGTCCACATGGTCCCGCAGGATGATCTTGGAGGTGTTGTTCAGCGCCGAGCGCACCGCCGCGAGCTGCACGAGCACCTCGGTGCAGTCTCTCCCCTCCTCGACCATGCGCTTGACCGATTCGAGATGGCCGATCGCGCGGCTGAGCCGGTTTAAGACCGCCTTGGTCTGCGTGTGGCTGTGGGTATGCCCGTGACCGTCGCCATGGGTGTGGGTATAGACCTGGCCGTCCGGCCCGATGTGCTCGTGCGGATGGTCATGGTCGTGCGTGATATCATGCATTGGGATTCCCCTCCCGGCTTACAGATCGTCGAAGTCGACGAACTCGTAGGTCTCAGTGCCGTCCTCGGCCTTGAGGATGCGCAGGCCGTGGCTGCCGTCGATGTTGTACATGTCGCCGCCCCAGTCGTAATTGTTATAGATCTGGAACCACTCGGCGAGCGAGCCGAGCGCCTCCTGGTCCGTCGGGTCGTTCAGCACGGCTTCAACCAGATCGTCGAACTGTTCAAAGATTTTGCTCATGGGTGCGCCTCCTTACACATTGAAGCGGAACAGCGTCACATCGCCGTCCTGCATGACGTACTCTTTTCCCTCGGAGCGGACGAGGCCCTTTTCCTTCGCGGCGGCCATGGAGCCGCATTCCTTCAGCGCATCGAACGCCACGATCTCGGCGCGGATGAAGCCGCGCTCGAAGTCGGAGTGAATCTTGCCCGCGGCCTGCGGGGCCTTGGTGCCCTTCGTGATCGTCCAGGCGCGGCACTCGTCGCTGCCGCAGGTGAGATAGCTGATCAGGCCGAGGAGGCTGTAGGAGCACTTGACGAGGCGGTCGAGACCGGATTCGCTGATGCCGAGCTCCTCTAAGAACAGGCCGCGCTCTTCCTCCTCAAGCTCGCCGATCTCCTGCTCGACCTTGGCGCAGATGGGAAGCACCAGCGCGCCCTGTCCCTCGGCGATGGCCTTGACAGTCTGGTAATAAGGATAATCCTCGTAGCCGGCGGAGAACGTCGCCTCATCGAGGTTCGCGGCGAAGATGACGGGCTTGATGGACAGCAGGTCGGAGGTGCGGATAAGCTCCATCTCGTCCGGGTCGCAGTCATAGGTGCGGGCGGACTTGCCCTCGTTCAGGTGCGCGAGCAGGCCCTCAAAGACCTCCGCCTCGTGCCTATACTGCTTATCGCCGCCCTTGGCGGCCTTGAGCGCCTTGTCGATGCGGCGCTGCACCATCTCGATGTCCGCCATGACGAGCTCGAGATCAATGATGTCGATATCGCGCTGGGGGTCTGCCCCGCCCTCGACGTGGATGACGTTCTCATCGTCGAAGCAGCGGACGACGTGGACGATCGCGTCCGTCGCGCGAATGTTCGAGAGGAACTTGTTGCCGAGACCCTCGCCCTTCGACGCGCCCTTGACGAGACCGGCGATATCGACAAACTCGATGACCGCCGGGGTCTTTTTCTTGGGCTGATAGAGTTCGGAGAGCCAGTCGAGCCGCTCATCCGGCACGGTGACCATGCCGACGTTCGGGTCGATGGTGCAGAAGGGGTAGTTTGCGGACTCCGCGCCCGCGTTGGTGATGGCGTTAAAGAGAGTGGACTTGCCGACATTCGGCAGGCCGACGATACCTAGTTTCATGGATGTGTTCAGCTCCTTTGTATAGAGTTGTATTATAACACATCGAACCGGTTTGCTCAACAGGCGATTTACAGAAAAAACAGCCGGCAGGGTCTCCCCTGCCGGCTGAAATGATTTAGATCGAACGATCGTTTGGCGTGGATCAGGCGCCGGCGAGCTGATTGTCGACGTCGGTGATCGCGGTGACGCAATCGTTCATGTACTTGTTGAGCTGGTCGACCATCTCGGGGACCTTATTGGACAGGAAGTCCTTATACTCATCCAGATACGTAGCCTCGGCCTTGTCGTGAGACACGCCGCGCCAGTAGTTCGGAAGATCGCTCAGGATCTTGCTGTCGATCGCCTGAGCCGCCTGCTTGAGAGCCTCGATCTGCTCGTTCACCTGACGAACGACGCCATCAGCGCCGCCCTTGTCCAAGAACAAATTGTCTGCCATTGTTTTAGTCTCCTTTTCTAATTATACTTCAAACCCTTTCGGGGGATTGATGAATGAAATATTGGTCGGTTTTGGATCAGAATTTTAGTGCCTCCGCCTCGGTGGATACGTCGGAGAAGAACGACTTCACGTCTTCCATCAGGTCCTGAAACACCTGCAGCGTTTCCACATACTTGTCGATTGAATCGGTCCAATCCGTGTCAACATTGGAGAAGAAATACTCGCCGGCTGGGGTCTTCCAGCCGCTGCGCAGCTTATCAAGCGCGGTGAGAACTTCATTCTTCTTTGCGATCAGATCGTTCGCAGTCGTAAGTGCGTTTTCGCTGACTTTCTGAAAGGTGTCAAGATTATACGCGAGCTCCTTTTCGGAGTTTCTGCCCAATACCAGATGATAGACAACCTGATGAAACAGCATAATATCACCCTTTCATTATCCGCGAATGTCGGGATTGATCTTTCTCGCTTCGGCAAGCTCCTCGGCAGCCTTCTCCTCGTCGCCCATCTGCTTGTAGATCAGGTGACGATAGGCATGGCCGTCCGCTGCGTCAGGCGCGATGCCCTGCAGATAGTCCGCCAACGCGAACGCCTTGTCGTACTCCTCCAGCTGGCAGTGGCAAAGCAGGCGGAGCATATAAATGTCCGAAAGGCCCGGGCTCTCGATGGTGAGCTTGCGGAATTCCTTGCTGAGCTTGCGGAACTCGGCCGTGGCCGCTTCCGTGTTGTTGAGTTCCTTGTTCGCCATGGCATGGTAGAACTGAGCAGAAGCCTTCACAGAGGTGTCCACCCCATCCAAGCTCACGATCTTATCAGCAACATCAATGATCTCTTTGTACTGAAGCAGTCCGACACGCGCCATCAGCATCAGATAAAGCAGCTGAGAATCCTCGGGAGACTCCTCCAGCGCCCATTCCAGCGTGGCAACGGCCTCTTCCTTCTGATCCTCCTCGATGGCGATGCGAGCCTTTTCCATGCCCAGACGCTTGCGCACACCGGCGTCCATGCCATTGTCGATCATCATCTGGATCAGTTCCTTGGCCTTTTCGTTCTGACCGGACTCCACATAGATGTGCAGCTCCACCAGACGAACCTGCGGATCCTCCGGGAAGCGCTCCAGCGCGGGCTGGAGTCTCTTGAGAGCCTCATCATACTGCTCCTGCGCGCAGAGCATTCTGGTCTGCAGATCATAGGCGTCGAGTGCGTCGGGCAGCAGCTCGAGGAATTCATCGAGCGCTTCCTGCGCGGCGTCCAGCTTCTCCAGACCGATTAGCAGCAGCACCTTCTGCCGCCAGATGTCACCGCGGAGCGGCTCCACCTTCAGCGCGCGGTTGACACAGCGCAGCGCCTGCTCCATGTCATCGGCGTTGGAGAAAATCTCGGCCATAACCAGATACATGTCCACCGGCTGATAGCCGACCGCCTCGGTCTTGTTATAGAACTTGATGGCACGGCGATAATCGTCCATGAGGTAATAGACGTTGCCGATGCTGAACAGCGCCTCGCCATAGTTCGGATCAATTGACAGCGCGTTATTGAACGAGAGGATCGCATCCTCATAGCGGCCCTGATTCACGAGCGCATTGCCCATGTGCATCTGCGCATCGATGTTCTCCGGCTCTTCCTCAATGGCCTTGGCAAACTCCGCCTCAGCTTCGGGATATTTGCTCTGTCTCATGAAGTTGATGCCACGATTGACAAACTCCATGGAGTTCTCATGATTGATAGACATTTGCGGCTTTCTCCTTTATTTCATATTCTGAACCGTATTGATCAGGCTGGGCGTAAAATAATCGTAGATTGTGAGAAGCGTCTTGTCCGGTCTGCGGAGCTTCGTCCCGTTCTTCTGAATCGCATACGGTTCGATTCGTCCGCGAAACACGACGCAGTTATGCGTCTCATCCACATCGATCTTTTCGGGAAAAATCAGTTCTTCCATCGGATTGCGCTGTTTGCGGTCCGTATGCGTATAAAGGATCGGACCGCCTGCGTTGATAACAAGAGACTCGTTTGTGTTATCCTGAGAAAAGCCGCCTTTGCTGAGGGCGTTTACCATCGTATGCAGCACCCACTTGCCGAAGATGAAGCCCAGAGCAAGCGCAACGCAGATGACGATGGTGGACAAATACTGATAGCCCTGCATCGGCGAGCCGCTCACCACATGGCCAAGCACGCGAATCACCGCCACTGCCAAGGGCAGCGCCCAGAGCAGAATGCCAAACAGCTTTTCCGCAGCATTGTAAAACCGGTACTGGAAGTTGGACATTCTTGTTTGCCGGAGAACGTCCTGTTTTTTTGTTTCATCTACAGAAAGCTTCATCTTATCTTCCTCCGTTGACCGCACCTCTGATTCCTCCGTTGAACGCACCTCTGATTCCTCCGCCGGACGCTCCTCCAAATGACGTCGGATGCTCCAGAACATACTGCAGATAGCCGTTCGGCTCCTTCGGAGCGGGGAAGAAAGTCTCGGTGAACAGCTTTTTGCCTCCGTCAATCAAGCTCCATCCATCGCCGGTCCACGCATCAAAGGCGGGAACATTCTTGGCGATATCCATGAACTTATCGACCGACTCATAGCCGGAGCCGCCGCCGTCACGGAAGTACTCGATGCCGCCATGGATCTTCTCAACCGTAGAGAACGTCTTGGTGCCGTCAAAAATGCCGCCAATGATGGTAATCACTGTGGCTTTTTCGCCGCCTGCAAGCTTGGTAAACGTCTTGGTATATTTATGCCCGAAGATTTTGCTGAAGATGTTCGCACCCTTGCCCACGTCATAGCCGCCGGTCTGGTAGGCATTGGAAAGGGCGCCGGAATCACGGGCGGACTTGAAGAAGTAAGATTTCAGACCGCGCTTGAGGCTGAAGACCTTGGAGCCGTCCGCGCCCTCCGTGATGCCGCCGGCGCCGACCGTGGCAACCAGCGTGCAGGTAGTACCAACCACCTTGTTGAAGGTCTTGGCTTTCCCGTAGGTCTCGGCAAAGGCGTTCATGGCTGCGTTTTCGGCTGCTCCGCCGTGATCGTATTTGGTGATTACATCCTCAACGCCTTCAATGTCGCCGTAATAACGCGCAGCGGTCGGATTGCCGTCGCCGTATTGGGTGAGATCTCCGCTTAAAGACAGCGCCTTTGCGTTTTGGTCTATTTTGACGCATTGATCCGTGATCTGCTGAATCGCCCAAATCGTCGTGAAGATGACGCCGAGAACGCCGACCACAACGAGCCAGACAGGTCCGGTCACGATTGCGGCGATTGCAAGCGCGACCGCGCCGATCGCAAGGATAATGTCCTTTACGCCGTCAATAATGTTCCAGATATACTTGCCGTCGCCGTACTTGAACCAGTTGGAGATCTTGCGCTTCCAGTTACCGACGGCGGTCACGCCCTCGCGAATGGCTTGCGCCAGCGCCTTGCCGAGGGGACCGAGGCTCTCCATATGATCCAGGAAGTTCACATAGCCGTCATAGATTGCGTCTCCGATCTTCTGCCAGAAGCTGCGCTCGCCAACATAACTGCTGACGGTCAGAGAGATCGATTCCGCTGCATTCTTGTCCTGTGCCTTGGCATACTTGACAAAGGACTTCAGGCTTTCCGAAAGCTTGTGGTACCGCTTGGCCTCCCGTTCCGCATTGTCACGCTTGGTTTTCGCAAGCGACAACGCCGTGGAAACATAGCCAGCGTCATCCGTTCCGGGCAGGTTTGTGAGGCTGCGGATCGTGCCGTCCATATCGTTGGCATAAGAGGTCATCCGTTTGGACGCCTTCTGGGCATGGTCAGCCGCTCTCTCCACCGTGGAATATTTAATCACTACTGCGCTCATCAGTCCAAATCCTCCCGGCTAATCTTGTCCAATTCATATTCTGCATTGGTCAATTCCCGCTCGGCATTGCCAATCGCTCTGGCAAGACGATAAGATTCATCTCCCAATGCATCGATATCACCCGTGGCGGTCATGTCGTAAACCGTGCCCGTATCGCTGCTGATGGTGTTGGCTGCGGTCGACATGGAAGTCACACCGGAAAACCCTCTGGAAAGGCATTCCGCGGTATCAGACATGTCCGTGCCAATCTTCCGGGCGTCATCCGTATAGTCCTGAATCTGGCCCTTTCCCTTTTCCACGCCTTTGCGGCGTCTCTTCAGCGTATCGACCGCTTTTTTCTTGTTGATCACAACACCGGCCTGATCCGCCATTTTCTTCGCTTTTGCCAACGCCTTTTCGGCATCATCTAAGATCGACATGAATTCACCTCCTCAATCAATAACGATTGGACTTCCCGTCGGTGGCCTGAGCAAGCTGGGTATCCGCCTCCATATACGTCGTGGAAGCACCCAGAAGCTCCTCCGCCATGTCAAACAGAGACTGCGTCACATCCGTCAGCTCCTGCATGAGCATGTGCGCCTTCTTGTCGAACGTGGTGCGTGCCCTGCCGGTCCAATCCTGCGTGGTGTTTGTCAGCATGGTCTGAAAATCAGCATGCAGCTCTTCTGTTTTTACCGCGAGACTCTGAACCTGTGATATCACAGAATCCATATTTGAGGTATCCAGATAGAAGTTGTCCGCCATGTATTACACCTCCTGTATTGTTTTGACTCTTGCCACATTTTCGCCAGTGATGAGAAATGCGTCGTCCGCCGCAGAGAGCGCACCGACGCCGCGCGCAGCGGAGCCGTAGACGTCGATAATCTTCATTTCCTTGAACGCGCCGAAATAGAGCACCTTCTTCTCGTCCTTCACCTTGCGCAGAAGCTGCGGCGCAGACGAAGAGATCGATGCGTCATTCACATCCGTAAGCAGGAACAGCACCTTCAGCGCCTGATACTTTTTACAGATATCCTGGAAATGATTTTCATGATCTCTGGAGGATGCCATGGCGTCCAGTGCCTGTCTGTTGTTCACCAGAACCACCAGCCACGGCATCTTCATCAGTGCCTCAGCGCCCTCGTCCTCGAGCGTATCGTTGCGCTCTTCAAGCTCTTCATAGACTGTGTCAATCACGTCCTTGATCGAATCCGCGCTGACAGAGTAAAGCTCCGTGAAGGCCTGATCTTTGCTGTCGGCGAGCTCCTTGCGGTAATTATCAATGACATAGAGTTTCACCGGACGACGGATGTAATTCATTCTGAAGTCGGACAGAAGCGTTTGCACGAAGCGAGCTCTGCGTTCCGCGTTTTTGCCCGCAACGGCAAGGATCAGCTGGTCAAAGATATTGAGACTGACCATCTCAACAGAAGCATAGTCCATTGCGAAGGCGAGGTTCTCACGCACATTGTAATCCGGGTAGTGCTTCTTGATGTACGAAATGCTGAGCGTCTCCGGAACGCTGGGAATCTCCTTGGCGTGAGAATCCGGATACAGCGCGTTGACGCTTTCCGCAAAGACCCTGATGGCGTCTCTGCGTTCCGACTCGGTTTTGCCGTGGAAACTGATATAAGTCTGAACTTCATAATTTGTTTTATCCACTGCAATCAGCGCGCGTCCGGGCACATTTCTGGGCTCGATGCGGCAGCGCTCCAGCACGGCACTGTACTCGCTGCGGTCATTGCAGGTGAAAGCAATGCGAAGCCCGATATTGGCCATATAGCGATAGCCGAGACCGGTGGTCTGCGCATTGGTGATCACGACCGTGATACCATAGGTGTTGCCCTCGCGAATCAGATACATCAGCTGCGCCTCAAAGTCTTCTGCATAGAGCTCCTTGAACGCGCTGAAGTTATCGAGCATGAACACGATGAGCGGCAGATCGGTATAGCCCGCCTCCCGATAGGAGCGGAACGAGCTGAGGCCGGAATCGGAGATCTTCTGCTTGCGGCTTTCAATCTCCTCCGTCAGCAGCTTGAAAAGATTGCGGAACTTTTCGTTTTCGGACGCTGTGACCACACCGCCAACATGATTCAGCTGTTCGTAGTTTCTAAGGAACATGGAACCGAAGTCCGCAATATAGATAGAAACCTCCTCGGGAGAATACGTGGAAACCATCTCGCGGATCAGGACCTGCAGAAGATTCGTTTTGCCGGTCTGAGACGAGCCGATCACCAGCAGATTGTCATCACCGAGCTTAAAGGATGCGACGCCCTGATACTGGGAGTCCGGATCGTCGTAAATGCCGATCGGCAGATTGACGCTCAAGTCCTTTTCCAGCTTCGTGTCCGGGACGTCGATCATCGTTTCCAGCGAAGGCAGGCAAATGCTCGGCAGGCGCGGAATGTCCTGATCTTCGCAGAACTGCTTCACATAGTCCACCAACGCCTCCAGCTGCGTGCGTCCGCCGCTGTCTCCCTGCTGGCGCTTCTGCTTGAAGACCATGGTGCGGCGGCCGGAGAGGTCCAGGCTGGACACGGAATACTCCTTCTGGCGGCTGCCCTCGCTGCTCTTCTCGGGGGCGCCGGAATAACCGGACTGGAAGAGATCGAAGATCTCGTTATTGCCGACCTGCAGATAGGCGCGGCCGGGCTCGCGAATCTCCGCGGCCAGAGGGGACTTCAGCACTTCGTTGGAGTCCTCCTTCGTCTGCACCTTGAGGCAGAGCTTGAAGCGGGAGTTGGACCAGATCTGCTCGTTGACCTGACCGGCAGGCTTCTGCGTGGCCAGAATCAGATGAACGCCAAGGCTTCGGCCGATACGGGCGGCAGAAATCAGTTCGCCCATGAACTCAGGCTGCTCGGCCTTGAGCTCGGCAAACTCGTCCACGATGATGATCAGATGCGGAAGCGGCTTTTCCACTTCCCCGTTCTTATAAAGACGAATGTACTTATCGATATGGTTGACGCCGGCGTCAGAGAAATACTCCTGCCGCTTGAGCAACTCCGCCTTGATCGAGCGAAGCGAGCGGTCGATCTCTCGTCCGTCGATATTTGTGATCGTACCCATCAGATGCGGCAGATCCTTGAACTGGTTGGCCATGCCGCCGCCCTTGAAGTCGATAATCATGAAGCCGACCTCATAGGGGTGAAACAGCGTCGCCATAGAGAGAATGTAGGATTGCAGAATCTCGGACTTACCGGATCCGGTGGTACCGGCGACGAGACCGTGCGGTCCGTGGTATTTCTCGTGGAGGTCCAGATTGACCACGTCGTTCTTGGTCTTGACGCCGAGGGGCGCCGCCATGGACTTATCGACAGCGGAGGACGCCCAGCGCTGATTCAGATCCAGATCCTCCACGGAGTAGATCTCGAGCAGCTCAAACAGAGAGATGCTCTTGGTGAGCGTGCCCTCCAGACTGACCTCCTCGCAATAGACCGGCGCCAGACGATGGGCGCAGCGCGCCGCAGTCGTATCCGCAATGGCGGCATAGGTGAACGCGCGTTCGGATCCGCTGTCCGCCGTCTGCATCCAGACGCCCTCGGTGGCAGACTTAAGCGTGATGAGCTCCGTGCAATGCTGCGGGAGCAGCGAACGATCCCGGTCAAAGAACACGAACGTCACACCAAGGCTGTTGGCATTCTCCAAAAACTGAGACAGCGGATGGCTCTTGATGCCGGAGGCATCAAACGCGAAAATCACAAACTGCGTCTCAAAGTTCTTCTTTCCGGACCGGGAGGAGAGCACACGATAGAGGTACTCGAACAGAACCGTACGGCTGTCAGTATCGTAAGCAATGTTGCGGATGTTCAGCTCATCGTTGACCACGTGGGGCAGAAAACGGAGCCACTGGAACCGCTCCTGATCCTCCTCCGGCAACAGATAGAAGAGCTTCACATCCTTGAAATACTGGCGCGTGGCCAGATCAAGCGTCATGTTCTTCAGGATGCCGTAGCAATCGGACTTGGAGCCGACGACGCCGATGACATCGGACTTGTTGAAGCTGCAGACAATCGGCGCATCCTCGAGATTGCGGTAATCCTCGGAAATCTGCTCCGGAATCTGCGCAAGCTCATCGTCCGTCTCAAATTTCTCCTGTTTTTTATATCCGATCTTACGAATGGCAGGAACAGTGCCGACGCCGATGCGAACCGAGAGATAGTCCGCATCCTCGGGTGTACGGTGGAACAGATCGCCGGAGAAATCCTCCACCAGCTTGACATCGCGCTTGGCGTCATAATAGGTTTCGTTGAGCAGCTCGCGCTCCTGATTGCGATACCCTTCGATCTCCTGCCGCTTATTGTCGATGTATTTGTTATACTTCTCCGTGCGTTCGGTGATATTCTCCTTATACTCCTTCTTGGAGGTAAAGAAGGTCACAATCGATGTAACGACGCCTACGGCCATCATGCCGGCGCTCATCAGCGCGTAGCCCAGATTGCCGCTGCCGCTGCTTTTTGCCATCATGACGCGCATGAGCACGACCATGGTCAGCATCAGCAGAGAAGGCATGAGCGTCATGAGCAGGTTCTTCTTCGGCTTCTGCGGCTTCTGCGGCGGGTCGAGCACGGGGATTTCCTCGTCCGGGATTTTCACGAGCGTTCTCGTGCTGCGGTTGAATTTGGGATAGGTCATCGCGCTGTGGCTCTCGCGCAGGATGTGCGTATCCAGGCCGTTGACCTGCAGCCCCGCGGACTCCGTTGTATAGAGTCTGCGCTCCTTGAAATAGAAGCTGTATTCGCCGAGCGAGAAGAAGTCGCGGTTTTGAATTTGCGCTCTTCCCTCTTTGACGCGCTGCCCGTTTTTGTAGATGCCGTAGTCGGAGGCCTGCACCTTCAGCAGCAGCGTTTCACCCTGGTTCTCCACGCGGAGAATGTCCTTGCGCAGAAACTCACTTTTCAGAACGATGTCACAGCCGCGGTCGGTGCCGATGGTGAACTGCTTTGTGCCGGAAATGTCGATTTCCCGGTGGTAATCCTTCTCGGCATAGTCAAAATCCGCCATGAAGTCGACCGCAAAAAGGTCGTTATCCGAGTCGGTGTACTTGATATGCAGATGATCGCCGTGCTTGAGATCAATGGACCAACGCTTGGAGATGTTGTCCGCGCTGACATAGACCAGCTCGGAGCAGTTGAGCTTCCAGACGTCATTCGTCAGGGTAAGCGTCAGCTCGAAATTGCAGAAAAAAGGATCGCTGCTCAGACGCACGTCGCATCCGGTCGTGGTTCCGACGCGGACCACCGTCTGCGAATCCGAAAGATCCACTTCCCGATAGATGCTGCGGTTGGAAAGGATCAGCTTATACCGATTGCTCATACCACACCCACTTTACTCTGTAATATATAGATCGCTGCCGTTGCGCACACCGAAATCGGCAAGCGTTTTGTTGCCGCGCAGCAGCGCAATGGGGTTTTCGCACTTCACATAGCACTCCATCACGTTTTCGGTGTTGATGCCCAAATTGTAGGCGCTGTTGAGCGCAATCACCAGATCGTTTGCCGTGATGTTCAGCGGAATCTCAAGATCCACTTCCAGATTCCGCTTCACGAGATGCAGAATCACAATTGCTTTTTCTTCCATATTTCTGTTCCTCCGTTAAGAGAGCATGTACGCCAGCTTCTGGAAGCCGTCCAGTTCTGTCAGTTCCCTGCACTTGGTGACCTTCTCCGATCTGGTCTCCACATATTCGGAGATGGAGAAGAACTGGCTGGCGCCAAGCAGCGCGTTTTCCTCCGCGATGACATAGCGGTTGCAGATAAACAGATACTTATCAGAATCCTTATAGTTGAAATTGGACAGATATTGACGAGTGCGGAACACGGAATACGCGTCCTGCTCCGTGACCAGAATGACGCGGTCCGCGAGGCTGAACAGAGAGATCTTGAAGGCGTCGAACACGCTGTCGGTATCGACAACAACAAAGTCGTATTCTCCGCTCTCTCTGGCCATGCGGATAAACTCGAGCAGATGCTTCGGCTCGAGTCCGGCGGAGTTCAGCGCCACCGGAAACGGCGGGAGATAAGAGAACTGCTCCTTTCGAAGATAAGCCTGCAGCCCGGAATACATCTGCTCACCGGGGCCAAGCAGCTTCTGCATGGCCGCCATCGGAACAGCGAGCTGATTTTCGAGATAATACTGGAACGTCTGGATCTGCTCGGCGTCCACATAGAGCACTTTCTTATAGCTCTGCGCCAGACAGGCGCTCAGGCCGAGCGCCGTTGTGGTCTTTCCGGACCCGCCGAAGGGGGACGTGACCGCGATGACCTGCGTGGTCTTCAGCGTCTCACGCGTCTGAAATACGTCCGGACAGAGGGAAACAACGGCGTTATAGATGGACTTGACGCTCGAATACTTCTGCAGCTTCTGCACAGAGAGATTTTCCGTTCCGCCGGCAACCTCCGGCTGCTCGGAAAGCAGGAAAACATGCTGAATATTATGCTTGTGCAGATCAGGATGATAAAACTCTTCGCTGACGACGAGAACGCCCGCGCGGCGCGGTGTGCTGAAGTACTGGCGGAAATACTCCGGGTCCGTGATGACCTCCAGCTCGATGTCGTTCATCTGTTCTTCTACGAACTTTACCTGCAGCTGATCCAGATAACCCATGTAATCGGGATCCGCTATAATTACAACCGGCTTGCTCAACCGTTTTCGCTCCCTTCTCAGCTGATGTGAACACGGAATGTGCTTCCCGCGAGCCGCAGTTCATCTCCGTCGTGCAGCACTTCGCGGTGATGCGGAGCAAGCATTTTTCCGTTGAGATAGGTATGATTCTTGCTGTCTTGATCCGAAACCAGATAGTTTCCGCCCAGAAAGATGATCTTGCAGTGTCGGCGGCCGATATACGGGCTGCCGGGGATCTCGATATCCGCAGACTCGCCGACATTGCCGAGAATGACGGAGCCGTGCGGGATCTCGCAGCGGAATCTGGTGGGGTGCTTGATCGACTCCAGCGTCATGCGGCTGGTCGTCACGGAGCCGGGATCCGGCATGGTTCCTCCGAGATCCGGTTCGGGCGCCGCGCCGCCCCCGCGCACAATGTCCTCGAGCGTCTTGGAGCCGTCGGTGAGCGCAGCGCGCAGCTGCAGCGTAGTCCCCACGCGAAAGCCCGGCAGAGAATCGATCAGCTGGATCATGCCGGCGCGCAGCTCGGTTTCAAACTCCGAGATATCCTCCGCCGCACAGTATTCCATAATGGGGAGATAAATGAGATAAACCGCATAGGTTTTGGGATCCACATAAATATGATCCACCGAGGTCTCAATATTCGGGCAATGGAGAAAGCCCACCGTTTTGGCCTGCACAATGCCGCTGATGACATTTTTCAAAATCGCAGCAAACGCCTCGGCGTCCAGACTGTGCAGCATGGACTTGAAGCTTTTCAGCTCCGAATGATCGGTTTTCGTGAGATAAATCAGCTGAATCTGGCCGTTGAAGCTGGCCTTGACACAGCGAAGGAAACCGCTCTTCTCCAGTCCCTGCAGGACCTTGAATCCGGTCATAAAGAATACATTGTTATCTGAAAGAACATAGGAAACATTGGTTCCGCATTTCAGTTCCATCAGCAGGCTTTCCTGCGCGAGCTTCATAAACGTTGATTCTCCTTCATTTGTTCTAAAGCATCCATTTCACAGCGCAGAGATGCTCTGCGCTCTGAGACAGACGCCTTCGGGATCGCTGCGGCGCAGCGATCCCCGGGCGCAGTCATCGATTTGTACACTGCCCGGCGAGCGGGCAGTGTACATGATCTGAAAGATTACGCGGTCTTCTTCTCCTCGTCATCCTTCTTGCGCTTGGCAAGCACCAGCCACAGGCCGGCAAGCGCCGCTGCGCCAACGCCGGTACCGATCAGAGCGCCGGTGTTGTGAATGTAACGGACGAAGAAGTTCGTAGATACGGTGACGGAATCCTGGAAATCATAGGAAGGCGTCATGGCCTCGGCCTCGGTGGAGCTGACGATCGAGCCGCCGTCCGCTACCGTCGTGTTGCCGGCCTTATCGGTCACGGAGATGACCACGTGATAAGGCGTGTTGTTCTGGATCAGGATGATCTCATCCGTCAGATCCAGCTCGCCCTCGGGCAGGAGCTGCTGATAGGGCTCGAGCTTGCCGTTCTGCGCATCATACTTCGCCTGGGAGATGTACTCCTTGACGATCGCGCCGTCCGGGCCGGCGGTGCGGATCGCAACGCTGTCCAGACCGTAGGTGTCGAGGATGTGGAAGCCGACCGGCTGCTCCTCGGCATTGACCGTGCGCTTCTCAAGGCCGCTGATGCTCACGATTTCCGGAGAGACGGTGTCGATGACAAAGTTGATCTCGGCGCCGGTCTTGTCGTTGCCGGACTTGTGATCGTTGGCGTCGGTGGAGGAGAGCACGACACGGTAGCTGCCGTCCTCGGCAAAGTCCGCGGCCGGGAGCTTGTAGGCATACTCGTACAGGCCGAGACCGCCGCGGTCGCCGCCGGAGACGAGCTTCTTGAGCGCATCGCCCGTGTAGGTCGCAACGCGGGTACCGTCACGGTAGATCTCCAGCTTGGCGTCATCCTTCAGCGGGGTGGGGTTGTACTCGGTGATGACGAGGTTGCCGTCATCGACCTTGGCCCAGCCTTCCTCGTTGAAGTACTTGCCGACGACGTTCTGCAGCTCCTTGTTGAGCAGGTACACAGAGCCGTGGCGGTTGACAGCGAACTCCACAGGGTTGAGGGTGGTCACGTTGCCCGCCAGATCGGTGACGGAGCAGGTGAAGGTGTAGATGCCGTCGTCATCGCGGCTGTTGGGGATATCGGAGTAGCTGAAGCGCGCGGCACTGCCGGCGTGGTTCAGCAGGTTGGACACGTCCTCCTCGCCCTTCATGGTCTTGCGGGAGAGCTTGTAGGTGAACTCGTTGCCGAGATTCGTGTCGGTGGCCGTGAAGCCGGGCGTGCACGCCTCACCATAGGGGCTGGCATCCACTCCGGTGTACTGCACGTTGGGACGGGTCATGTCGATGACGAAGTCCGCCGTGGAGACGCCGCTGTAACGCACGTTGGCGTTCGGGCAGACGTTGCCGGCCTTATCCACGACGTCGATGGAGAACTTGCAGTTCGCGTCGCGGCCGAAGGTGACGGTCTTGACATAGGTATCGTCCGCAGTCTCGGTCCAGCCCTCGGAGGCGGTCGCGCCGGCGGAAGCGCCGGTGGCGTCGAGCGTCACGCGGTGCTCATCAAAGTTGTGCTCCACAACGGTGATGGTGGCCGTGCGGGCGGCGTTGAAGTACTTGCCGTTGCGCACGTTGTTGTTGTTAAAGCTCACGGAGACAACGGGCGCGGTCTGGTCCACGGTGAAGCCCGTAGCGTTATCACCGGTGTAGTAAACCTTGGTGTCCGTGTCCTTCTCATTCTTGGTAAGAATACCATCGGTGGTCGTAGAGCTCTTATTGCCGGCGTTGTCCGCAACGTCCACGGACAGCTTGTAATTGTCGCCGTCCTTGGCTGCATCGCCGCTCTTGACGCCGTAGGTGTACACGATGGACCATTTCTGGTTGGATTCATCGTAATCCCAATTGCCCTTTTCAGCAGGAGAGCCAGCCTCAGGATCCGCCTTCACGGTGAAGTGCTCGGTCTCGGACAGATCGCCGGTAAAGGCGAGGTCCGTGATGGTGATCGTGCCTGTACGCTGAATGTCATAGAACGTATCCTCAGCGGTGTGCGTCTCCGTAAAGTAAGCCGAGATCTCGGGCGCCTTGACGTCATACTTGATCACGAAGGATTCTTCCTCCGGAGCCGGGACGTTGTCAAGATCGTCCTTCGTGCTGATCGTGATAAGGTACAGGCCTTCCTCTTTGAAGATATTTTCCCGATCGAAGAGCGCCTTGTCATCTTTCGCGACGGTCAATTCACCTTCCGCGATCGGCTTATCCACATTCTCCCAGGCCTTGTCCTGGGCTTCCTGACTCGCAAAGTTCTGGTTCTTGAGGAACTTGACAGAGTAAGTGGTCGTGAAGTTGGCTTTGCTCTCAGGGGCAATGACTCTCACGTCATCAAGGAATTTATCCAGATCGTTATACCAGCCATAGGTGCTGCCGTCTTTGAGATTGAAGGTAACGGCATTATCCTCATTCTCATGCGATTTGGCGGATACCGTTGCCTGGTCGATGTAATTCTGGACCTTGACAGGAATCTTTACGGAACGCTTTTCAAAAGTGATCGGATCACCATTTGGGGTCTCACCGTATACTTTTTCCGGGTTCGGGTTCTCTTCCGTTGCTGCCGGCGTCTGGTCCACTGCCTTCATGGGCTGGACAGAAATCTTTGGGGTCACAGTAATCGTCAGAATACCATCGCAGGCGACATTTCCGTTATCACCATAACCAGCGATCCATTTGCCAGTACTCTGATCCTCAGAAATCGTATGGGGTTTTACGCTTTTCGACGTTGCGGCGTTCTCGCTCAACGAATATTCAATGTCAAATCCGCCATTCGTAACTACATACCATTCGGAATTATCGGACAATACCGCAGGCTTTTTGGCAGCCTCATAAATCTTCAACTGATCCAGATTATAACGTACATCAAAGCCCAATTCCTTGACAAAGCCATTCAAATCAGCATTATAAGGAATCTGCTCGTCGCCGGTGGCAGGGGTCTAGGACAAGACCACGAGATTACCGTCTTCCGATACGGTGGTCGCGTCGTGCGTGGCGACATCCTTGCCCTCGTTCAAAACGACCTTATCTGCTTCGTTTTTGTCCTTCAGAGAGACGTTGCCGGCATTATCCTCAGCAAAAACCGAGACAACAATCTCACCGGTTTTGTACGCATCGGGAACGACAAGCGTAAGCGTGACATTGCCCTCTTTTTCCTTGATCTGAGAGCTGGAAGCAGGCATGATCAACCAATCAGAGGGATCCTCCCCTTCTCTGGCAAACTGATAGTAGTATGCGTAGATTCCGGAGCCGCCTTCTTCCGTCAGATCAAAGCTGACCTGAACCGTCTCATGGAACATCAGTCCGCCGCTGACGGCATGCGCAATTTTCTCAAATGCGCTCTGATCTTCCATCGTATAAACCACGTTCTCCAGCTTCGGGGACTGATCATCATAGACAAGGTTAACCTTCACATTGGTCGGAGAACTGTTGCCAGTCTCTTTACCGCCATAGGTATACCAGTCATAGGCGATCAAGCTGTGCTCTCCAGTATCGAGGCTCTTGAGCTCTTCTGCACTGAACGTTGCAACGAACTCATTGCTGTACTCGCCGCTGGGAGGCGTCTTTTCAAATTCGCCAAGGCTGATCATCCGGACATAGCTTCTGTCACTCGCGGTAACGTTCAAAACACTGTTCGGACCGACATAGAAGGTTTTGTTCAGATCGTTGTATTCCCAAGGATTGATCTCTTTTTCGTTCTTCTCAACGATCTCTTTGTCAACATAGTCATTACGCTTAGTCAGGGACTGGACACTGTGGATCTCCGGACCGATCTCGTCGTCCGCCCAGCCGCTGCTGCCGGGCTTATCGAAGTTAAACTCGGTTTTATTTCCGGCCTTGTCAACAACGGTAATCACATAGTAAACCGGATAATTCCAGTAAAAATCCTTCGCCTGGAAAGAATAGTCTGCTTTACCTTCCTCATAAGCAACCGAAATCTGATATGCTTTGTCCGGCACTTTTTGATCTTCATGGTTTCGGCGGGAGTAATAGCCCTGTACCGTAATGGACTCAATCGAGGAGCCGCCCTTATCTTCAACGGTAAAATAATAGATGCTCTTGTCCGTCTCCTCGACAACCGTTTTATCCACAAGCGTCCAAGTA
>JAFRDQ010000077.1 GCA_017411225.1 Oscillospiraceae bacterium
CATAAAAATTACAGGCCGCTTTAGCGGCGGCCTGTAACAGTAATGCGGTTGGTAAACTTTTCAGTGCGTCTTGAGACGCGGCCAGTAGCAGGCCCTTCTAGGGCCTCACAAACCACCAGTTCAACTGGTGGTTTTGATTATGCGGTTTTCTTCTTGGAAGGCGCCTTGCTTTGAATCTTCAGCGCCTTGAGCACGTCCGAGACCTCCGAGACCGGCACGATTTCGAGCTGATCCTTGACCTCCTGTGCCACATCGCGCAGGTCCTCCTTGTTCTGCGCCGGGATGAAGACCTTCTTCACGCCTGCGCGCTGCGCGGCCATGAGCTTCTCCGGCAGTCCTCCGATCGGGTTCACGCCGCCGCGCAGGCTCACCTCGCCCGTCATGGCGACGGCGGGGGAGACAGGCTTATCGATCACGAGAGAGGCCAGCGCTGTTGTGAGCGTGATGCCAGCGCTCGGGCCGTCCTTCGGCGTCGCGCCGTCCGGCACGTGGATGTGCAGGTCGTGCTTCTCGAAGATCTCCGCCTGCTCGGGGAAGTAGCTCTTGACGAGACTCACGGCGATCTGCGCGCTCTCCTTCATCACGTCGCCGAGCTGGCCGGTGATGATGAGCTTACCGGAGCCGCGTGTCAGCATCGTCTCGATATAGAGGATCTCACCGCCGACGCTCGTCCAGGCGAGCCCCGTCACGACGCCGGGCTTGGCGCTCTCCGGCACCTGACGATGGTGCAGCGGCGCCATGTCGAGCACCTCGCGCAGCTTCTTCGGCGTCACGCGCAGCACCTTGCCCTTGCCGCGCACGAGCTGTACCGCCGCCGTGCGGCAGAGGGTGTCCATGCGCTTTTTCAGCCCGCGCACACCGCCCTCGCGCGTGTAGTCGGAAATGATCTGCTCGAGCGCTTCGTCCGTCACGACGACTTGGTTTTCCTTCAGGCCTACAGCCTTGAGCGCCTTCGGCAGCAGGTGCCGCCGCGCGATTTGGAACTTCTCCGTCGGCGTGTAGCCCTGGAACTGAATGACCTCCATGCGGTTGAGCAGGGGCTCGGGGATCGTGTCGAGCGAGTTTGCCGTGCAGATGAACATCACGTTTGAGAGATCGAACGGTACATTCAGATAATGGTCGGTGAAGGTGCTGTTCTGCTCTGGGTCGAGCACCTCCAGAAGCGCGCTCGCAGGGTCGCCGTTATAAGAGCCGTAGAGCTTGTCGACCTCGTCGAGCACCATGACGGGGTTCGAGACGCCGGACTTCTGAATGCCGTCCATGATGCGCCCTGGCATCGCGCCGATGTAGGTGCGGCGGTGGCCGCGGATATCGGCCTCGTCGCGCACACCGCCGAGACTCACGCGCACATATTCGCGCTGCAGCGCCTTCGCAATGCTCTGGCCGATGCTCGTTTTGCCCGTGCCGGGCGCGCCGACAAAGAGCAGAATGCTGCCCGCCTGCTGGCGCTTGAGACTCATGACGGCAATTTGCTGAATGATGCGCTCCTTGACCTTCTTGAGGCCAAAGTGATCCTCATCGAGTACCTTTTCCGCCTCATCGAGATCAATATCCTTCGCCTTCTCCTTTTTCCACGGAAGACTGGTGAGAAAATCGAGATAATCATAGAGCAGCGCGGATTCGGCGCTGTTCTGCCCCTCGTGCTTGAGGCGGCCGAGCACCTTCTGCGCCTCCTTGAGCGCGGTCTCGTTCATGCCGGCCTCTTCGATTTTGATCTCCAGCTTGCGGAGATCGGTGACCTCCTCGGGGTGCAGCTCATCGAGCTCGCGCTGCAGATATTCCATCTGCTTGCGGATCGCGTTCTCGCGGTAGAGCTTCTGATGATCCTCCTCCTGCGCCTGCGCCGCCTCCTGATTGACCTTGTTCATCTCAAGGTTCTCGTAGATGATCCGCTCGAGCATTTCGGCGCGCTTCTTGCGGCTGTCCTCGGCGAGGATGGCGTAGCGCTCGGCGTTGGTGTTCTGCATCCACGGGCTCATCACCACGGCGGCCTCGCCGATGCTTTCCCAGTTTTCAATGTAGCGCTTGGCAGCAGACGCCCAGCGGAAGTTCTCGCTGAACTCCGCGAGCGCGCGCTTCACGCCCGCGAGCTTGCGCGCCGCCTCCTCGGGGTCGAGGTCGTCAATATCGCGCCGGCGGGAGATGGAGAGGTCGATCGTGTGGTCGCGATAGACGGCCACATCGTCGAGATTCACGCGGTTTTTCGTCCGGATCACGACGAAGCCATTGTCGCTCACCTCGGTGATCACGCCGCTCAGACCAATGGGGTAGAAGCTGTCGTTCGTGAGCTCCGAGCGGGGGAGATCCTCCTTCGCCACGATCAGAATGACCTTTTCATCCTGTACCGGGGGCTTTCCGGCGTATTGCCGGTAGTACTCCGCCTTGAAGTAAATGTAGGCGTCCGGCACGACCAGAATGTTATAAATCGGAAATACTGCCATGTTCATGCCTCCTCGGAAATTGGCACTCTTTAAGTTAGAGTGCTAACGCCAGGGTCGAAAGAATGGTCTTCTGCCGAAGACCTTCGATTCCTTGACATTTGTAAAGTTTATGGTAGAATCTTAGCATAGTCCTTTACAGTTGTCAACCCAGTTCACAAATTGTTTTCAAACCAAGGAGGCGCCTATGTACTGTGGCACCAATCCCACCGCGCTTTTGAACCAGCGGCAGCTGGCGGAGGCGCTGTTTCGGCTCATGGAGCAAAAGCCTTTTTCGGCGATCTCGGTCAGCGAGCTCTGCCGCGCGGCCTCCATCTCGCGCCAGACGTTTTACAGTCTCTTTGACTCCAAGGAGAGCGTCGTGACCTACACGCTCGCGGAGCGCTGCTGCTATGCGCCCGAGACGGAGGAGGGGGCTTGCTATTCCCTGCGGCAGATGTGCGCAGACTACGGCGATTATCTCCGCTCGCACGCGGACTTTCTGCGCACGCTCGTCGAGAACGATATCATTTATCTCCTGTATGACAGCCTCTATGATTCTCTCCTCGACTGCGGGTGCTTTCTCTCCGACATGAGCTCCGAGATCCGCGCCTACGCAGCCGACTTTATGGCAGGAGGATTTACGAGCATTGCAAGAACCTACATCCGCAACGGAGCCCATACCGATCCGACTCTGCTGGACGGGCTGATCTACGGCCTTTTTAACGGCTCCTTTCTGGACAAATAAAAGCGGAGAGTGAAGATCGGGGAATCTCCACTCTCCACTCTCAACTCTCCACGTTTTCTACGCGGTACAGCCTATCCAAATCACTGTACAGATAGCCGCCGATCTCCATCTGATGGAAGAAGGCGAGCAGCCCGTCGAAAAAGCCGTCCACGTTATAGATGAGAATGTCCTTGTCCAGCCGGCTCGAGGCCTTCATGGCGAGAATGCTGCACAGCTCGTCCATCGTCCCGATGCCGCCGGGCACGGCGATGAAGGCGTCGGAAATGGCGATCATCTCGTCCTTCCGATCGGAGAGCTCTTTCGTGCGGATGATCTTTGTCAGGTGCGGGTAGTTCTCCGTTTTCTCCTCGAGAAAGCCGGGGATCACGCCGATGATCTCAGCGCCCGCGTCGTAAAAGCCGTCTGCGATCGCGCCCATCAGCCCGCCGCCGTAACCGCCGAAGACGAGCGCGTGCCCCTCCTCGCCGAGCTTGCGGCCGAGATCATAGACCGCCTTTGCGAAGTTCTCGCCCACGTCGCAGGATGATGCGAAAATGCAGATGTTCATCTTACTCTCCTCTCCATTCGTGCAGCAGCGCGATCTCGCGCGCATACCCCTCGTCTTCATTCGGCGTCTCTAATATGAATGGCAGATCCCGCAGCGCTTCGTGCGTGATGATCCGGCGGATCGCGTCTTCGGGCAGATACCCCTCGTCGATTTTTTCGTGCCGGTCCTTGTGCGAGCCGATGTCGTTCTTGCTGTTGTTCAGATGCACGGCGCGGATGCGGTGGAGGCCCACCACGCGGTCAAACTCCGTGAGCACGCCGTCAAGATCATGCACGATGTCATACCCCGCGTCCCAGACGTGGCAGGTGTCGAAGCAGACGCCCATTTTCTCCTGCAGCGCCACACCGTCGAGAATCGCGCGCAGCTCCTCAAAACGTCCGCCGACCTCGCTGCCCTTGCCGGCCATTGTCTCGAGCAGGACGGTCGTGCGCATCTCGGGAAAGAGCGATTCGTTTAGTATCTCTGCGATCTTCTCGATCCCGACGGCGACGCCCTGCCCGACGTGACTGCCGGGGTGGAAGTTATAGCACTGTCCCGGCGTCGATTCCATGCGCTGCAGATCCTCGCGGAAGGCAAGGCGCGCAAATTCGCGCACGTTCTCCTTTTCGGCGCAGGGATTGAGCGTGTACGGAGCGTGTGCCACGAGCGCTGCAATGTCGTGCTCCGCCGCGTAATCGAGGAACGCCGCGACGTCTTTTTCGTCCAAAGCCTTGGAGGCGCCGCCTCTGGGGTTTCTCGTAAAGAAGGCAAAGGTGTTGGCGCCGAGCGCCGAGGCCCTTTTGCCCATGGCCAGATATCCGCCCGCAGCGGAGATGTGGCATCCGATTCGAAACATAAGCTACCATCTTTCTGTCTAAGGTTATTGATATGAAGTACAATTATGAAATCATCCGGTCCGACCGGAAAACCCTCGGTCTGCAGGTAAAGGACGGGCGTGTCATCGTGCGCGCGCCGCGTATCGTCACGCTGCAGCAGATCGAGCGCTTCGTGCGCGAGCATGAAGCGTGGATCGAAAACGCGCTGAACCGTCAGGCGGCAAAGCAGGCGGCCCACCCGGAGCCGACCGCAGTCGAGCGCGCGGAGCTCATCCGCCGTGCGAAGGAAATCCTCCCGCAGCGCACGGCATACTGGGCCGAGCGCATGGGGCTTTCTCCGACGCAAATCCGCATCACGTCGGCGCAGCGCCGCTTCGGCAGCTGCTCGTCCGAGGGGCATATCTGCTATTCCTGGCGGCTGATGCAGTATCCGCCGGAGGCGATTGACTATGTGGTCGTGCATGAGCTCGCGCACTTAAAACACATGAACCACAGCCCGGCGTTCCATGCGCTCGTGGCGAAGTATCTGCCGGATCACAAGGCACGGCGCGCGCTGCTCAAGCGATAACGCGGTCGAGAAACGCCGCCATGTCGGCCCAGATGTCTTGCCGTCCTCCGTCAAGGTGGATTTCATGCCGCCGCCCGGAATAGAGCTTCAGCTCGGTGCGATTGTGCCCAGTCGCGCGGTAGTGCTCCACGGCCTCCTTCACGCGCACGCCGTAGCCGCCCACGGGATCGTCCTCGCCAGAAAGGAAGAGAATCGGGAGATTATTCGGCGTTGCCTCAAACGTCTCGTCGCGCAGCATGGCGCGGATCATGGTCATGAGGTCATAATATCCCCGGTTCGAGAACGTGAAGCCGCAGAGCGGGTCGGGCTTGCCGTCTTTCAAGAGATAGCTTGGGTCGGTGCTCAGCCAGTCCACGCTGGAGCGGTGCTCGGTGCGCTTGTTAAAGCCGCGGTTTACATGCCCATCCAGCAGCGTGGCCTTCTTCTTGCCCCAAAAGAGGGAGAAGGCCTTGGCCGAGGCGATGCCGACGTTCAGCGCCGGATCGCCGTTGCCGCTGGAGCAGACGACGGCGGCGTCGAGCTCTTCGCCGAAATCATGCAGGCACATGCGGCAGACGAAGGAGCCCATCGAATAGCCGAAGAGCACCATAGGCAGCCCCGGGAAGTCCGCCTTCGCGCGGTTGTGCACTGTCCTCGCGTCGGCACGGAAAACGCGACCCTCGGCGTTGTTCTTTCCGAAGTAGCCGAGCGGGTATTGCTCGTTCCGGCTCTCGCCGTGGCCGAGGTGGCTGTGTCCGTAGACCGCCCAGCCGCGCTGCACGAAATACTCCGCCATCTCGTCATAGCGGCCGATGTGCTCCATCATGCCGTGCAGAAGCTGGATCGTGCCGCGCACTATGCAGCTCTCCGGCAGAAAGCGCACCGCCGCGATGTTGCACCCGCCGGCGGCGGAGGGGAAAGTAAAGGATTCTTTGATCATGATGATCACCTCGTAAAGGCTGATATGTTCAGCATAGCGAAAAATCGGCAACCTGTCAATTGACTTTTCCGCACCGCGGAATTACACTGGTCTCTCCATTGAGAAAGAAGGATTCAACTATGAAAACCGGCATCGCCCTCGCGGGCGGCGGCTCCAAGGGCTCCTACCAGACCGGCGTCTGGAAGGCTCTGCGCGAGCTTGGCATCGATTATGATATTGTCACCGGCACGAGCATCGGCGCAATCAACGGCGCGCTGATGGTCATGGGCGATTATGAGCGCGCAGAGCGCCTCTGGAGCACCATCACGGTCGAGGACATCATGTTAAACGGCGTGAACCTCAAGCACGATATCGAATATTATTTTGAAAACCGCGACCAGCTTCTGCTGTTCGCAAAAGAGTTTGCCGCCTCCCACGGCGCGGACATCGAGCCCTATAAGGCGCGCGTGCATCAGGAACTGGACGAGGAAGCATTCTTCGCGTCTCCCGTGGACTATGCCTGCGTCACGGCTCGCTTCCCCACGCTGCAGATGGTCGAGGCGCGCAAAGCGGATATGACGCCCGGCGCGGTCGAGCCGTGGCTGATCGCCTCCAGCTCCTGCTTTCCCGTGTTTCCGCTCTGCGAGATCGACGGGCAGAATTACATCGACGGCGGTTATGCCGACAATCTCCCGATCAGCACGGCCTTCCGCCTCGGTGCGGAGCGGGTCATCGCCGTGGCGCTCAAACCTGAGGCGTTTGAGAAGAACTATCCCCGTCATCCGCTGGTCAAGCGCATTGTCCCGTCCCGTCCGCTGGGGCCGTTCCTCGATTTCTCGCGCGATGTGCTCGAGCGCAATCTGCGCCTCGGCTATGTGGACACGATGCGCGCCTTTGGCTGCTATCTCGGCCATCAGTATTCGTTCGAGAAGAGCGGGGAAGCCGTGCTCTTAAACGCGGCGCGCAAATATCTTCTCTGGCTCCTGCAGCTCGAACTCGATGAGCCGGAGAGCGGTGTGCAGGCCATGCTGGAGCGCTTCAGCGGCAATACGAAGCTGTCTGACACGCTCTTTTCACACGACCGGGGAGACCTGCTCTCCGCCTCGCTCACGGCGCTGGAATACATCATGTCGCTCCTCGGCTATGCGCATGAGGATATCTATGATCTGCACGTGCTGCTGCCCGCGCTGCGGCAGGAGCTTCTGTGCGAAAACGCCGCGCCTGCCGTGCAGCACGCATCCGAGCTCGCGGTGAAGCTCACGCGCACCAACTGGGTCGCGCAGCTCAGACAGCTCGCGCCCGGCGCCGGCGGCAGCGACGGGGAGATCCTGCTCGCTACTTGGCTTTTGTATCTGCGCGAGCAGGGAATGGAGGAATCGAATGCCGAACAATGACAATCGTCTCGATCTGCAGCAGAATCTGCACGACCTGCAGCAGGAGCTGAACCGGGTGCAGGAGGAACTGAACCGCCGTCTCGAGGAGGTGCGCACGGGGAAGTTCTCCTTCCGCGCCTATGTGAAGACGCACCCCTATATGCTGCTATTTCTCTATCTGCCTTTTTACCTCGTTTGGTTTTTCCTGCAGGAATATCACCTCGCCTCCACGGACGGCTGTTGGGTCAGTTATCTGCCGCTGGATGACGCGATCCCGTTCCTGCCCGGGTTTATCTATCCTTACATCACGTGGTATCTCTACCTGCTCATCCCGGCGGTTTTCTATCTCGTGAAGGAAAACGGCCCTGCGTTCACGCGCTATGCGCTGTTTATCATCCTCGGCTTTTCCGGGTCGCTTCTGATCTGCATGCTCTTTCCGAACTGCCAGCTGCTGCGTGCGGATCTCTCACAGCCGGATTCGCTCTCGGAATTCATCGTCGCCGCGATCTATGCCGCCGATACGCCCACGAACGTGCTGCCGAGCATGCACGTGGTCGGCTGTCTCGGCGTGATGGCCGCAATCTTCGACGGCGAGGAGTTCGTGCACCGGGGAAGATGGTTCTTCGTCCTCTGGGGCCTCGCCATCTGCGCCTCGACCGTGTTCGTCAAGCAGCACTCCATCCTCGATGTGTTCACGGGCATTGCGTTCAGCGTGGTGCTGTATCTGCTGATTTATGTGATTTTGAAAAAGCCGCTCGACCGCATCGGCATAAAGCAAAAGACAAGGGATTGATTTCCCTTATCTTTTCTGATTTAAAATTCCCGCTGTTGATAAAACCGGACGGAGAGCAGCCAGCTGAGGGCAAAGCACACCGCGCCGATGGCGAGAATGAGCCAAACATAAGCAGGCGGAATCCCGACGCTGAAGAAATCTTTCGCTACCCCGGCGGAGGCGCCCGAAGCGCCGCCGACGAGAATCAGTGTGGCATAATACCAGATGCGGCCTTTTTCGACGCCGAACTTGAACATCATCGGGAGACTCACCGCGCTGATGAACAGCGAGAGCCCGCAGATCCCACCGAGCAGCGAGAGCAGCATATCCATCGGATATCGGCGGACGATCAAGTGAAGCCCCAGCGTCAGCGCCAGAATGACGGTCATGCAGCCGAGCCCCAGCAGATACTTCGCGCTCACAAGCTGCGCTCTCGAAACCGGCAGCGCGCCGCTGAATTCCTGCCACTTGCAGCGCTCGTCATAGCTCAGCAGCGTGGACGGCAGCAGGCCGGAGATCATGATCGGCATCAGCATAAAGAAAGCATTGTCCTGCGAGAGCGCGCTCATGGCGACGAAAATGACGCAGATGAACGCAAACGCCCGTGTTGCCCGCTTGAGCATCAGAAGCTCCTTTTTCATCAGTCCCTTCATCGACCGTCGCCTCCCTTCACCATGAATACAAACAGTTCTTCGATCCCGATGGGGGAGAGCGTGAGATTGCCCGCGGCCTCCCGGCGGAGAATCACCTCGGCCCCGTACGGGGTCTCTTTTTTGCCGATGACCGCGGCGGGATCGAGCGAGCGCAGTGTCTCGAGATCGCAGCGCAGCAGGCCGTATTCCTCATACAGCGCGTCCTTCTCCTCGTTTAAGAGCAGCTGCCCTTTGTGGAGAAAGGCGATGTAATCGCAGAGCTTTTCCAGATCGCTCACGATGTGGCTCGAGAGCAGAATGCTGTGCTCAGGCTCGCGCGTGAATTCCGAGAGGATGGTGACCACCTCATCACGCACCACGGGGTCGAGTCCGGAGGTCGGCTCATCGAGGATCAGCAGCCGCGCGTGGTGGCTCATGGCCGCGGCGATGGCGAGCTTCATTTTCATGCCCTTGGAAAAGTCGCTGAATTTCTTCTCCTGCGGCAGCTCGAAGCGGCGCATGTAGTCCTGCCATGCCGCGTCGTCCCAATGGCGGTAAATGTCCTTGAGAAAGCTGCGGATTTCCTTCGCGTTCAGCAGTGTCGGAAAGCCCGGCTCATCGAGCACGACGCCAATCTCGTTTTTATCGAGCTTTTTCGCATCCTGACCGAGGATGGTGATGCTCCCGGCGTCCGTGCGCAGGAGGCCAAGCATGAGCTTGATGGTCGTGCTCTTGCCCGCACCGTTTTCGCCGATGAGGCCGAGAATCGTGCCCTCCGGCACGGCGAGATCCACTGGGCCGAGGGTGAAATCCGGGAAGGACTTTTTCAGTCCCTTCAATTCAATTGCGTTCATACGAGTTCCTCCATAGCGTCGTGCAGCATCTCGCGCACGTCATCCTCCGAGAGCGCGCAGCGCCTGGCCAGCGCCGCCGCCTCCATGAGCTTCTCTTCCAGCTGCCGCAGATGCTCCTCGCGCAGCAGCGCCGGGTTCAGACACGCCACAAAGCAGCCCTTGGCGGGCACGGTGTAGATATATCCCTCGCGCTCGAGTTCCTCATAGGCGCGCTTCGTCGTGATCACGCTGATGCGCAGGTCCTTCGCGAGATTCCGCATCGAGGGCAGGGGTTCGTCGGCAGAGAGCGTGCCGGAGAGAATCTGATCGCGAATCTGCGCGCAGATCTGCCCATAAATCGGCTCGCCGCTCTGGTTGTCCAGCAAAATCGTCATGCCATCACCTCTGCATCATCTGTATATGTACAGTATACACAGTATACACAAAAAGTCAAGCCTGTCTTGAAGCAGGCTTGACTCAACTTTTACCAAAGGCTGATCCACGGTTCGATCTCCGGCGGGTCCTGCTCGAAGCAGAGGATCTCGCCGGTCTCGGGATGGGCGAAATGGAGGCAGTGACTCCAGAGCGCGATCGGGCCGTCATCCGGGAGCGTGCTGTATTTCTTATCGCCCCAGAGAGGGAGACCACGGCTGGAAAATTGACAGCGGATCTGGTGTGTACGCCCCGTCTGCAGGAAGATCTTCACGAGGGAGAGACCGTTTCCGGTCGAGAGTACCTCGTAGTCCAGAATGGCCTCCTGCACGCCCTTGCCGGGTTTTGTCGTGACGAAGGTCTTGCGCTCTTTCGGATCGCGGTCGAGCAGATCGCGGAATGTGCCGGAGAGCGCCTCCGGCTCGCCGTGCACGACGGCGAGATAGGTTTTTCCGAAGTCATGCGCGCGAATCTGCTCGGAGAGCTTCGACGCCGCCTCCGGCGTGCGCGCGAGCACCATCAGCCCAGCCACAACGCGGTCCAAGCGATGCACCGTCCGCACACAGGCCTTCGGATCACCCAGCGCCTCACGCGCAAGCTCCGGTACTCCTCCGGGCTCATCCGTAGAAAGCACCCCGGCGGGCTTGATGACGACCAATATTGATTTGTCTTGATAAATAATATTCATGTTCTTTTTAATCAGCTGGGAGTTAGGAATTAGGAATTAGGAATTGTGGTGTTGCCTGTCGGCAACGATTTGAAATACTATATCACATTTTGCTGCAAATGAAAAGGAGCTAGGAACAGGGAGGAAGTAACCTTCACTCCTAACTCCTAACTCCTAATTCCTAATTAAAATCAGCTGATTTTCAAAGTCTCCCACAGTGTGTTCACGTAGTCCAGCGTCTCCTGATCCAGATTACGGTAGGCGTACTGGTTGAACATGTCGGAGAACTCATCCGTGAAGCGATAGAGAATTTCCATCGTCTCCTCGCCCATCTCTTCGATGTAGTCCTCGTTCTCATAGACGAGGCTGTTCGGGCTCGCGTAGTAAATGTACTCCGCATTTGCGACGGCGGGCTCTTCGCTCAGCATGAAGTTGATGAAGATCTCTGCCAGCTCCTGGTGCTGGCAGCCCTTCGGGATGCACATGGCGTCCACGAAGAAGTTGGTCGGCTCGGGATAGTAGAACTGCAGATCCACGGCGTCCGACTGCGCGTCGATCATCGTGAAGTAATCGCCCGCGTAGTAGGAGGCGATGGCGGCCTCGCCGGACTCCATCATGTTGTAAATCTCGTCCATGACGTAGCTCTTCACGAGCGGATGCTGCTCGGCGAGCATCTGCAGCGCGTCGTCCCATACGGCGTGATCCGAGGAGTTGACGTCATTGCCCGCGCGGTAGATCGCCGTGGCAAACGCGTCGCGGGAGTTATTGAACTGCAGGATGTTCCCGGCGTACTTCTCATTCCACAGGAGATCCCAGGTGCCGATGTCCTCCTCGTCCACCTGATTGGCGTCGTAGATGACGCCGACCACGCCGTAGGTGTAAGGCACGGTGTACGTATCGTCCGGGTCGTAGTAGAGACCGCGGAAGCTCTCGGAGATGTACTGATAGTTCGGGATGTTCGCGTAGTTGAGCGGCACGAGCATGTCCTCCGCCGCCATGCGCGCGATCATGTAGTCCGAGGGAATCACGAGATCGTAGCTCACGGCGCCGCTCTTGAGCTTGGCATACATATCCTCGTTCGAGGCGTAGGTCTCATAGTTGACCTTCACCGGATATCCGTATTCCTCGAGATACCAGTCCTCGAAGGCCTTGATCGTGTCGAGCGTATCCTCCGAGCCGTCGGAGATGTATTCGCCCCAGTTGTAGACGTTCAGCTCCACGGGCTTCGGGCGCGTGATGCCGATGGCGGCGATGAGGATGATCGTGATGCCTAGGATCGCGCCCACGATCGCCATGCCGCGCTTGTTGCTGTCGCCGCGGGGCTTTTTTCCCTTGGCGGCGCGCTTGGCGGTGCGCGCTTCCTTCATGCGGCGGCTGTCGTCTTCATCCACGAGGTTCGTCAGCAGCAGCAGCGCGAGGATCGCGAAGAAGATGATCGTCGCGAGGGCGTACATCTTCGGCGTCACGGTCTTCTTCGTCATGTTGTAGATGCGGATCGGAAGCGTCTGAAAGCCGTTGCCCTGCGTAAAATAGCTGATGACGAAGTCGTCAAGCGACAGGGTGAAGGCCATCATCAGACCCGTGATGATGCCGGGCAGAATCTCCGGCACCTCCACGCGGAAGAACGCGCGTACCGGCGTGCAGCCGAGATCCATCGCGGCCTCCGGCAGGGAGGGGTCCATCTGCTGCAGCTTTGGCAGCACCTGCAAAATGACGTAGGGCAGGCAGAACGTGATGTGCGCAATGAGCATCGTCCAGAAGCTGAGACTCGTGCTCAGACCGAACAGACGCCCCACGAACACGAACATGAGCATCAGAGAGATGCCGGTGATGATATCGGGGTTCATCATCGGGATGTTCGTCACAGTGTCATAGGCGGTCCTGAGATACTTCCGGCGCAGCCGGTGGATGCCCACAGCGGCGGCCGTGCCCATGGCGGTGGAGATGATCGAGGCGGTCACGGCGAGCACCAGCGTGTTCTGCAGCGCGCGCAGCGTCTCCTCGTCCTTAAACAGCTCCCGGTACCACTTGACCGAGAATTCGGAAAACACGCTCAGACTCTTCGTCTCGTTGAAGCTGAACACGAGCAGAATCGCAATCGGCGCGAAGAGAAACAGGAAGATGAGCGCAGTATAGACCTTTGCGGCAGGCTTCATTTTCATCTCACACACCTCCCGCCACGCGGCTGTCGGTATAGCGCTTCATGAGTGCCATGGCGATCAGCAAAATGACCATCAGAATGAAGGCGATGGCCGCGGCAAAGTGGAGATTGTTCGCCACATACTGGCCCTCGATCGCGTCGCCGATGAGGAAGAACTTGCCGTTGCCGAGCTTCTGAGAGATATAGAACGTGCTGATCGACGGAATCAGCACCATCGTCACGCCGGAGACCACGCCCGGCAGACTCAGCGGGAAGACCACGCGGCGCAGCGTGGAGAGATTGTTGCAGCCGAGATCGTGCGCCGCCTCGAGCAGGCGCGTGTCGAGCTTGGCCATGATGGAATAGATCGGCAGAATCATATAGGGGAGATAGTCGTAGACCATGCCAATCACGACGGCGCTCTCCGTGCCGATGATGTGCATTCGTCCGAGATGAAGGTTTGCGAGGAAGTTGTTCAGCAGACCCGTGTCCTGCAGAATCGTCATCCAGGCGTAGGTGCGGATCAGGAAGTTCATCCACATCGGGATCATGATGAGCGTGATGATCGTCTTCTGCACCTTCGGCCGCGCGCGGGCGATGATGTAGGCAATGGGGTAGCCCATCAGCAGGCACACGATCGTCGAGATCACGGCGAGCTTTACCGAGCGCCAGAAGATCACCATGTAGGTGCGCACCTGCAGCGTCTCGCCGTTGTCGCCCGTGACGGTGCTCTTGGCGGTGAAGAACTTTATGATGTTGTCGAGCGTAAAGTGCATGTTGTTGTCCGTGAACGCGTAGTACGCCACGAACACCAGCGGGACCAGAATGAACAGCAGCGCCCAGACCGAATAGGGGGCGAGCGCCATCCGGGTCACGGAGTTTCTGTGACCTTTCATTCCTCGTCCTCGCTTTCCACGACGCTCAGCTCGTCCATTTCCATGCTGTAGGAGGAGTAGTCGCCGAACATGCCGGAGTATTCGGACTTCTTCATAATATGAATGGCGTCGGGCTCAATGTAAATGCCGACCTTCTCGCCCTCGGCGGCATAATCCGTCGTCTGGATCATCCATTTAAAGCCGTTGATGTCCACGATGATCTCATAGTGCACGCCCATGAAGGTCACGCTCGTGATGAGACCCTGCAGCATGCCCTTTTCGAGCGGGACGATGTCCACGTCCTCGGGGCGCACCACGACGTCCACGGGCTCGTTTTTCTCAAAGCCCTTATCCACGCACTCAAAGGTATGGCCGGAGAAGGTGACCTTGAAGTCCTCGCGCATGATGCCGTCGACGATGTTGCTCTCGCCGATGAAGTCCGCGACGAAGGCGTTCTTCGGCTCATTATAAATATCCGTCGGCGTTCCGATCTGCTGGATGCGGCCGTCGGACATGACGACGATCGTGTCCGACATGCTCAGCGCCTCCTCCTGATCGTGCGTGACGAAGATGAAGGTGATGCCGGTGGCCTTCTGGATGCTCTTGAGCTCCTGCTGCCTGTCCTTGCGGAGCTTGAGGTCGAGCGCGCCGAGCGGCTCATCGAGTAGGAGCACCTGCGGACGGCTCACGAGGGCGCGGGCGATCGCGACGCGCTGCTGCTGGCCGCCGGAGAGGTTCGTCACGCTGCGCTTTTCAAAGCCGGAGAGCTTCACGAGCTGGAGCATCTCCGTCACCTTCTGCTCGATCTCCTCACGCGGCACCTTTTTCTCCTTGAGCGGGAAAGCCACGTTGTCGAACACGTTCAGGTGCGGGAAGAGGGCATAGCGCTGAAACACGGTGTTGACGTTGCGCTTGTGCGCCGGCAGATCGTTGATCCGCTCACCGAGGAAGAGCACGTCGCCGGTGTCCGGCGTCTCGAAGCCGCCGATCATGCGCAGCGTCGTGGTCTTGCCGCAGCCGGAGGGCCCCAGCAGCGTCAAAAACTCGTTGTCATAGATGTGCAGCTGGATGTTGTCGAGCACCGTCACGCCGTCATAGGACTTCGAGATGTTCTTCAGCTCAATGATTTTCTTGTTTTTGTCCATAATTCTTCCTCTCCGCGCGAAATAAGATTGAATTGAGAAACAGCAAAAGCGCCCGGTCTGATTACCGAGCGCTTGCGAAACGTCCCGCCGACAGCGTACGCGAATACGCCCCGGCAGGGAGAAGTTTTCATTTCAGTCTTTGAGAGTCTATATAGCATTTAGCAAAGATACTTTTACTACTCTTATTGACCATTTCACAAGGCTTGGTTATCAAGTGACCAACTGTAAAACTTGAGCTTTTAACTCAATCAATAAGGCAACAGAAGTTGCCAACCGCGCTGCGGTTTTTCGGCATTCGACCCGGCTGTCCGTGTGGCCTTGGCTCTCCGGGGGGAGAAGAGCGGTCGCATCCTGCTTCGAAAGACTTTCAAAAGACTTCCAATTGAGATGCTTCATTCTAACAGGATTCGACGGGAATGTCAATCGTTTTGCTGTGATACATTTTCCATGTTACGTCTGTGAATCCAATGACAATCTTATTAAATTTTTTCAATAATCAAATTGTCAATTAGAACGCCAAAAGGATTGTATTTTGTTCGTTAAAGTGCTAATATATACAATCAATAGGGATAATGCACAAGGTGTACCATCACAGAAAGGCTAAGATTAATATGAAGTTTATCTCTTTGCAATCCGAATCGGAAGCCATCGAAAAATCTGCGCTCGAGCAGGAATATGAGCAGGCGGAGGACTTTGCGCCCGCCAAAATCGGCGCGACGCACTTTTTCTTCAAGGTCGGACGCAAGGTCTATTATCTCCCGCTCACGGCGGTCACGCGGTGCTTTCGCCGCGTAGAACTCGTCAACGCACGCATGGGCTGCTGCAATCAGGGACTGCCGATGGAGAGCGTTGTGGTCTGCGGAGCAGAGGAGCAGGAGCTCGCGCAGATTCGCCTTGCCACCGAGCGCATGAGCAAGGCGCTGCTTGCCGCGCTGAAAAAGGCCTGTCCGCAGGCGAAAATCGGCTATGAGCGCCCGCCTGAGCAGGAGAGTGCGGTTCGCACGGTTTAACCAAATATGTCCAATTGTCCAAAAAAACTGCCAATTATAGCGTTCTTTGTTAATAAATCTTCAAATTCCTATTGCATTCTTGTGCAGAAAGGACTAAAATAGCATCTGGAATTTGGAAGAAAGGATAGAATTGCATGTCGCCGCAGGAAGCGCTGGAGCTGCTGCTCCGATCTTATACAAGATATTATGATCTGAGCCAGACGCCGCCTGCGCCGTTTCAGGCGGCTGCTGAGTTTCACAGCCACGGCGAGAGCTATCTGCTCATCAAGTCCGCCAAGCTCTGGGAGATGGACAGCAATGAGTTTGTCTATTTCTCGGCGGAGGATGCGATGTCCACAGAGTGCGTTTCCAATCGGATCGAGACGGCGTGGAATCTCGCCATGCCGCAAATCCAGCCGGGTGAAAATCATCGAAACAGCGATGTAACCGTCCTCTTTCTGACCGAATCGCTCCCGGACGATGCCCGCAGACTTGTGCGCCATACCAACCGCAGCAAGGGCTATAAGCACGGCATCCAGGGCTGGAGCAATTTAAGACTTGGTGCAATCGAGCTTTCGACCGGCCGCGTCACCGTTAACCGCCACGGGCGCGACCTGAAAAAGCTCCTAAGCAATATATCATCTACAAGAGTAGGAGAGTGAGAAAAATGACTGCTGTATTGATTATTCTTGCAGCTATCGTCCTGCTTGTCATCGGCTATGTGACTTATGGCTCCTGGCTTGCAAAGCAGTGGGGCGTCGATCCCAAGCGTCCGACCCCCGCACACACCATGACCGACGGCGTTGACTACGTCGCGGCCAAGCCGGCGGTCCTGATGGGCCACCACTTTTCGTCGATTGCGGGCGCAGGCCCCATCAACGGTCCCATCCAGGCGGCGGTGTTCGGTTGGGTCCCCGTTTTCCTGTGGTGCGTCCTGGGCGGCATCTTTGTCGGCGGCGTCCATGATTTCGGCGCCCTGTTCGCTTCCACCCGTCATGAGGGCAAGTCCGTCGGCGAGATCATCGGCGACACCATGGGCAAGAAGGCCAAGACCCTCTTCCTCATCTTCGCGCTGCTGGTTCTGATCCTCGTCATCGCGTCCTTCGTGAACGTCGTGGCCGGCACCTTCATGTCCAACGAGGCGGCCTCCGTCATCACCACCGGCGACGCTGTCACCGGCAACGAGACCACGGCCATGATCTCCATGCTGTTCATCGTGCTCGCCATCATCTACGGCCTGCTCACGAACCGCGCCGGCATGGGCACTCTGCCCGCCACCATCCTTGGTCTGATCGGCATCGTTGCGGTCGTCGTTCTCGGCCTGAATGTGGGTCTTGCGTTCAACCGCACCACCTGGATCGTGCTCATCGGTCTCTACATCACGATCGCTTCTCTGGTTCCCGTGTGGATCCTGCTGCAGCCTCGTGATTACCTCAGCAGCTATCTGCTGTATGCCATGATGCTCATTGCTGTTTTCGGCATCATCTTTGCTGCTTTCACCAAGAACGCCACCTTTACCATTCCTGCCTTCACCGGCTGGAAGCTGGCCAACGGCAGCACGCTGTTCCCGGCTCTGTTCATCACCGTTGCCTGCGGCGCCTGCTCCGGCTTCCACAGCCTGATCGCCTCCGGCACCACGGCCAAGCAGCTCGACAACGAAGCGCACGCCAAGCCCATCGGCTACGGCGCCATGCTCATCGAGTCCGCCCTCGGTATCATCTCCCTGATCGCTGTCGGCATGGTCTTCGAAAAGTGGACCGGCGCGGACAACCCGTTCGGTTCTCCCTCCGCTGCGTTCGCCGGTGGTATTGCCACCATGTTCGGTGCTGACACCACTTCGGTTTACAAGACCATCTACGCGCTTCTGACGCTGGCGGTCTCCGTCTTCGCGCTGACCTCCCTCGACTCCGGCACGCGTCTGAGCCGCTACATGTTCTCCGAGCTGTTCCTGAAGGAAGGCGAGAAGAGCTACAAGGACGCCAAGGGCATCCGCAAGGTCCTGGCTTATCCGCTCTTCGGCACCCTGTTCATGGTCATCGTGGGCTGCACCCTCGGCGGTCTGTCCCTCAGCCAGATCTGGGGTCTGTTCGGTGCTGCCAACCAGCTGCTCGCCGGCCTTGCTCTGATGGCCGTCGCCGCCTGGCTCGGCAACGTGGGCAAGAACAACAAGATGTTTATCATCCCGATGATCTTCATGCTCTGCGCTACGCTGACGCAGCTGTGCCTGACCATCATCGCCAAGGTGAAGGGGCTTGCTTCCGGCGCCTTTGCTGAAAATGTTGCGACCACCGGTCCTGTTTGGGGTCATGTGTTCCAGCTCGTCTTCGCCGCTGCGATGTTCGTGCTCGCCATCATCCTCGTGATCGAAGGCATCCAGACCTTCTCCAAGCAGAGCAAGAAGGCTGCGAAGTAATCTCAAAACCAAAGAAAGAAAAGCGTGTCGCTCCGGCGGCACGCTTTTTCCTGTCTTGACTTCTTCCGATTCTGTGCTAAAATACTCTTGTTATTCGGCTTTGACGAAAGAAGAGCCGCGGCAGGACGCCTTCAGAGAGAGGGGGACGGTGGAAGCCCCTCGGCGCACCTTCACGGCAGCCGCTTTCCGAGCCTCCCGGGAGACCGGGCGGGGCGCTCCCGTTATCGGGCGGCACGAGATGTCCGCATTGCGGATAATCAGGGTGGTACCGCGAGTATATGATCCTCGCCCCTGTATGCTGGGGCGGGGTTTTTGTTTTTACAGGAGGAAACACTATGAAACCTTACGGCCTGAACGAGCTGCGCGAGAAGTTCCTAAGCTTCTTTGAATCGAAGGGTCACCTTCGCCTGCCCAGCTTTTCGCTCATCCCGCAGCACGACCAGTCGCTGCTGCTCATCAACTCCGGCATGGCACCGATGAAGCCCTTCTTCAAGGGCGAACAGGAGCCGCCGCGCCACCGCGTCTGCACCTGCCAGAAATGCATCCGCACCGGCGATATTGAGAACATCGGCAAGACGAGCCGCCACGGCACGTACTTTGAAATGCTCGGCAACTTCTCCTTCGGCGATTACTTCAAGCACGAGGCCATCGCCTGGTGCTGGGAGTTTCTCACGAGCCCGGAGTGGCTCGAGATCGACCCAGACAGGCTCTATCCCTCTGTCTATGTGGACGACGATGAGGCCTTTAATATCTGGCGCGACGAAATCGGCATCGCGCCCGAGCGCATCGTCCGCCTCGGCAAGGAGGACAACTTCTGGGAGCACGGCGCTGGTCCCTGCGGCCCCTGCTCTGAGGTCTATTATGACCGCGGCGAGAAATACGGCTGCGGCAAGCCCGACTGCGCCCCCGGCTGCGACTGCGACCGTTATATGGAGGTCTGGAACAACGTCTTCTCCCAGTTTGACAACGACGGAAACGGAAATTACTCCGACCTCGTGCAGAAGAATATTGACACCGGCATGGGCCTCGAGCGACTGGCCGTTGTCTGTCAGGGCGTGGAGAGCCTGTTTGACGTCGACACCGTCATGAACATCACGCATAAGGTGAGCGAGCTTACCGGCGCGCACTACGGCGACAGCGATAAGGTGGACGTGTCTTTGCGCGTGATCACCGACCACATCCGCTCCGGCGTCATGATGATCTGCGACGGCGTGCTGCCCTCCAACGAGGGCCGCGGCTACGTGCTGCGCCGTCTGCTCCGCCGCGCCGCCCGCCACGGCAAGCTCCTCGGCGTCAACGATCCCTTCCTCTGGCAGGTGGTCGACACCGTCGTGCAGGAGAATGAGTGCCAGTATCCCGAGCTGCGCGAGAAGCAGAAGTATATCACCCGCGTCATTCTCAACGAGGAGCAGAACTTCGGAAAGACGATCGACGCCGGCATGGACATCTTCTCCGGCCTGCTGAAGGAGCATCAGGAGAAGAACGAGACCGTCTTCTCCGGCGCGGACGCCTTCAAGCTCTATGATACCTACGGTTTCCCGCTCGACCTCACGCGCGAGATGGTCGAGGAGCAGGGCATGACCGTCGACGAGCAGGGCTTCAAGGATCTGATGGAGGAGCAGCGTGTCCGCGCCCGCAAGGCGCGCGAGGCGCTCGGCGATCTCGCCTGGGCGGGCATCGACCTCGGTCTGGACGCGACGCCGACGGTGTTCACGGGCTACGACAGCCTCACGGGCGAGGGGAAGATCCTTGCGCTCGTCACGGACGGGGAGGTCTGCTCCGCGCTGCATGAGGGCAATTCCGGCGTGGTCGTGCTCGACCAGACGCCGTTTTATGCCGAGATGGGCGGTCAGGTGGCCGACCATGGCGTGATCCGCACCGAGACCGGTCTTTTCCGCGTCACCGATGTGCAGAAGGACAAGGGCGGCAAGTTCCTCCACTCCGGCGTGCTCGAATCCGGCTCCATGACCGTGGAGCAGGCGGCGCAGGCTGAGGTGGACGCTGTCCGCCGCAAGGCTATCATGCGTGCGCACAGCGCCACACATCTGCTGCACGCGGCGCTGCGCAAGGTGCTGGGAGATCACGTCCATCAGGCGGGCTCGCTCGTGGAGCCCGACCGTCTGCGCTTCGACTTCACGCATTTCTCCGCCGTGACGCCGGAGGAGCTGCGTGAGATCAACCAACTGATTTGCGACGAGATTCTCGACGGTCTGAACGTCTCGGTCGCCGAAATGTCGCAGGACGAGGCCAAGGCCATGGGCGCGCAGGCGCTCTTCGGCGAGAAATACGGCGACGTCGTCCGCGTCGTGAAGATGGAGGACGCGAGCATGGAGCTCTGCGGCGGCACGCATCTGGACAACACTGCCAAGATCGGCCCGTTCCGCATCCTGTCCGAGAGCAGCGTCGCCTCCGGCGTGCGCCGCATCGAGGCCGTCACGGGCAAGGCCTGTCTGTGCCGCGCGGACGAGGAACACGGCGCGCTGCTGAAGGTGTGTGACATTCTCAAGGCCAAGCCCGGCACGCTGATGGACCGCGCCGAGAACGTCATCGCCGAAATGAAGACCATGCGCCAGAACATGGAGAAGCTGCAGGACAAGCTCATCGCGGGCGACGTCGACCGTTTCCTGTTCGCCGCGAAGACAATCGGAGGTTATCACGTCGTCACGGCGACGCGGACGGATCTGCAGCCGAACGATCTGCGCAAGATGGGCGACTTCCTGCGCGACAAGGACCCGAAGATCGTCGGCGTGCTTGCCACGGTCGCGGGCGAGAAGGTCACGTTCGTGGCTGTCTGCGGCAAGGAGGCTGTCTCTGCCGGCATCAAGGCGGGCGATCTGGTTCGCGCCGTGTCCGCCGTTGCCGACGGCAAGGGCGGCGGCAAGCCCGACAGCGCCATGGGCGGCGGCACCAATCCGCTCAAGACGGACGACGCGCTTGCGATCGTGGACGATTTTGTTGCCGAAAAGCTCGGCATCTAAATAGGAAAGGAGATCACTGCAATGTCTGATTGTATTTTCTGCAAGATCGCGGCGGGGGAGATCCCCTCGACCTGCCTGTATGAGGACGACACCGTTTTCGCCTTCCGGGACATCAACCCGCAGGCGCCGGTGCACTTCCTGGTCATCCCGAAGGAGCACATCGCGTCCATGAACGACGTGAACGCTGAAAACGCCGCCGTTGCGGCGCACTGCCTCGAGGTCATCGGCGGCATCGCTGAGAAGGAAGGCCTCACGGGCGGCTACCGCGTCATCTCCAACTGCGGCCCCGACGCCGGCCAGACCGTGCCGCATCTGCACTTCCACGTCCTCGGCGGCAAGCCGCTGGGCGAGAAGATCATCTGATCACATGAAAGGAAAAGACCTGCGATCTTTCATCGCAGGTCTTTTCCTATGTCATGTTTCAGCAGAGCTTGAAGATCTTCACGCTGCAGGCGGGGAGCGTCAGCTCGAGCACGCCGTCACGCACGGTAACTTCGTCCTTGCTGAACACGTCCTTTACGGAGGCGAAGCCGGCGCGGAACAGCGCAAGGCGCATGTTCTCGCACAGGCCCATTCCGGGCTCCGTCAGGTTCAGCTCGGTCACGACGGTTTTGTCCGCGCGGTTCACCACGGTCAGGAAGGTTTCCTTCGGCTGTCCGTCGTCAAAGGCGTCCGCTCCGTCCACCGTCGTGCGCAGCACCGCAATTACGTCGAGCGCCGGGGCAAAGAACGCCGCCGCGCCGGTCTGCAGCGCCGGATGCCCGTTTCTGAGCGAAGCGAGCGTCTGATACCATTCGCGCATCCCGGGGTCGTCCTCGTGATACGGCGCGCGGTTGAACGGATCGCAGAAGCCCTGCATGCCGACCTCGTCGCCGTAATAAATTGCGGGCAGACCGGGCAGGGAGAACTGCAGCGCCGCGATCAGCTTCTGACGTTTCGCGGCAACAGCTGCCATCTCGTCCGTCACAACGTATTCGGCCTGATACTCGCGCGTGGTGTCGCGCGCCTCAAAGTCGATGGCGAGCGCCGTGCGCGTGCGCTCGATGTCGTGGCTGCCGGTGAGGTTCATCATCGCGTAGTAGAGCGGTCTCGGATAATTCATGCGCTGATCAAGCAGAAAGGCCTGCAGATCGTGCGCATCGCCCTGATTGCGCAGGAAGGTCATCAGTGCCAGGCGCAGGGGATAGTTCATCACACTGTCGAGCGCGCTGCCGAGGGCGTAGGTGCGGCGCTTGCCGTAGCTCTCCTTCGTCACGGCGTCCTCCCAAACCTCGCCGAGCACGGCGGCGTCCGGGTTTTCCTCCTTGACGGCGCGGCGAATCTCCTCAAGCGCATCGTCGCTCAGTTCATCCGCCACATCCAGCCGCCAACCTGCAGCGCCGCGCTGCAGCCACTGCTTGATAAAGCTGTTTTTTCCGGAGACCACGCGCTTGCGCCAATCGGGACTGTCGGTGTCCACGGTCGGCAGCTCCGGGAAGTTCCACCAGCAGCGATAGCCGTAGGTGAGACTCTCGTCGAAGGTGTACCACTTCCGGAAGGGGGAGCGCTCGCTGTTGTAAGCACCGGAGCCGGAGTAGTGCTTGTCGCGGTTGAAATACTTGCTGTCCGCGCCCGTATGGGCAAAGACGCCGTCGAGAATCACGCGCATGCCGAGCTTTTTGGCAGCCTTACACAGCGCCTCAAAGTCCTCGTTCGTGCCGAGAATCGGGTCGACCGTCTCATAGCAGCCGGTGTCATAGCGGTGGTTTGACGCGCTCTCGAAGATCGGGTTGAGATACAGTACCGTCACGCCGAGCTTTTTGAGCTCCTTGAGCTTCGACTCAATACCCTTGAGCGTGCCGCCGTAGAAGTCCACGGGCGCGTATCCGCCGTCGGGCAGATTGTCCTGCCATTCCACAGGCTCATCCCAGCTCTCGTGCACATGCACAGTCTGATCCTTCGCCTTGTGCGCGGCATAGCCCTTCACGGCCGTGTCGCTCTTGTCCTTTGCAAAGCGATCCGGGAAGATCTGATACATCACGCCCTGCTTCAACCAGTCAGGCGTCTGAAAGCCTTTCTGAAACACCGTCAGGCGAAAGCCCTCCTGCGGCAGGGGGCAGATCACGCTGTGCTGTCCGTCCGTACCGGGGCAGAGCCACTGCGTGCCGCCGTCAGGATAATAGAGCACGAAGCGATACCAGAGCGCCTGCGCGGTCTCGGGAGCAGTGAATTCGACCGTGAAGCCGATCTCAGTCTTGTCCATCGGCACGGACTGTTCAAAGTCGTCGCCATAGACCTCGAGCACCGCGCCGGAGACAAAGCATCCGGGGTCCTCGATGGCGAGACGCACGGTTGTGCCGGTTTCGATCGCGCCGAGCGGGGAGCGATAAGCCTCGTCGAGCGCATCGTGCTTTGCGGAGAGATCCGCCGGAAGCAGATCGAGATAAAGCGCGGCATAGGCCTCGGCCGAGCGGCGGAAGCTGTAGTCGGCGGTCATCGCGTTGCGGATGAGCTTTTCCATCTCGCCCTTGTAGTCGTGGTAGAGACCCACGGCGGCGCGGATGCAGTCCGCCATCTCATGCGCGTTGAAGTTGGCGAAGGAGAAGCCAGTGCCCTCGCCGGTGTAGTGGTTATAGGGCGCGACGCTGTCCTTCAGACCGCCGGTCTCGCGCACGATCGGGAGCGTGCCGTAGCGCATGGCGATCATCTGGCTCAGGCCGCAGGGCTCAAAGCCGGAGGGCATGAGCAGGAAATCAGCGCCGGCATAAATCTGGTTTGCGAGATTCTCATTGTAGCCGAGATAGGCGCACACGCGGCCCTTGTGGCGGTTCTCCGCGTCGCGCATGAAGTTTTCATATGCCGCGTCGCCGGAGCCGAGCAGCACGAAGGCCATGTTCTCCGTTGCCATCAGCTCATCGAGCACGCACTGCACGAGATCAAAGCCCTTCTGCGCGGTCATGCGCGTGACCATCGCGACGATCGGCGTGTCGACCGAGATGCTCAGACCCAGCTGATCGATCAGCGCCTGCTTGCAGACGGCCTTGCCGCTGCGGTCATCCACGGTGAAATGCGCCGGGATGCGCGGGTCGGTCTCGGGGTCGAAGGTGGTGTAGTCAATGCCGTTGAGAATGCCGCTCAGTTCGTGGCTGCGGGCGGAGAGAATACCCTCCAGCCGCTCGCCGTACCACGGAGTGCGGATCTCCTCAGCGTAGGTGGGGCTCACGGTGTTGATGTGGTCGGAGAACACGCAGCCGGCCTTGAGGAAGTTGGCGCAGCCGTCGAGCTCCATGAACTCGCTGGTGTAGTATCTCGCGTCCACACCGAGCAGATCATAGACGTAGTCATAGCCGAATTTGCCCTGATAGGCAATGTTGTGGATGGTGAGCAGTGTGCGCAGTCTGCCCTGTGGGGCGTGGCTGTACTGCGTTTTGAGCAGCATGGGGAGCATCGCGGTGTGCCAGTCATTGCAGTGCAGCACGTCGGGATCAAAGTCCAGGCGTGGAATCGCCTCGGCCACGGCGCGGGCGAAGAAAGCGTACTGCTCGCCCTCCGGCATGCCGCCGCGGTAGATCTTGTCGCCATAATAGCTCTCGTTGTCGACGAGATAGACGATCACGCCGTCGACCACGAGCTTTTCTATGCCGACATACTGATGCCGCCAGCCGAGGTCAATGTAGAAATCGGTCATGTGCTTGACGCGCCAGCCGAATTTCTCCTTGATAATCCGGTGATACGGTGTGATGACGCGCGCGTCCATGCCGAGGTCAGCCAGATACTTCGGCAGCGTGCCGACCACGTCGGCCAGACCGCCGGTTTTGGACAGCGGCGCGCATTCCGCCGCCGCGAGCAGCACGCGCGGCAGCTCCCAGCGGTGTTTTTCCGTCAGTTTGTTTTTCAGAAATTCTTTCATATTCAGCCTCCTGTCAGCGGGCGGTAAAGGTAAAATAGACTGCGCTCAGCGGCGGCAGCTTCAGATGTGCAGAGAAGGGATGCTCATAGAAGCCCTCGTCTCGGCTGTGAATCTCGGGCTCGTTGTGAACGCCTGTACCGCCGAAGCGGTTATCATCACTATTCAGCACCTCGCGCAGGACGCCTTTTTTCGGCAGACCGATGACGAAATCATCGTAGGCAACCGGCGTGAAATTGCAGGCACAGATGACGCGGTGTCCGTTTCGGCTCGTGCGCAGAAAGGCGATCGAGCTGCGGTCGGCGTCATTCACGTTCAGCCATTGGAAGCCGTCCCAGCTGTCGTCCACGTCCCAGAGCGCGCGGTGTGCGCTGTAGAACTCGTTGAGCGCGCGGCAGTAGGCCTGCATCTCGCGGTGCTTCGGATAATCCAGCAGCAGCCAGTCGAGCCCCTGCTTGAAGTTCCACTCGATGAACTGTCCAAACTCCGAGCCCATGAAGGTGAGCTTCTTGCCCGGGTGCGCAAACTGATAGCCGTAGAGCGCGCGGAGCGTGGAGAATTTCTCCTCATAAGAGCCGAACATCTTGTCCACCATGCTCTTCTTTCCGTGCACCACCTCGTCGTGCGAGTAGGCAAGGATGAAGTTCTCCGAGAAGGTGTACATCATGGAGAATGTGAGCTTGTTATGGTTCTTGCTCCGAAAATAGGAGTTGATGGAGAAGTAGTCGAGCGTGTCGTGCATATAGCCCATGTCCCACTTGAAGCTGAAGCCGAGGCCGCCGTCATAGGGCGGCTTCGTCACGCTCGGATAGGCGGAGGATTCCTCCGCAATGGTCATGGCGCCGGGGAAGTGCGTGAGGATCGCAGTGTTGAGTCGGCGAAGGAAATCCACCGCGCCGAGGTTGATGTTTCCACCCTCGCGGTTGGGCGTCCATTCGCCGTCCTTGCGGCCATAGTTCAGGTAGAGCATCGAGCTCACGGCGTCTACGCGGATGCCGTCGATGTGGTACATGTCGAAAAACAGCGCCGCACTTGAGATGAGGAAGCTCTGCACCTCCGGCATCTCATAGTCGAAGATCAGCGTGCCCCACTCGGGGTGGCTCGCCATGCGCTCTTCCTTGCACTCATAAAGCAGTGTGCCGTCGAAGCGGGCGAGTCCATGCTCGTCGCGGGGGAAGTGTGCCGGTACCCAGTCGATGATCACACCGATACCGGCCTGATGCAGGCGGTCGACAAGATACATGAAATCCTGCGGCGTGCCATAGCGGCTGGTGGGAGCAAAGTAGCCCGTCACCTGATAGCCCCAGCTGCCCTCGAAGGGATATTCCGTGATTGGCAGCAGCTCGACATGGGTGTAGCCCAGATCCACGCAGTAGGCGGCGAGTTCATCGGCGATCTGGCGATAATTCATCACGTAGCCTTCCGGCGTGCGTTTCCAGGAGCCGAGATGCAGCTCATAGATGCTCATGGCCGAGCGGAAGATGTTCTTCTTTGCGCGCTTGCGCAGATACTCGCGGTCGCCCCAGACGTAGTCGTCAATCGGCCAGACGCGGCTTGCCGTGGCAGGGCCGGTCTCACAGTGCGTGGCAAAGGGATCTGTTTTCAGCCGTTCCTTGCCGTCCGCACCGACCACGCAGTATTTATAGAGCGCGCTGTGCTCCAGCCCTTCCTTTACGAGCACCCAGGTGCCGTCAGAGAGTCGCTGCATCGGGTCTGCCGAGCGGTCCCAGTTGTTGAATTCTCCAACCAGCGTCACAGACTTGGCGTTCGGCGCCCAGACCGCAAAGCGGTATGCGCCGTCTTCGGTTTTGTGGCAGCCGAAGAACTTCCAGACGTCCATCGACCAGCCCTCATGGAAGCCGCCGAGCTCCTGTGCCGTCAGCGTGCGGGAAACCATATCTTTCATGCAAAACCCTCTCTTTCATCTTTGTCAGAGGTATTGTAAATTGCTCTCTTTATTATACATGGGTTTTGCCGCAAAGCCAACAGTTTTTTCGATAGAAAATAGCTTTGACTTTTGAGAGGTCGTCCTCTATACTGAATTTAAGAAACACTTCGGGAGGTCTGTATCATGTTTGCCTTCAATCATTTCAATTTCAACGTATTGGATTTGGAAAAAAGTCTTGCGTTTTACAAGGAAGCGCTCGGTTTGGAGCCCGTGCGTGAGAAGCTGGCGTCGGACGGATCGTTCAAGCTTGTCTACCTCGGCGACGGAAAGACTGATTTTCAGCTGGAGCTGACCTGGCTGCGCGACCGCACTGAGCCCTATGATCTCGGAGAGCTGGAATATCACCTCGCCATGGCGACGCCGGATATGGAGGCTGCGCACAAAAAACACGAGGAGATGGGCTGCATCGAGTTCGAGAATCCCTCCATGGGCATTTATTTTATCACCGATCCGGACGGCTACTGGATTGAGGTAGTCCCCGAAAAGAAATAATTGAAGGCGCGCCGTTTGGCGCGCCTTTGCTATGTCCGTTCAATCTCCGCCACGCTGATTTCAAATGCAGTACGTTCTGTGAGCGTGCCGTCCGGAAGGGTTTTGTGATATTTTCTGCTCTGAAAGCGCCCTGTGAGCGATACGCCTGTGCCGACGTTCCATTCCGCAGCGTCGTATGCCCGTTCTCCCCAGACGAGACAGGGAATATAGTCGCTGCGGCCATAGTGACGGTTGACGGCGAGCAGAAGATCGCAGATTTCCCGACCCAGCGGCGTTCGGCGAAAGACAGGCGGCTTGCAGATTGTGCCCGTCAGCAGCACGAGGTTTTCATCCGTATCCGATTGGGAAAGCTCGAGCCGGCGGGCAAAAAGGCTGATGACGAGCCTGGCGCCCTCGCCGGAGGGATTGTTGAAGGTGCGAATCTCACCTGTTACCTCAATGCGCTCTGCACTTTGCAGATCGGTCTGCAGCAGCCGCTCCCGCGCGAGCACATTGATGACGTCCTCCGCGCCGGAGAGACGCTCCATGCGCAGGGGAAAGCGGAAAAACTGCTCCTGACGGTTCTGATGGGATAAGACAACCGGCCCTGCGAGTGTGCCGCGGAGCCGGGCGAAATTATTGCGTCCCAAGGTATCCATGCCGTGCCACCTCTCATGTTGATGGCACACTATATGCAGGAAATACTTGGAATATGCATCTTGTCAAACGGGTTGCCTTCCGCTATAATGGGTACATATCAGAAAAGGAGAGAGAAATCTATGGAACTGAAAGACATTTTGTCCCGCTGCGATCATACTCTGCTGCGCGTCGACGCAACGGCCTCGGAGATCCGCGCGCTCTGCGATCAGGGCATCCGCTATGGCTGCGCCAGCGTCTGCATTCCGCCGTGCCATGTGGCCGGTGCAAAGCAGTATGTGGGCGACCGCCTGCAGATCTGCACTGTCATTGGTTTTCCGAATGGCTACAACACCAGCGCAGTCAAGGCGTTTGAGGCTGCCGAGGCTGTGAGAAACGGCGCGGATGAGATTGACATGGTCATCAATCTCGCCATGGTCAAGGACGGCGCGTGGTCAGATGTGGCCGAGGATATTCACGCCGTGCGTGAGGCCTGCCGCGGAAAGATCCTGAAGGTCATTATCGAGACCTGCCTGCTCACGCAGGAAGAGAAGATCAGGCTCTGCCAGATCGTGTCCGATTCCGGCGCGGATTATATCAAGACCTCCACCGGCTTTTCCACCGGCGGCGCCACGAGAGAAGATGTGGCGCTCCTGCGTGAGCATTCTGCCGATCATCTGAAGGTCAAGGCCGCCGGCGGCATCTCCAGCATTGCAGATGCGGAGGACTTCGTGAAGCTCGGCGCGGATCGTCTCGGTACGAGTCGGATCGTGAAGCTCGCCATGCAGATGGAGGAAAATGCGTAATTTCATCCCGGAAAGGATTTGATAAACATGGATCAGAAGCTTATCGATCAGTACATGGACGAGCTCATCTACGCCCAGCAGGGCGAACTGGACGCCGTTCTAATGTACAACAAGCTTGCCGAGAAGGTGAAGGACGCCAAGGACGCCGCTGCCTTCAAGCAGCTTGCCGCAGAAGAGGGGAGACACGCCTCCGTATTTCACGCCTATACGAAAAAAGTACTGCAGCCGAAGAAGACGAAAGCCGTCTTTGTGCCGCTGATGTACTCGATTGCGGGCCGGAGGGTTCTCTACCCGATCATCGCCAAACAGGAATATGCCGCTGCCGATAAATACAAGAACATCGTCAGTCTGTTTCCGGATGTGGAGAGCGTCATGAACGACGAGACGCGCCACGGCGATATCGTGAATGGGCTTCTGAAATAAGTCTGCACAGAAAAGCACCCATGCGCTCAGCGCACGGGTGCTTTTTTTGCGTGTCTCAGGTGTTCTTAATGCGGAGCCACATCTCGTGACCATCGTCTCCGCGGACGTAGTCATGGCCGTTTGCGGCCTCCTGAATGGCAATGTAGTACCACTCGGCAGGGTCGTTGTCCGAGAAGGTTTTCATTCCGGCGGTGGTCGTCAGAACAGACGGATTGCGGCCAAGCATGCGGTTGACCATGGTCACGGCCTCAGCGCGGGTGACGTTCTGATCCGGGCGGAAGGTGCCGTCCGGATAACCGTTGACCCAACCGTTTGCGGCCGCATTGCGGATGTTCGCCGCGGCCCAGTGACCGGCAAGGTCTTTGAAGTTCACAGGCGTCACTTCGGTTTCGGTCTTTTCCAGCACGGTCAGACGGGTCAGGATCGTGGCCAGCTCCGCTCTGGTGATCGGCGAGTTGGGATGGAAGCTGCCGTCCGGGTAGCCGCCGAGCACGCTGGCGCGGGCGAGTGTGGAAATCTGGTCATTGAACCACTCGAAGGAGGGAACGTCGGAGAAGGCGTTCACTCTTGTGTAGTAGAACGTGCGGGTTTCTTCCGTCATCAGGCGGTAGATGATTGTCGCAACCTCGGCGCGGGTGATGCCGGCGTTCGGGTGCACCGTGCCGTCGGGATAGCCACTGAGATACGAATTGTGCGTCACGTTGTCCAGCACCGGACCCGTCGGCTGAGCAGTCGGCTGCGTGGTCGGCTCTGTGGTGGGTTCCGTCGTTTCCACCGGAGCGCTGTCCTTCAGGATGGTCAGCTTCGCTTCGGGGGAGGTGTAGGTTATGCGGTCGCCTTCGGATTCAGTATCGCCGTTTTTATGGCCGATGGTCGCAATGCAGAAATAGAAGTATTCCTCGTTCTGCAGCGGAACAGTCGTGCGGGAGACGGAGAGCGTACGGGTCTGCTCACCGCTGTAAATGTTGGAGTCTGCATTGCTGCTGACCTTCTGGGTTTTGGTGCCCGTGCGGACATACCAGACGTACTTGATATCGCCGCCGAAGAGGAGATCAGAGATCGTGCCGGTGGAGAAATCGAGATCCTTGAGCGCGCTGACAAGCTCGCCGAGATCGGTACCTTCGCCGAGCAGACCGTTCACGATCTCGTCAAGCTTGAGCTCGAACTCCTCATTGCCGAGCGCCTCCTTGAGGCTGGTGAGCAGCTGGCTGACTTCGATATCGCCGTTGGCGACGTCTGTGAGCGCGGCGGTCAGATCGCTGATGTTCAGATCTTCGCCAAGGCCGTCCTTCAGGCCCTTTACCAGCTCTGTGATTTGCTCCGGGGTGAGCTCGCCGCCCATGGCGTTCTTCACAGCGGCAACAATGCTGTCTAGTGCGGGAGCTTCGCCGTCCTCGCCCTTGAGGGCGTTGGTGAGCGCCTCAGTGAGCTTTTCCACACTGAAGTCTTCGCCCATGGCGTCCTTGAGGGCTTTGGCGAGATCCGTGTAATCCTCAGGCGCGCTCTGTTCGCCGAGCGCCGCTTCGATCGCGTCGGAAACGGCATCGGCGTCAATTGTGGTGCCTTCGCCGCCGAGCTTCTCTGCCACGCTCTGCAGGAAAGCGTCGCTGTCAAAGTCTTCGCCCATGGCAGCGGCAAAGGTATCCCAGTTGAAGCCATCCTCGCCGCTGAGCGCTGCAGTGATGGCGCTCTTCACGGCGTCGGCGTCAATCGCACCCTCTTGCATGCCGAGCGCCTCGGAGATCTTGCCGGCAACGCCGCTCAGATCCGTGTCCTCCGAGCCGATGGCGGCGAGAAAATCATTGGCGTCAAAGCCGTCGCCGAGGTTGTCCTTCAGCGCGCCTGCGAGCTTGCTCCAGTCGACATCGTCGCCCAGCGCCTTGCTGAACGCATCCGCCACGGTGGACATGCCCAGATCGGAGCCGGTGCTGTCCTGCAGTGCGCTGACGAGCTCACCGTAGTCTGCCATGCCGTTCGTGGCACCCATGATGACGTCCACGGTTTTGGCCAGATCAAAGTTTTCGTTGGAGACAATGACGGAGACTGCGTCGGTCAGGGAAATGTTGCCGAAGGCGTCTGTTGCGTTATCAATCTTCAAAAACAGATCATCGAGCTCTTTTTCCTTTTCGCCGGTGAAGAGATCGCCGTATTTTTCTCTCAGCTTCTCCTTGAGATTGCTGGCGACGACGGTAGTGACACTGCCGCTGTCCTCTTCCGGATCATCGGAGACGGAGAGCGCCGCAGCGCTGGTGCTGTTGCGCCCAAACCGACCGATCAGATCGCCGATCAGGTCGCTGAGACCGCCGCCGGATCCGCCGGGGTTGCCACCGATCAGGTTCCAGATGGAATCCATGTCAAAGCCTTTGTTTTTCAGCTCGTTGAGCAGATCCGTCAGCGCGACCTCGTTGCCGGTGAGGGAACTAATCAACTCTTCCAGATTGATGTCGCCGCCCTCCAGACGGTCCAGCAGGGCGCCGGAGATCTGATCCATGCTGAATCCATTGCCGGTGAGGGAACCGATCAGCTCGTTCCAGTTGACGCCGTTCTCGCCTTCGAGTGTGTCGAGAACAGCGCCGAGGACATCGTTCGGGTCAAAGCCGCTGCCGGTGAGAGAACCGATGATGTCGTTCCAGTCAAACCCGGCGTCGGCGAGCATGTCGGTCAGAGTGTTGACGTTCAGGCCCTCGTCCTTCAGGCTGTTGACCAGATCACTGAGATCGAAGTCTTTATCCCTGCCGATGCGATCAATCAGGGAATCGAGCACCGTGCTGACGGTAAAAGCGGCGCTGCCGGTCTGGTAGATGACGTCCGAGGGGGGATCGATCGTCAGGCCGTTTGCTGCATTGGCACCGGTCAGAGTGCCGGCAAACAGACTCACGACCATCATCAGACTAAGCAGCCAGGAAATCGTTCGTTTCGTCATGTTTCTATCCTTCCTTTCCAAAAATCCGGATGATCCTATTTTAGCACATTCCGTCTGAGAATCAAGCGAGGAATGACAGGAAAACTGTCTAAATATCACCATCGGAATCTGTTCAATATCAATCTGACGAAAAAGCGCCCGCCATGTTTCAGACGGGCGCAATGATGATTTTTAGAAAAGCGCTTTACGCGGCAATCTCTGCCCAGACCTCCGTGCCGTTATCGTCGCGGATGTAGGTGTGGCCGTTTGCGGCTTCCTGAATGGCGATGTAATACCACATATCCGGGTTCATGTTGTCCGAGAAGGTCTTCATGCCGGTTTCGGGCAGGGTCTCAGGGTTGCGGTTGAGCATGCGGTTGAGCATGGTCACGGCCTCGGCGCGGGTCACGGAGTTGTCAGGACGGAAGCTGCCGTCACCATAGCCGTTGATCCAGCCGTTGTTCGCCGCCGTGCGGATGTAGGATACAGCCCAGTGGTCGGAAACGTCGGTGAAGACAGACGGCATAACCTCCTTGCTGAGCTCCACAAGGACGCTCAGGCGGGTCAGCACCGTGGCGAGCTCTGCTCTGGTAATCGGGGCATTCGGCTTGAAAGTTCCGTCCGGGTAGCCGGCGAGCACCTTGGCGTTCGCGAGGGTGGAGACTGCGGTGCAGAACCACTCATTGGCCGGGACGTCGGAGAAGCTGTTGACGCTGGTGCCGAAGGCAGCGCGGCTGGATTCGGTCAGCAGGCGATAGAGGATCGTCGCGACCTCAGCACGGGTGATCTGTCCATTGGGATGCACGGTGCCGTCCTCATAACCGGCGATGTAAGCCACATGGGTCTCGTTGTCAAGCACAGGGACGACGGGTTCGTGCTTGACCTTGATAACCAATACACCGTCGCTGGAGGTGAGCTCGTTGTCAAAGATGTTCAGCGTGCAGTAGTAGACATAGGTCTCGTTCTGCTCGGGAGCAACGTCGCGGCTCACAGTGAGCGTGCGGGTGTCCGCACCGGAATAGGTGTTGGCGTCGTTCACGTCCGCGACTGCGACAACGCCGTCAGCAGTACGCACCTTCCACTGATAGGTAATGAGATTGCCGAACAGCAGGTCGATGATGGACTGCGGATCATTGCCGAGTGCCTTGAGCTTTTCGAGGATGGCGTCAAAATCAAAGCCGTCGGCCAGCAGCGCCTGGAGAATGTCCTTCAGCATGCCGCCGAAGTCCTCGCCGAGCGCATCCTGCAGCGCCTCGAACAGCTTGTCGAGATCGATCTTGCCGGCAAATGCATTAAGAATCAGCTCAAGCGCGCCCTTGAAGTCCGCGTCTTCACCGAGGAGCTCCTGCACGGCTGCAATCAGCGATTCAAGCTCGTCGGCAGTCATCGCTTCCATATCAAATGTTTCTGCGATTTTCGCAAGAATGCTTTCCACATCAATGTCAACATTCATGGCCTGCAGTCCGGCCACGAGCGCCTTGAGCAGCTTCGCGACATCAAGATCGTCGCCAAGACCATTCTTGAGAATGTCGATGATCGAATTAAGATCAATCTGCTCGCCGAGCGCCTCTTCAATGGCGGCCTTGACGGAGTCTACATCGATCTTGCCGTCGGAGAGCTTGTCCACAACGCTCTTGAGGAAGGCGGAGAAATCGAAGTTTTCGCCCATGGCCTCGGCAAACTTGCTGAAATCGAATTCGGTGATGTCCTGCTCCTCAAGCGCGGCGACGAGCGCGTTCACAAAGGAGGCCACATCAATATCGCCGGCATCAAGCTTGTCCACGAGGGAAGCGAGGAGAGCGTCAAAATCCACGCTCTCGCCGAGGGCGTTTTTGAATGTATCAAGGTCAAAGCCGTTGTCGATGACGTCCATCAGTGCGGCGGTCAGCTTATTGAGATCCATTTCGGTTCCGAGCGCTTCGTTGATTGCTGCGGTGACCTTTGTGAGATCCGCCTGCTTGCCGAACATCTTCAGCACGGTTTTCCAGTCCTGCTCGCCGCTGATGACGTCCTGCAGTGCGCTCACGATCTCCATGACTTCTTCGGAGGTAAGCTCAGTGCCGAGCTTGTCGGAGATGGTGGCCATGAGGCTGTCCATCTCGGGGATCTCCACGTTCATGCTGCGCAGCGCAGCCACGAGCGCCTGCACATACTTCACAACGTCGACATCCTCGCCGAAATCTCTCTTGAGCATGTCCAGAACGGTATCGGGATCAATCTGCTCGCCGAGCGCTTCCTCGACTGCCTGCTTCACAGCAGCCAGGTCGATCGTACCGTCGGAGAGCTTGTCCGCGATGCTCTGCAGGAAGGCGGGGGCGTCAAAGCCTTCACCCATGTCCTCCGCGAACTTCTCAAAATTAAAGTCGGTGATATCCTGCTCGTCGAGCGCAGCGACCAGCGCCTTCATGAGAGAGGCAACGTCCACATCGCCGGTTTCGAGCTTGTCTGCCAGAGAAGCAAAGAGCGCTTCCAGATCCGCGCCTCCGAGCGCAGCCTGCATCGCGTCAAGAGAGAAGCCGGCATTGACTACGTCCATGAGAGAGGTCTCAATCTGCTCGTAGGTCAGATCGGTGCCGAGGAACTCATTGAATTTTTCCACGAAGGGATCGACGTCCACTTCGGTTTCAAACATGTTCAACAGGGTTTGAATCAGCTCCGCATAGTTGAACTCGCCGTCCGTCGCGTCCTGAACAAGCTTGATGGCTTTCTCCATGCCGAAGTCGTCCCCGAGAACGTCCTTCAGTGCGGCGATGGCCTCGGGCAGGGGGATGGAGTCAGTCCAGGACTTGGCCAGCGCCATAAGGGAAGCAATCTGCTCATCAGACAGCTCTCCGTCAAAGAGCGCCATCACGGCGTCGATGAGATCAGAGCCGTCGAGCATGGTGTTCTCTTCTTCCGCTGCGAAGGGCAGGGCGCTGCTGTTCTGACCAATGCCGCCGAGCATGGAAAGAAGGATCTCCATCAGACCCTGCGTATCCATATTCTGCATGGTGGCGAGAACGGCGTTGAGCAGATCAGACTGGAAATCGGTTTTGCCGAGAGCGGCGATGAGCATGCCGAGCAGATCGGTATCACCCATCAGATCCTTCAGGAGATCCTCCAGGTTCAGTTGATTGCCGCTGAGCATACCGGCGAGCATCTCCGCAATCTTAGAGATGTCGACGCCGCTTTTCTGCATCGACTTCACGATGTCTTCCCAGTTGAAGCCGACTTCGTTCAGCAGGGAAGCGAGCGCGTCGATACTGATTCCTTCATCCAGAAAGCCTTTGACCAGCGCGCTGAGATCAAAGTCCTTGCCGTCCTGCATCTGGGCGGCAATGGAGTCCAGAATGGTGGTCACGGTGAAATCCACCGAACCGGTGCCCTCAATGGCGGCGTTTGCGGGTGTGACCGTGACGCCAAAGCTGGCGGCACGCGCGCCGGGCATGGCGCCGGTAAACAGGCCGACGACCATCATCAGACACAGAAGCAGCGAGATAGAGCGTTTCACGATAATCTCATTCCTTTCCTTTCTTTGTGTGCGAGTAGAGATAGTCAATACCATTGTAACACATTTTAATTTTTTTGCAAGACTTTTGTTCTTTAATATGAACAATCTTTTAACAGGTTGACAAAAATCATAAGAAACTGTAAATTGGAGCCATGAGAAGGAGGGACGCGGCATGAAAACCATCTGTTATGTGCAATCCAACATCGGAACGACCCGTCCCGCAAACGAGGATAATTTCTATTGCTGCGGCAGTTATCGCGAGCGGCTGCAGGCGCCGGTGGAGGAGCTGCTGCAGAATCCGGAGGGCGCTTCGCTCCTGTTTGCTGTATTTGACGGTATGGGAGGCGAGACTGCCGGGGATGAGGCATCGCTTTTGTGCGCGCAGACGCTGGACCGCGAGCGGATCGAGGACGGAATGTTTGAAGCGCCGGCCTATTATCATCGAGCCAACGCCGCGGTGACCAGTTTGGGTCAGCGGCTGGGAGAGACGAGCGGTTCTACCGCAGCTGTGGCCTATCTGCGAGCAAACCGATTGTTTGTGAGTAATGTCGGCGACAGCCGCGTCTATCATCTGCGCGGAAACGCACTGCGCTGCCTGACTTATGATCATACGCGCTATCAGCAGCTCTCCGACAGCGGATATGCCGTGATTGACGAGAGCGAACGCCATGTGCTGACGCAGTTTCTGGGCATGGGCATTCAGCGCCCGATGAGCCCGCATTTTGCCATTTCTGTGCAGTTGGAGGTGGGGGATCGCATTCTTCTCTGCAGCGATGGCCTTTCCGGCACGCTGGACGACGCCGAAATCCGCGATCTGCTGCAGGACGGCGGACCGGAGCAGACCGGGCGGGCGCTTGTGCGGAAAGCCATGGACGCAGGCTCCATGGATAACATCACGGTTTTGATTGCGGACGTCAGCGAGCTCGATGAGGGAGAAGATCCGCTTGCGGATCCCTGGAGCGATGCGCCGGTGACGCGTCGGTTTGATGTGCCGACGCCGGATCAGATCATGAAAGAAGAAAGCGCCGCCGAGCGAGAACGTCGGCGGGAGATCCGAAAGTCTGTTTGGCTTGTGATTCTTTCGCTGCTGGGCGTGCTTGCGGTGTCGGGCGGCATTATCTGGCTTGCGCTGTATCACGCGCCGAATCGGGACGCCGCCACTCCGACGACGATGATGACGGTTGACGGAGATTCGGATATTTGGTATCATCAAACCATTCAGAGTCTGGGTCTTGGCGACCTGTAACGGAGGGTTCAACCATGTCAGAAGCTTTTACTGTGATGAAACCGGGAGATGCTGACCGCCGTCTGCTCCTGAAGCTGCAGCATCGTTTGTTGCAGACGCCGCCGGCAGACCATGCGATGCCGCAGACAGAGGACCGGCTGACTGCAATGGTGTTTGCGCTCGCACCGATGACGCTTGCGTTTCTCTATCTGATGATTCTGAGCCTGATCCTGTTCCGATAACTCAAAAAAGATCGACTGTCTCCAATGAGACAGTCGATCTTTTTTGGTTAGGAAGCTTCCGCTTCAGCAGGCTCTTAGGCAGCTTCGTCAGGCGCAAACATAAAGGGATCGATGACAGCTTCCGGCGCGGCATTTGTCTCCTCAGTCTGCACCGGGTGTGCATGGATGAAATCATGCATTCGCAGCAAAATGGTGCAGGCTTCTGCGCGCGTGGCGTTGCCCTGCGGCACGAATCCCTCGCCTCTGCCGTTGAGCAGGCCGTTGGCATAGCAGAAGAGAACATCGTCTTTGGCCCAGGACTGGATTTGATCCAGATCCGGAATGAGCGCTGCGGCATCGTCCGACGATTGAATTTGCATTCCCTTGTGCTTGAGATAAAGCGTCATGATATGCGCCATCTGTTCGCGGGTGATTGCGTCAGTCGGGCGGAACGTGCCGTCTTCAAAGCCGCTGATGATACCGGCGCTGACGGCCCAGGAAACGCTTGCCGCGTAATATTCATTGACGGGAACATCCGGGAACGGACTGCTTGCCGCGGAATCCAAAGTTTCTCCGCTGAGTCTGGCCAACAGCGTGACGAAATCGGCGCGGGTCAGGGTGTTGTCCGGCTTGAAGGTGTTGTCCGGATAACCGTTGACCCAGCCCTTGCTCACGGCAATGTCAATCATATCAGCCGCCCAATGATCGGCATAGTCGATCAGCTGACGGGGATTGCTGCCGATTTTCTGCAGCCCATAGTAAGCGGCAATGCCGTTTGCATCTGCCAGCGCCAATGCCTTCAGCTTGTCTTCGCTGCTGAGATAGGTCCGGAAATCGTCCTCGTTGGTGAGATAGCAGTGCTCCACAATCAGCGAAGGAATGTTCTGCCAGATGCCCTCTCGCACGATGCCATAATAATCCGCGACGGTGCCGTTGGGGTTTCGGTGCTCGCTGGAGTTCAGCTTCAGATGGCCGCGATTTTGCAGGCCGAGCTGGGAGAGCGTGAGCAGCATATTCGTGCCGAGCGCAATTCCGATGTCGGCGCATTCCTGATTATAGTAGCCATTGCTCGTCAGCATCATGACGCCGTGGACATCTTTGTTATCCAGCGCGTTCAGATGCAGACTGATGAGAACGTCCGCACCGTTTTGGACGGCATAGTCCACGCGCGGCTTGATTTTTTCGGGATTGATCGTAGGCATTGCGCCCTGACGATCCGTGCGGGTCATGATGACCTTGACATTCTCATACGTCTCAAGTTCAGCGCGAAGATAGAGCGCGATCTTCAGCACCAGATCGGCCTCCTGATATTCCACGCCGTCATAGGTGGCGACGGCGCCGCTGTCCCGCGCGCCGTGGCCGGGATCCAAACAGATCACCAGCGGCTCCTCTTCTGCCGCAAAAGCAGCGGAAGCAAAAGAGAAGCACAGGATTGCTATGAGCAACACAGAAAAGATTCTTTTACCATTCATGATTTCTCGTCTGCCGGAAGCAGACATCCCTCCTTATCGGTATTATGTAAATCAAATGTCATTATAGACGAATTCTTTTAAAAAAGCAATCCTATATCAGAATGGAAATATGGTTGACTTTCTGTCAGTTGGATGTTATGGTAAGGTGTACCACAAAATATAGAAACACAGTCATGGGGATATACATTATGAGCAAGAAAACTTTGGTAATTATGGCGGCTGGTCTCGGTTCGCGCTACGGCGGCGTCAAGCAGGTAGAGCGTATGGGCCCCGGAGGAGAGATCCTCATGGAGTACGCAATCTTTGATGCGCTTCGCGCCGGGTTTGACCATGTTGTCCTGATTATCAAACCGACCATGCTGCAGGACGTCAAGGAACTCTTCGGCGACCGCGTGGAGGCTGCGACCGGGCTGAAGATTGACTACGTATTTCAGGATCCGGCCCGCTTTACGGAGGATTATGCGATCCCGCCGGAGCGCGTCAAGCCGTTCGGCACGGTGCACGCTGTGCTGTGTGCAAAGGACGTGATCAACAGTCCCTTTGCCGTTATGAATGCAGATGATTATTATGGCCGGACTGCGCTTGAAGAGATCTCCGCTGAGCTCTCCCGCCTGGAAGACGCCGCGCATGCGACGATGGTGGGCTATCAGCTGAAGAACACGGTCAGCCCTTACGGCACGGTCACCCGCGGCGTCTGCATCGTGCAGGACGGTCTGCTGCAGAAGGTCAATGAGACTTATAAAATCAAGGTCTGTGCTGATGGCACAATTCGTGATACCTCTGAGCGGGAGGACGGCCCGATTCTTGCGCCGGATACGCCGGTCAGCATGAATCTCTGGGGCTGGCATCCTGACATTCTGGATGTGATGGAGCATTATTTCCGTGCGTTCCTGCGCGGTCTCGCGCCGGATGATATCAAGGGAGAGTGCCTGCTGCCGATCATGATGGACGAGCTTACGAGAAGCGGCCGGATTGAGACCACTGTTCTGTCCACGCCGGATCACTGGTTCGGCATCACCTATCAGGAGGACAAGGCCGGCGTCATGTCGTCTCTCCGTGAGCTGCATGAGAGCTGCGTATATCCCCCGACGCTCTGGGGCGAATAAATCACTGCATTGACGAGATCCCCCGACCAATGTCGGGGGATCTTTTTTCAAACATTCAGAAATATTTTCCATTTTAGCTGCATGCTATGACGGAAGAACCTTTTGACCGGAGGTGTGACATTGCGTCCAATCAGTTCGATCCTTTTGAATCTTGTTTTCTATCTCTGGCTGATCGCGTTCGGCGCGCTGATCGGCGCCAAAACGCTGCGCGGCAGATCATTACCGTGGTTGAGCCGGATGCAGACAATTGTTCTTTTCCTGATTATCCTGGCTCTGGGCATTCAGCTGGGCGCCAATGATGAGGTTGTGCAATCCGTCGGCGTCATCGGACTCAGTGCGCTGCTTCTGACGACGCTTTCCATGGCTGGCAGCCTGCTGTTTGCGTTCCTGCTGCGCCGCTTTATTTTGAAGCTGGATCGGCATGTGTTGTCCGTCAGAGAGCGTCGGGGAGAAGAAGTGAAGGAGGGCGGCACGGATCTTCGCCTTACATGGATCATCCTTTCCGCGGTCATACTTGGTGTGATTCTGGGTCTATGGGGCTTGCCGGAAGCGGTGATACGCAGGTGCGCGCCTGCGGTTTCCCTCGGATTGGACGTGATGCTGTTTCTGGTCGGACTGGATTTGGGCTTGCAGGGCGAGAATTTTCGCGTGATGCTCCGAAATGCCGGCCTTCGCCCGTTGCTTCTTCCGCTGGCGGTTGTGGCCGGCAGCCTCTCCTTCGGCGCGCTTACTGCTCTGGTGCTGCCGTTTGCTCCTCGTGAAACGGCGGCGGTTTCAGCTGGCATGGGATGGTATTCTCTTGCGCCGTCTTTGATCGCACCTTATTCTCTCAAGCTGTCTGCCGTGGCGTTTCTGGCCAACATTCTGCGGGAGCTTCTGAGTATTTTACTGATTCCTGTGATCGCCCGGCGTTTGGGCTATCTGGAAAGCATCGCCATCGCCGGTGCGACCGCCATGGATACGCTTTTGCCGGTCATTTTGAAAAGTACGAATCGACACGCAACGGTCTATGCCTTTGCCTCGGGTCTGATCTGCAGTCTGTTGGTTCCGCTTTTGGTCCCGCTTCTTGTGGGAATCTGAATAATCCCCTGTGCCATCTGTCGGCACAGGGGATTTTGCTGTATCAGGTTTTATCAGAGTGCGACTGCCGTGTCGTATGCGCTGTGCACGGCGTTTGCGATCGTGCCGCTCTTGACGGCGTCGCCGACGCGAATCACGTTCAGACCCTTGGCCTTGAGATCCTCCTCGAGGTCTGGGATGGGACGCACGCCCATTGAGAGAATCACGGCGTCGGCGGGGATGAGACTCTGCCTGCCGGTCTTGACGTCCTCGACCGAAACGGCGTCATCGCCGATCTCCAGCAGCTTCGTGCCAGCCATGAACTTGCAGCCGGCGGGGACGAGGCGCTCCATTTCGTCGTCGACAAGCTGGAACCAAGTGCCGGGCGCAATTTCAGGCGCCATCTCGATGATGGTCGTGTCGCAGCCGTCCTGCAGGAGGAATTCTGCGGTTTCGAGCCCGGTCATGCCGCTGCCGATGACGACAGCCTTTTTGTTCTTCGGGCGGATGCCGCCGAGAATGACCTCGGGTGCGGTGCAGACATGAGGCTTGTCGATGCCGGGAATGCTCTTCGGCACGACGGGAACGCCGCCGGTGGCGAGGAGCACGACGTCGGGCTTCAGCTCCGCGACGGAGTCTGCCGTCACCTCCACGCCGCTGCAGACCGTGACGCCGAGCTTTGTGACATTTGTCATCAGATCCTCGATGCACCAATGCAGCTTGCCCTTCAGGTGGCAGGACGCGGCGGTGTTTACCTGACCACCGACTTCCTTGTTCTTTTCCAGCACTGTCACGGCAAAGCCGCGGCGCGCCAGAACCTCCGCGGCCATCAGACCGGCAGGGCCTGCGCCAATGATGACGGCGGTTTTACCCTCACCGTCGCGCGGCATGGCGTTGTCAATGCGCTCTCTGCCCACGGCGGGGTTCAGCGCGCACTCGCCGGGTTTGCCGACCTTCGCATTCGTCATGAAGGAGGAAATGCAGTTGAGGCACCCGATGCAGCGCTTGATATCCTCGGGGCGCCCTTCCTCGATCTTCTGCACCCAGTGCGGGTCGCAGATGAAGGTGCGGGCCGAGCCGACGAAGTCCTGCCAGCCGTCCGCGATCTGACGCTCTGCCTGTTCGGGAGAACGGATAAAGTTCGCGGCGCAGACCGGGATGGAGACGACAGACTTGATTTCCTTTGCAAGATAGGCGCGCCAGCCGGGCTCAAAGCTCGTGGGCTCCAGCCACCGATTATAAACGTCATAGCAAGCGCTGGTGACGTTGATCGCGTCGACACCGAGCTTTTCGAGCTCCACGGCGACTTTTTTGCCGTACTCCAGATCATAGCCTTTGCCGGGCATGCCGATTTTGTCGTACATCTCATCGGCCGTCAGACGCACCATCAGCGGATAGTCGCGTCCGCAGCGCTCGCGGATGCCCTGAATGATTTCCGAGACAAAGCGCATGCGGTTTTCAAAGCTGCCGCCGTATTCGTCGGTGCGCTTGTTCGTGTTGGGGGAGAGGAACTGCTGGATCATGTAACCGTGGCCGCCGTGCAGCTCTACAATATCCACGCCCGCCTTCTGGCATCGCACTGCCGCTTCAATAAAGTCATTGATGAGGTTCTTGACTTCTCTGTGACTCATGGCGTGCATGCGCATGGCACCGTGGTTGGCGAGCTCCACCTTGGAGGGAGCCTGTACCGACCAGATCAGCTTCTTTTCCTCCATGCCAAGCAGAATCGGCGTGGCCTTGAAGATGCCGTCGAGTACCTTGGGGAAACGCTTGACGATCGGAATGACCATCGGCAGGGAGTTGGTGCTGCTGGAATAGCCCTGACGGCCGGGGTGATGCAGTTGGATGCCGAGCTTCGCCCCGTGGCGGTGGATGCGCTCGACAAACTCGCGCATGGGCTCGATGTGATAGTCGTGGCTCATGGCCAGCTGCGTATAAGTAGAGGCGGCTCCCATGTCGTTCACGCGGGTGACGCCGGGGATGATGAGGCCGACGCCGCCCTTGGCGCGCTCCTCATAGTAGTCCATCAGACGCTCGGTCGGCGTGCCGTCCGGCTGACCCAGACTCATTTCTGCAGCCGTCATGACGGTGCGGTTTTTGATCGTCAGGGTGCCGATGTTCATCGGGCTCAGCAGATGTTCAAATGCCATGTGTTACTTCTCCTTTTTTGCGAGCTTCTTTTCCATGCGGATGAGCTTGGCGTACTCGAGCTTCCAGTAGATCGTACGGATCGGCGGGCAGATGCCCATGAGCACCTTGCTCACGGCAAAGAGGAAGCACGGAGAGACGTATTTCTTGCCGCGCTCGATGCCTCTGACCATCTTGCGGGCCACGACGTCGGGCTTCTGCACAGGGAAGGGCTTTTCAAACTTGTCACCGTCGTGCGCCACGACGAAGAAGTTCGTGTCGGTTGCCACGGGGTAGAGGCAGGTCATCTTGAGATTGTCGGGTTTCTCGGTGCGCACGGCCTGCTGGAAGCCCTGCGTGGCAAATTTACTCGCGCTGTAAACGGCGTAGCCCGGCATGGCCATCTGGCCGATGGCGCTCACGGTGATGGCAAGATGACCGTCGCGTCCGTTCAGGTGGCGCAGATAGCGGGAGTAGGTGTACATGGGAGAGAAGGTATTTGTGCGGAACATGCGTTCGACGCGCTCCCAGTCCGTGTAGTCATAGCGCTCGTAGTAGGGGAAGCCCGCGTTGGCATAGAAAATGTCGATCTTCCCGAACATGCTCTCGGCCTTGTCAAAGAGCTTCTCGATTCCTTCAGGACTGCTTACATCGCAGTCGAAGGGGGTGACGTTCGGCGCGAAGTTCGTGAGCTTTTCCACCGCGTGGCGGGAGACTGCGAGAATGCGGTTATCTGCGCCCTGCGCCAGCAGCTTGAGCACTTCCAGACCGATGCCGCTGCTTGCGCCGGTGAGAACGATGGTTTTACCGTTGATCATGTGCATTGACTCCTTATCTGTCGTATTCGCCATATTCACAGCCGATGTTTCTTGCCTCAACTTCATCAATCAGAATGTCCTTCTTGCCGATGCGGCGATAGAGCTTGATCGTGCCCACACCATTGCCGCCGTTCCAGAGGCGGTTGTGCCGTTTTGTGCCGTTCGGCGCTTCGTAGTTGATGTTCAGCATATCGGCCTTGTTGCAGGTGATGTCCGTGATCATTTTGGCGGTGAAGGTAGTCTGCTCCACGTGCCAGTGAATCTTGTCGTCCGTCTCCCAGCTTTCAAACTTCGTCTGGCTGCCGGTCCAGAACTTGGAGAAGTTGAACTCGTAGTTCTTGCCCTCATAGTAGAACTGGCCGAGCAGCTTGCGCTCGAGCGCGTAGAAAAAGATCTTCGGTCTGCCGCCGCCAATCTCGAAGGCGCTGTTTTTCAGCTGCTTGCCGGTCTTTTTGCTCACGAGATTGTTCGACGAGAGCCAGACCCAGGGGCTCGTGAAATCGCCGCCCCAGTTTTTGTCGGCGTAGCCGTAGCAGGTCTCGGGCTTGACAACGTATTTTTTGCCGTTGAACTCGATCTCACCTTCAAAGTAGCTCTTCATGCCCTCGGCATGCCAGAACATTTCGAAGGAGTTGATATCGCGGAAGAATTTGCTCGCGCCGTAGCCGACGTGGAAGGAGATGTCCTTCTTGATTTTGAGATCCCACTTGATATGGCCGGCGTCGCACATCCACTCGGGGTGCGCCTTGGCTTCCGCCTCGGTGATGTCGATGCTGCCGCGCGTCTCTGTCTCGCTGCAGAAGCAGTCCGCCGCGTCGATGGAGTAGGGCGTCACAGGGGAGATGCGCACGTCCTTCCAGGCGAAGAAGCGGTGCAGCTGCGCCTTTTCCTTGCCCCAGGTGCCGACGTTGACCATCAGATAGGACGGACGCTCGCCGCGTTTTTGCGCGTCCGGACGGTTCCAGACGATCACTGGCTCGTCCTTGGCATGCGCAGGATTGCAGGTGAAGAACTCTACATAGAAGGGCTTCTCTTCGCCGGTCTCGGCGTCCTCAGCTGTGAAGGAATGCCACCACCAGTCATAGCCGCGCTTGGCGAGCGGACCTTTGAGCATCCATTCGTTGCGTGTAATGTCATGAATATTTGCCATGGTATCTCCTCCTCTATCCTCTTTTCAGGCGGTTATCCACCTTTTCTGTATTGTAACATTTTTTTGATCGTTCTGCATCACAGAAAAACGACACCCGGATTGTGGAAAATGCACAATCCGGGTCTGTTTTGTTAGGTATTACTAATTCTGGAATCGGATTTGGTGATTAAACATCTGCCTGTGAAATTTGCAGCTCGCATATTTCGGAAATGGGGATGCACTCGCCGTCCTGCAGCAGAAGCGTTTTGTGGTGTGTGTCCACCCGTTTTGCGAGGCCGATTCTGGTTCGGCAGGCGCCGCCTTCCTTTTGGACGTCGGGCACGAACCATGTCACAGTTATCTCGCGCGCTTCATCCGGATGATCCCGAAGCCAGCGCAGACGGCGGTCGAGAATCTCCGCCCGATCCTCGCTGATTTCGGGACGGCGGTCGGTCAGACGCTCCGTTTCTCGCACGGCGTCGTCATATCCCGTGAGCGCGGCAAAGGGAGCAAACTGAGCCGCGCGGTTTTTCATCGGCATCGGCGCACGGCGCTCTGTTCTCGGTCGGGCACAGCAGAGCAGATCTTCTTCGGAGGTCATGCGCGATGCCCTCCGATCTGCTGGTTGCGGTCTCTGGCTGTGGCGCCTTCCTCCAGATTCATGCCGCGCAGGATTGCGTTCTTGCCGAATCTGTCCCGGATGCGCAGAATGGCCTCCTGCCGCCGCCGCTCGCGTTCGGTCACCTCGAGCGGGGTCTCCGGCTCCTCCGGCACATCTTCCGGGAGGGCGAAAAGATCCAGCTGCTCGCTCTCCTCCGGCGTTTCGGCTTCAGCCGCCGGCAGGATGTGGTTTGCCACCACATACATGCGCCGCACCAGGAGACCACGGTCCACGATCTGATCGAACAGCGTCGTGGCCGCGTCGAGAATCTGCTGTGTGGAGGCGGTGTGACCGCCGAGGTTGATCGAGCCGTGCGTACCCTTCGGCGCCGATCGGCCGTAATAATCCCGCGATACGGTACCCTGATAGCTCTGTCGCCGTCCGGAGTCGGCGAGACTTTCCCGATCATAGCCGACACTCAGCACAATCTGATCCGTTGTCAGATGTTTTTCTCTGAGATCCATGCTCAGCAGATCTGTCATCTCCCGCAGCACGAGCCGCGCTTTTTCAAAGGGGTAGGGCATATGCAGCACCTGCCCGGAGGAGAGACTGCTGCTCTCCGGGCGGTATGCCTTGATATCCCGGATCGTGCAGGGCTCCCAGCCCCAGGCGTGGTCAATGAGCAGCTCGGCGTTCACGCCGAACATGCGGTAGAGCTCCTCCGCGTTCGTGAGACTGAAGCGCGCCACATCTCCCATTGTGTAAAGTCCGCAGGCGGCGAGCCGCTTGGCATAGCCAGGTCCGAGCCGCCAGAAATCCGTCAGCGGCTTGTGATCCCAGAGCAGCTCGCGGTAGCTGCGCTCGGTCAGCTCTGCAATGCGCACGCCGTCCTTGTCAGCCGTGCTCTTTTTGGCCCAGATGTCCATGGCGATCTTGCACAGATAGAGATTCGGTCCGATCCCGGCCGTGGCGGTGATGCCGGTGGTTTTCAGCACATCCCGGATGATGCGCATGGCAAAGTCGTGTGCCGTCTCGCCGCGCACACCGAGATACATGCTTGCGTCGATGAAAACCTCGTCGATGGAATAGACGTGGATATCCTCGGGAGCGACGTATTTCAGATAGATCTGATAAATCTGCGTGCTGACCTCAATATACCGTGCCATCTCCGGCACGGCGACGAGATAGCCCAGCGCCTTGCACGGGTCGGCGAGCTCCGCCGCGTCCGTGGCCTCGCCCTCGAGAATATGGTGCGGCGCCAGAGCGCGGCGCATGTTGTTGATCTCCTCCACCCGGCGCACGACCTCGAACAGCCGCGCGCGCCCGGAGATGCCGTGCGCCTTCAGTGCGGGCGAGACCGCAAGACAGATCGTTTTCGTCGTGCGGCTCTCATCGGCCACGACCAGATGCGTCGTCAGCGGATCCAGCCCGCGATCCCGGCAGGCCACGGAGGCATAGAAGGACTTCAGATCGATTGCAATATAGGTCTTTTCAGATTGCTTGCCCATAACTAAGTCTGTTCCGCCGCGAGCTTTACCTTGAACGAAATGGACCTTGCAGTTTTGATGCCGTCAAATTGTATGACATGCGCGCCCTTTTCCGTGTCGACGGCGATGACGGTACCGGGTCCAAGAATGCTGTGGCGCACGCGCTGGCCGACGGTGAACTCGCCCTGCGGCAGCGACTCCGGCAGATGCTTTTCCTTCATGGCAATATAGCTCTTTGCGTCCTCGATGAGACCGGGGCGCGGCTTCGGATCCTGCTCCAGATGCTCCTCGCCGATGTCGAGCAGGAAGCGCGAGAGATAGCGCGGCGCGCCGTCGATGCCGCGGCCCTCCGCCTCGGAGAGGTAGAGCCGCTGCTCGGCACGCGTGACGGCCACGAAAGCCAGGCGCCGTTCCTCCTCCATGGCTGGGAGTGTGCGAACCTTCCGGCTCGGGAAGATGCCCTCGTTCATGCCGCAGAGAAAGACATAGGGAAATTCCAGACCCTTGCCCGCGTGAACGGTCATGAGCTTCACTTTGTCCGCGTGATCGTCCGCGTCGCTGTTCGTGAAGAGCGCCACGTGCGCGAGATAGTGCTCCAGCGTGGCCTCCTCGCCGCAGGTCGTCTCGTATTCATAAATGGACTGCTTCAGCTCCGCAAGATTGTCCAGCCGCTCCTGACTGCCCTCGGTCCGGAGCATGGTCTCATAGCCGCTGCGGTTCATCAGATCGCTCAGCAGCTCCGAGATCGGCCGCTCGGCATAGGAGGCGGAAAACTCCTCCACGAGCTTTATAAAC
>JAFRDQ010000078.1 GCA_017411225.1 Oscillospiraceae bacterium
AAGGAGGACATTCAAGATGGGCTTGAATGACACACATAGTTTATCTCATACGAGGTGGAATTGCAAATACCACATAGTATTTGCACCAAAGTATAGGCGAAAAGTATTTTTCAAAGAGAAAAGAGAAAAGAGCAGCGATAGGAAAAATCCTGCGGCAGCTGTGCGAATGGAAGGTTGTAAATATCTTAGAGGCTGAAGTGTGCCCTGATCATGTGCATATGCTGGTTGAGATTCCACCTAAAATGTCGGTATCGAGCTTCAGGGGATATCTGAAAGGCAAGAGCAGCACAATACTGTATGAGCAATTCGGCGAACTAAAAAATAAATATCGCAACCGAGAATTCTGGTGCAAGGGATATTACGTGGATACAGTAGGAAAGAACACAAGCCGAATTGCGGAGTACATCAAGAACCAACTGAAAGAGGATATGCTCGGCGAACAGTTAACCATGAGTGAAGTAGGCCCTTTTAAGGGCGGCAAGTAACAATCCCACGCAGTTGGCAGAACGTATTACGCGTTCTACGCGTCCGCGAGGAACAGAGGGCTATGCCCGCATAAGAAAAACCACCCGCTAGGCGGGTGGATGTTTATTTGGTTGACAATTTCTGGATTACACTGTAAAATGTATCTATTACTGATACAACTCGAAAGGAGCCATCCCATGCAGTTTCCCGCAAAAGAAATGATTCGAAAGAGAAAGAGCGTGCGCTTTTTCGACGCAGACCCCGGGCTCGCGGCGCCGGAGAACGTGCATTACATCATCTCCTGCGAGAAAACAAAATGACGGACACGAGATTTTCTTCCGCCATCCATATGCTGATCCTGATCGCCGGGGCGGAAGTGCCGATGACGTCGGAGCAGATCGCCCGCAGCGTGGGGACGAACGCGAGCCACATCCGAAAGCTCGCGGGACTGCTCAAAAAGCAGGGCGTCATCGAGGGCAGACGCGGCGCCCGCGGCTTCCGGCTGCTGATGCCGCCGGAGGAGCTGACGCTCTGCCGCGTCTATCAGGCCGTCACAGAGACCGAGCGGGTGCATGTCTTTGACCTGCACCAGAACCCCAGCGACCGCTGCATCGTCGGGCGGCACATCCGTCCGGCGCTGACAGACGTGTTTCAGGACATCGAGCAGCAGGCGGAGCGGGAGCTGAACGCCCTGACGCTTGCCGACTGCATGCAGAAGATGCGATCGGAAATGGAGGAGAGCCATGAACCATCAGCAGATTGAAGCGCGCTGCGCAGAGCTGTTTTCCGAGGTACCCGGAAACGTCCTGCGCCCCACAGACAAGATCCGGTCCAAATATGTCGGAACGCAGATGTTCGATGCGCCGCTCGTCGGCTTCGGCTCGGCGGCGGATCCGCTCTTTGAGAAGTATAAGGACCCCGCCGTCATCGGCCCGTGGCATATGAGCCCGGAGGAATGGCTGCCCGGGGCGAAGAGCATCGTGTCGCTCTTTTTCCCGATGAGCGAGGCGGTGCTTGAGAGCAACCGCGCGCAGAAGAAGAACGCCTCCAAGCTCTGGGTCTACGCCCGCTTCGAGGGGCAGAATTTCATCAACGCCTATACCAGGGCCCTGTGCGACTGGTTCCGCGCTCAGGGCTGGGATGCCTGCGGCCCGGCCATTGATCCGCGCTTTCAGCGCGTCACCGCCGGAAAGGGCATCGAGGGCTATCCGGAGATGACCGCCAGAACCTTCGGCAGCCGCTGGTCGGAGCGCCATGCGGCCTATGTCTGCGGCCTCGGTACGTTCGCCCTCTCCAAGGGCATGATCACCGAGCGCGGCATCGCCGGGCGCTTTGCCAGCGTCATCGTCACCGCGCCGCTGGAGGCAGACGAGAGACCCTATACCGGCATCTATGATTACTGCATCCGCTGCGGCGCCTGCGTCCGGCGCTGTCCGGTGCACGCCATCAGTCTCGAGAAGGGGAAGAGCCACATCAAATGCGGCCTCTACCAGAAGGTGCAGGGCGTCATCCACCACCCGCGCTACGGCTGCGGCCTGTGTCAGACCAAAGTGCCTTGCGAGCACCGGATTCCGATGATACAAAAGAAATAAAAACGAATTTCAGGGGTCAGCAAGTGCTGACCCCTTTGTGGTCTGAACAAACCGCTAACGCGCCAGCGGTTTTGATTCGCGGAGGACGGCCGCCAGCAGCATTCCCCCGGCGAGGATCGGATAGGCGATCAGCTTGCCGTTCGTCGTGCCGTAAATGTCCAGCGCGCCCCTGACCAGGCTGCCGAGCGTCAGCGTCAGCACAAACCCGCCGTAGAGCTGCGCCGCAATTTCCGTCGGCTCTCTTCTCGTCAGCAGCGCGGGCAGCGCGCCGAGCAGCAGCGGGATCAGGAAGGCAAAGCCCATGAAAACGGACCACACGCCAAAGCTGAAATGCTCATAGATCAGCCCAAACGCGGCGCAGACCGCGGCGGCGAGGGTATAGCGCAGTGCGCGCTTAACCGATGTAGACAATGTCGCTCACGCTCCTTTCCTTGATGCTCGTTCCGCTGGTGGTGGGGTTGTTGATCACGCTTCCCTGATACCAGAGCGTGGACGAGCCGCCGCCGTCGAGGTTATAGGCCGTCTGCACGCCGAGGCTCTGCAGGAACGCCGCGAGCTCGCTCAGGCTCAGTCCCTCGCTCTCGTCCGTCCGCCCGTCGGCGACGACGAACACATAGTGGTTTTCGTCCATCACGCCGATCGCGGTGCGGGGATTGGAGGCCATGGCCTTGCCGACCTCCTCATCCGCGGTGACGGCGATCTCGCCGTCCACAATCAGCGCGGGGCCGAAGCTGAACGCCTGCCAGACGCCCTCGTCCACGAGCTGCTGCGCCGTGACGTCCGCCGTGTTTTTGATCTGCATTGTGCCGTCGGCGTAGATGCAGCAGATCTCGGTCGCCGTTTTGGCCGTGTCGCGGTAGACGACGCCGTTTCGGATGACGTAGCCGGTCTCCTGCGCGCCGTAGTAGTCGCCGTTGATTGCAAGGATCGCGCCGTTTTCCTCCGCCATCTCCGAGGTCGTCGCCGTGATGTTGCGCCCGTAGGTGTTTTCGGCAAACGCGGTTTTGAGCGACGCCGAGGACGAGAGCGTCACATCCGCGACATAGACCTGCGTGTTCTCCACGGTGTATTCCTCCAGCGTGATGGAAATGCCGTCGCTGCTGTAATCCGCGGCGTCCGAAACGGAGGCCGTCTCCGTTGCCGTTTCCGTCTCCGCCGCCGTTTCCGTCTTCCCGGAAAGGCGGCTTTTTCCCGCATGCAGGTGCTTCTTCCCCGAGCCTCCGGCCGCCTCAGCAGCGTTTGATGCATCGCTCGCGCCGCTGCTGTCCAGATTGCTCTGTGCGGCGGTGAAGGCTTCGCCGGCGTCCGCCGCGGCGTCGGTCTGATAGGCGCTGCGCAGCAGGAAGGTGTCGGCGAGCAGATACCCCGTGAGCGCAAGGCTCAGCAGCGTGCAGATGACGCCGGTCGTGCGTTTTTTCATGCAGCCGCCTCCTCTCTGTCTGCGATAGGGTTTTCCATTTCCTCCGGCTCGGCGCTCCGGAAGACCCACTTTCGCTGCACCAGCCAGCTGACTGCAAACAGCAGCGCCTCCGTGAGCAGCTTCGCCGCCATCGCGGGCAGGCCGAGCGCGGCGAGCGCCTTGAGAATCAGCGTGTTCGCAGCCAGAATGAGCGCCGCGAGCGCGGTGTAGCGCAGGGCCGATTTCGCCGCCGATTCCTGACTGCGAAAGACCGCTCTGCGGTTGAGCTGATAGTTCAGGATGGCGCTGACAAACCGGGCGGTGACGTTGCTGAACGCAAGCGCGCCGCCGAGCAGCCGCAGCAGGCAAAACAGCCCGTAGTCCACGAGAAAGCTGATGAACGAGGCGCCGGAAAACAGCAGGATCTCCTTATAAATGCGGTATGAATCCCGCACGGTGCGAAAGTGCGAGCTCTGGTTGCCGTTTTGATAAATGGTCTCGATCTCGAGCTCCGTGATCGGTCTTTGCTCCTTTGCCCATTGGAGCAGCACGTTCATCTCATATTCATACCGCTCGCCCGGGATCTGCAGCATCCAGTCGGTGCTCTCGTCCGTGAAGGCGCGCAGACCGGTCTGCGTGTCATATACCGCCGCTCCGGTCGAGAGGCGGAACACCGCGCGCGTGATCGCGTTGCCGAGTCTGCTCCGCAGCGGAACTCTCCCGCGCATCGCGCGGCTGCCGAGCATCAGCGCGCCCGGCGCGTCCTCCGCGGCCGTGATGACGCGCAGAATGTCCTCCGGTGCGTGCTGACCGTCGGCGTCCGCCGTCACGACCGCATATGGCGCGGGGATCTCCTTTTGAATATGGGCAAGTCCTGTTTTCAGCGCCGCGCCCTTGCCCCGGTTCTCCGTGTGCCGGAGGATGACGGCGTGCTCGCCGCAGCTGCGAAATACGCGCGCATAGTCTTCTCCGCTGCCGTCGTCCACCACGATCACCGTCAGTCCATAGAGCCGCATGGTCAGCACGAGCCGGAGCAGCGCTTCATCCGGCTGATAGGCCGGGATCAATACAATGTGCTTCATCGGTAAGCCCTCCTTTGAATTTGGTTTACACGCAAAGCATACCGCGCCAGACTTAAACGAACCCAAAGCCATACCTTAGCGGGAGTTAAATCGCCGTGATTTCATTATTAACCTCGCTTAAAGCCCGGCTTTAATCTCATTTAAGTCTGCGCGGTTATCCTTGTGTCAGAACCAAACAGCAAGGAGGACACTTCCATGAAATTTCAATCCAAAAAGGCCGCGGCTCTGCTCTTGAGCGCCTCGCTGATGGCGACGATGGCCGCCTGCGGCGTTTCCGAAAAGCAGACGACCGACGCCAATACAAAAGCAGAGACCGTCGTTGAAACCGTCGCGGCTGAGCAGACTGCCGTCACGGAGCAGCAGACCGAGGCGACCGCTTCCGAGCTCTTCACCGAGCGCGATCTGACCCAGACCCCGGATCTCACCGACGCCGAGACCATCACCGTCTCCGACGGGGAGACCTATACGCTCACGGAGGAGGGCACCTACCTTCTCACCGGAACGGCGGAAAATGCGCAGATCGTCGTTGAAGCGGCGGAGGACGCGAAGGTGCAGCTGGTGCTGGATGATCTCACCGTCACGAACGACGACGCCCCGGTCATTTATGTAAAGAGCGCGGATAAGGTATTTGTCACCACCGCGGACGGCGGGAGCGCGCTCTCCGTCACCGGCGCCTTCGCCGCCGACGGCGAGGAGAATACCGACGCCGTGATCTACTCCAAGGAGGATCTGGTGCTGAACGGCGTCGGAACGCTGACCATCTCTTCCACGGACAACGGCGTCTCCTGCAAGGACGATCTCAAGATCACCGGCGGCGCTTATGTCATCACCTGCACCTCCGACGCGCTGGAGGCCAACGACTCCATCTCCATTGCGGACGGCACCTTCACGATCACGGCGGGGAAGGACGGCCTGCACTGCGAGTATGATGAGGATCTCACCGTCGGCAGCATTCTCATTCAGGGCGGCAGCTTCCGCATCGAGGCGGGCTCCGACGGCATTCAGGGCACCACCGTGACGCAGATCGACGGCGGAGAAATCCAGATCAGCGCCTCCGAGGGCATTGAGAGCACCTTCATTCAGATCAACGGCGGCGAGGTTGCAATCAGCGCCGCGGACGACGGCGTCAACGCCGCGCAGAAGTCCACCGCCTGCGAGACCGGCGTCGAGATCACCGGCGGCAGCGTCTCGATCACGATGGCGCAGGGCGATACCGACGCCATCGACTCCAACGGGTACATCCTCATCTCCGGCGGCGCCGTCGAGATCAGCGCGCAGTTTGCCTTTGACTATATCACCACAGCCAGCCACACCGGCGGCACCATCACCGTCAACGGCGAGACGATCAGCGAGATCACGCAGTCCATGATGATGGGCGGCATGGGCGGCATGGGCGGCCACGGCGGCATGGGAGGTCCCGGCGGTATGGGCAGCGGCCACGGTTTTTAACTTCCTGAAAACGAAAAAAGGCACGGAAGAAAGACTGTCACAGTCGATCTTCTGTGCTTTTCTGCTTCTTGTGCGGGATGATGATTTCATTCCGCTCTGCTCCGCAGAACAGCGGCTCAGGCGCTCCGCTTTGATGCCAGCAGCGCCTTGTATTCGTGCTCGTCAAAGCCCACAATGCCCTTCTGGGATTTCAGATCTCTCTTTATGAGAAAAAAACGCTCTTACGTGCCAAGCAGGAGCGCCGAAGTTGGCGCTCCCGCTGTTCTGACTGGCTGTATTACCGGCTTTGGCAAAGCCCGGCGCTTACCTGAATGACAGCGTCTTTGCGGCCTGCGGGCTGATTCCGTAGATTTGCCGAAAAGCCCGGTAAAAGTTGGCATAGTCCTGAAAACCGCAGGCATGGCAGACCTCGCCCGGGCTGCCGCCCTCCGAGAGCAGCTGCCGGGCATGCTGCAGGCGCTTGAGCTGAATATAATGGTAAACGCTTGTGCCGACGTTCTCGCGGAACGTATGTGCCAGGTAGTATTTGCTGACGAAGAATTGAGCGGCCAGATCGTCCAGCTTCAGTTCTTCCCGGAAATGATCGCTGATATAACGCAGAACCTGTGAGACAAGAGGCGTGTCACCCGCGTGATCCGCATCATCCGGCAGACCGCTTATCAGGCGGATGATCTCCGCCATGAGCTGCAGAAAGAGCCCCTCGGCATACATGCGGCTCCCGCTCTGCTCAGAGCAGTCCTCCCGAACGAGATGGCGCACGAGAGAGGGAATTGCCGTGCCGGTGCAGTGGAACAGGTTGTGCCCGGAGTCGAAACAGTCTTTCACGGCCTGCCGCTCTGGAAGGCTGTTCAGATAAGCCTCGTCAATCCACAGGACGATTCGCTCATAGGATTTATCCGGAGCGACCATGGGACGATGCAGCTCCATGGGACTGATCAGCAGCAGATCATTCGGCTGGAGGGTGTAGCTTCGCCCCTCGACCAGATATTCCACATTTCCGCTCAAAAACAGATAGATTTCATAGAAATCATGGTGATGCAGCGGAACCTCCTGCATTTTCGGGTCCTGATAATGAAAAATCTCATAATCGGGCCGATGCATGCTCTGTCTGGGATTGAAGCGCTGTGTATTTCTTGCCATGCGATCACCTCAAAACCAGTATAGAGCAAGAATCACAATCGTACAAGCAAAAATTGCAATTCCATTGTAAAACAAATGCGATATAATAAAGACAGTGAAAATGACCGACAGATAATTACAGGAGGGAAAAATCATGCCGATGCAAATGGGCTTTCGCTGGTACGGCGAGGGCAATGATAAAATTACGCTGAATGACATCCGGCAGATCCCGGGTGTCAGCACCATCGTCTGGGCGCTGCACGACAAGATGCCCGGCGAGGTTTGGCAGCCCGAGGAGATCGCGGTCGTTCAAAAGCAGCTGGAGCCCTATGGGTTCAATATGGACGTGGTCGAGTCCGTCAACGTCCATGACGACATCAAGGTCGGTCTGCCGAGCCGGGATCAGTATATCGAAAATTACATTCAGACCATCCGCAATCTGGCCCCGTTCGGCGTGAAGGTGATCTGCTATAACTTCATGCCGGTGTTCGACTGGACGCGCACCGACCTCTTCCACCCGGTGGGAGACGGCTCCACCGCCCTGTATTATGAGACGGGCATGATTCAGGATGACCCGAAGGAGATGGCGGACTACGTCATGAGCTTCACCGAGAAGTATCACATGACGTTCCCCGGCTGGGAGCCGGAGCGCATGGCGAAGCTCGATGAGCTCTTCACGCTCTACAAGGACATGACCAAGGAGCAGCTCTGGGAGAACCTTCGCTATTTTCTGGAGAAGCTCATGCCCGTCTGCCATGAAACCGGCATCAAGATGGCCATTCACATGGACGATCCCCCGTGGGACATCTTCGGCCTGCCGCGCCTGCTGACCTCTGCCGAGGCGGTGGATCGCTTCCTGGCGATGGTGGACGATCCGTACAATTGTCTCACGCTCTGCTCCGGCTCGCTGAACGCCGACCCGCACAACCATGTGGCCGACATCGTGCGCAAGCACTGTGACCGCATCGCCTTTGCCCACATCCGCAACGTGAAGCATTTCCCCAACGGCGACTTCTCCGAGGCCAGCCACCGCGACTGCGACGGTGACACCGGCATTATGGACATCCTCCGCGCCTATCACGACTGCGGCTTCGAGGGCTATATCCGCCCGGACCACGGGCGCCATCTCTGGGGCGAGGGCCCCGGCACGGTGCGCCCCGGCTACGGATTATATGACCGCGCCCTCGGCATCATGTACATGCTCGGCGCGTGGGATCTCATGGATAAGGAGACGAAAGCATGAAACTGGAATTGAGCGCGAAAGGGCTTGAAAGCCGCGCGCTTTGGGAAGAGAAGGGCTATCTGCTCCCGGAGTATGACCGCCCGGCCATGGTGGAGCGGACGAAGGCCAGCCCCGCCTGGATCCACTTCGGCGCGGGCAACATCTTCAAGGCCCTGCAGGGCATGGCCGCCCAGCGCCTGCTCAATGAGGGCGTTCTGGACCGCGGCATCATCGCCGTCGAGCGCATGGACTGCGGGGGCGAGCGCTATGACGATCTCGCCGTCGTCGTCACGCTCAGAGCCGACGGCACTGTGGAAAAAAGCGTCCTCGGCGCCATCGCCGAAACCTGCTTTCTCTACGGCGGGGAGGAGCGGCTGAAGGAGATCTTCCGCAGCCCCGCCCTGCAGATGGCGACGTTCACCATCACCGAAAAGGGCTATGCCCTCACCGGCGATGACGTCCGGGCGGATCTCGCCGCCTCGCCCGATGAGGCGAAGAGCTATATGGGCCGGGTCGCCTCGCTTCTGCTCGCGCGTTATCAGTCGGGGGCATACCCCATCGCCATGGTCAGCACGGACAACTGCTCCCACAACGGCGATAAGCTCCGCGCCGCCATGTCGGCCTTTGCCGAGGCCTGGGGCGATGAGGGCTTCCGCGCTTACATCGAGGATGGGAGCCGCGTCTCCTTCCCCTGGACCATGATCGATAAGATCACACCGAGCCCGGATCTCACCGTCGGCGCCATGCTCGAGCGCGACGGGCTCGAGGGCTTTGCCCCCGTGCGCAATGCGCGCGGCACCGTGAAGGCGCCGTTCGTCAACGCCGAGGAGAGCGAGTATCTCGTGCTGGAGGACGATTTCCCCAACGGCCGTCCGCCGCTCGAGCGCGCCGGGTTCTATTTCACCGACCGCGAGACCGTGGACAAGGTCGAGCGCATGAAGGTCTGCACCTGCCTCAACCCCCTGCACACCGCCCTCGCCGTGTTCGGCTGCCTGCTGGGCTTTGAGCGCATCTCCGCGGAGATGAACGATCCCCAGCTGCGCCGCATGGTGGAGATCATCGGCTATCAGGAAGGTCTTCCCGTGGTCACGGACCCCGGCATCATCCGGCCCCGGGATTTCATCGACACGGTTCTGCGCGTGCGCATTCCGAACCCCTTCATGCCCGATACGCCCCAGCGTATCGCCACCGACACCTCCCAGAAGCTGCCCATCCGCTTCGGCGAGACGATCAAGGCCTATCTCGCCGCCGAGGATCTGAATGTGCAGGATCTCCAGCTCATCCCGCTGGTGTTTGCCGGCTGGCTGCGCTATCTCATGGCGGTGGACGACGCGGGCAGCGCCTTTGAGCCCAGCCCCGATCCGCTGCTGGCGGAATCTCAGGCCTATGTGTCCGATCTGAAGCTGGGCGAGAAGCCCGACTGCGAGAAGCTGCGCGGTCTGCTGTCCAACGCCGGTATCTTCGGCGTGGATCTCTATGAGGCAGGTCTCGCGGAGCGCGTCTGCGGTTATTTCACCGAGCTCTGCGCCGGGCCCGGCGCCGTGCGCGAGACGCTGAAAAAGTATGTAACGGAGGAATGATCCCATGAACGCTTTCAATCAGAAAATCTCCGAGATCGGCGTCGTGCCGGTCATCAAGCTGAACCACCCCGAGCGCGACGCAGCGCCGCTGGCCAAGGCGCTCTGCGCCGGCGACGTGCCGGTCGCGGAGGTCACCTTCCGCGCCGCGGGCGCGGACAAGGCCATCGCCCTCATGAAGGAAGCCTGCCCCGAGATAATCGTGGGCGCCGGCACCGTCACGCGCACCGAGCAGATCGACGCCGTCATCGCCGCGGGCGGGGAGTTTATCGTCACGCCCGGCTTTGACGCCGAGCTCGTCGCCTACGCGCAGGAGAAGAACATTCCCATCTTCCCCGGCTGCACCACCGCCACGGACTACCACGCGGCGCTGAAGTTCGGCCTTGAGGTCATCAAGTTCTTTCCAGCGGAGCAGTCCGGCGGCCTGAAGAAGATCAAGGCGCTCTCCGCCCCGTTTCCCATGTTCAAGGTCATGCCCACCGGCGGCATTTCTTTGAAGAATCTTGCGGAATACATTTCCAGCCCCGTGATCGCCGCCTGCGGCGGGTCTTACATGGTCACGGCGGACCTCATCGACAACAATAAGTGGGACGAGATCACCGAGCTGTGCAGAAAATCCAGAGAAATTGTAAAGGAAGCGAGGGCATAACCATGGAACTGAATCTGAGACCGAGAGAAGAATGCCGCTTTGACGCCGTGTCGCTGGGCGAGGTCATGCTGCGCCTCGACCCCGGCGAGGGCCGCATCCGCACCGCCCGCACCTTCCGCGCGTGGGAGGGCGGCGGCGAATATAACGTCATCCGCGGCCTGCACAAGTGCTTCGGCCTGCGCACCGCCGTCATCACCGCCTTTGCCGACAACGAGGTCGGTAAGCTTATGCGCGACTTCATCGAGCAGGGCGGCGTCAGCACGGATCTCATCTATTGGAAAAAGACCGACGGCATCGGCCGCATCTGCCGCAACGGCATCAACTTCACCGAGCGCGGCTTCGGCATCCGCGGCGCGGTGGGCTGCTCCGACCGCGCGAACACCGCCATCTCCCAGGCCACGCCCGAGGACTTTGATTTTGAGTACATCTTCGGCAAGCTGGGCGTCCGCTGGCTGCACACCGGCGGCATCTACGCGGCCCTGAGCGAGCAGGCCTGCGAGACCGTGATCGAAGCCTGCAAGACCGCCAAAAAGTACGGCACCGTCATCTCCTACGACCTC
>JAFRDQ010000010.1 GCA_017411225.1 Oscillospiraceae bacterium
ACCTCCTCGCCGTACCAGATGTTGTTGCGCAGCGCGATCTTGTGGGTGGGGCCGCCGCCGTCCTCGGGGCGCGGGCCGCCGACGCTCAGACCGTCGATGCAGACGCCCTTGACGCCGTGATCGACCATCCACTGCGCGCCCTCAGGGGTGAGGAAGGACCAGTTGTCCACATAGTCCACGCCCCAGTCACGCTTCAGGCCGAGGCCGGTGCAGAGCAGGACGATGTCGCCGGGCTTGACCTTGTCGGCATACTTGTCGAGCAGCTCCGGGCCGATGCCGGTGTGCACGGGCAGATCGAAGAAGTCCATCGGAACCGCCTCGCCCACGAGATTCTCAACGGGATACTCGGCAGCGTCCATGCCGTCAATGAAATGATGACGGGGCGCGTCGAAGTGGGTGGAGGTGTGGGTGTTCATGTACATGCGCTCGGACTGGTAGCCGTCCTTTGCGATCAGGGTCTCGTAGTTGATCTCGCAGAGCTCATAGGGCAGGTAACCGGGGTTGTTGTGGAAGAAGGTCTGGGAGCAGTCGATCAGTTTCTTGATTTTCATGGTGTTCTCTCCTTTTCATGTTTTCATGGTTTGATTGTATCATGTTTTCCCATCGCATGGGAGTGATTACAGGATGATGTAGTAGATCAGATAGATCAGGATGCTCAGCACACCGATGGTCGTGGCAGGCGGGTCGATGTGCGTACTGGCGTCGGTGTTGATCGCGTCGCCGATGATCGTGCTTACGATGGAGGCGATCATGCCCCAGACCGCCGCCCAGGCGAGACTGCCGGTGGCGAGCATGGCATAGCCCGCGGTGCAGGTGATGTGGTGCGTCGGCGGGAAGTTTGGGTCGATAAACCAGAACACCAGGGACGCCAAGCTCAGGAAGAAGGGCAGCCACGGATTGCCGGATTTCATCACGATACCGCCTGCCATGAAGCCGACCGCGAGACCGAGGAACGCCCAGTAGATCCATTCCTTTTTATTGCCGCTGTAGCGCGGGATGGCCTTCATGCTGCGGTTGAGGAACTTGCCGTCGCCGAGGAACTTTCGCGTGAGGCAGGAGTAGAAGATGACGGAGACGGAGCCCGCGTCGATCACCCAGCCGGTCTTGTTGATGAGCCAGGCCGTGATCATCGAGAGGATCGAGACCGCCGCCGCAACCAGCAGAACGGAGATGTCCTGGAACTTCGTCAGGCTCGTAAGGATCGCCGCACCTCCGAGGTCGTGCTTGCGCACCTTCGAGGCATAGGCCGTTGCGACCACTCCGCCGGTGAAGGCAATGTAGGGAAACAGTCCGTAGGAAACGGTATCGCCCAAAAAAGAATACTGTGGGAACGCCGTCATGGCGACCATCACCAGACCGGCGAGCATGCATTCCTGAAACGCTCCGACCATCGCGCTGATGATGCCTGCGCTGAATGCGATTGCGATCATATACAAAGTCATGTGGTTCGGCTCCCCTCTCGATTCAATGTTGAACATTGGTGCTTGCGATTTATAAATACCATATCTTTTGCACAGCGTCAAGGCTTTTTTCTTCATTTTTCGGGATTTTGGAGGAGTCCACAATTTTCACCAATGTTTATTGTTCAACATTGATATATGCGCTCACTTGACATCATTCCTGTTTCTTGCTAAACTTTGTTCAACAATCAATATTATATTGTGAGGTGTTCTTATGGACATCAAAAAAATCAGCAACAACACCGTACAGCAGATCATCGACACCTTTACGAAGCAGCTGATGAACGGCGCGCTGAAGCCCGGCGATCAGATCCCGACGGAAATCGAGCTTGCAGAGCGCTTCGGCGTCGCCCGCAACACCGTGCGCGAGGCGATCAAGATTCTCGTCGCGATGGGCGTGCTGGAGATCCGCCGCCCCGTCGGTACCTTCATGTGCGAGGGGTTCACGGAGCCGATGATCTCCCCGCTGATCTACGGCGTGATCCTCGGCCGGGGCGACAGCTACGACGAGCTGATGGACCTGCGCGAGATCATGGAGACCGGCACGATGCTGACCGTAATCCGCAACGCCACGGATGAGGAAATCGCCTCACTCTCCGAGCCGCTCGTCGCGCTCGGGCAGGCCTGCCGCAGCGAGACGCCGGACGTGGAGGAGGTATTCCGCCGCGACGACGCCTTTCACGAGGCGATCATGCATCTGGCGCACAGCCGCGTCGTCGAGCGCATCGCCGACACCGTGCGCACCATGACGCACGACATGCGCCATGAGAGCGTGGAGCTCATGCTCCAGAGCGGCCGCGGTGAGGAGCTCTATCAGGCGCACGAGAAGCTCTATCGGATTTTAAGCACACGCGACCTGGAGGGCGTCTACCGCGAGATTCGCAGCACCTACTTCGTCCCCGACGGAGAAAACGGGGTGCGGTCGCTGTCGGAGTGAGACCGCCGCGTTCCCTTCATCAGACGTTATCATCCCGGGAGGTATGCTTATGAAAGCCATCATCTTAAACGGCAGCCCCAGAAAGAACTGGAACACCGCCATGATGCTCAAGTCCGCGCAGCAGGGCGCCGAGTCCGTCGGCGCGGAGACGGAATACATCGATCTTTACGATCTCCGCTATACCGGCTGCCGCAGCTGTCTGCTGTGCAAGAGAAAGGGCGCGGAGCGCTGCAAGTGCTTCTGGAAGGACGATCTTTCCCCGGTCATCGACCGCATTTTCGCCGCCGACGCGCTGCTGATCGGCTCGCCGATCTATCTGGGCGACATCACCAGTCAAGTCCACGCGCTGATCGAACGGCTCCACTTCTGCGCGCTCTCCTATGACGATTACGCGAACTACTTCACCGGGCGGGTCAACGTCGGCCTCGTCTTCACGATGAACGCGCCGCAATCCTATTTCCGCAGCCGGTATCAGGCGGAATGTCAGGCGCTCGCGGACACGTTCCGCGCTCTCAACGGCGAGGTGGAGATCTGCGCGAGCTGCGATACGCTGCAGGTGAGCGACTACAGCAAATTCAGCATGGCGAGCTTCGACGAGGCGCACAAAAAAGAGATGCGCGAAACGCAGTTCCCCCGCGATCTGGAGGCGGCGTTCCAAATGGGAGCCAGGCTCTGCAGCGGGGTGAAGGAATGAGATGACGATATCAGAAATGAGGCGGATCCGACCAGTGGATCTGCCTCATGTTTTATTTTCTCTCCTTTCAATTTGATCATTTTATGCGAAAATGTTCAAATTAAACCGCGGGATGATCAAATTGAAAGGCGGTGCGGATTCGCCCGGGAACGGCAGTGCAGTCGGTGCGTTCTGCAGGGTCGTCGGGGACGCCGACCCCTACCACGTCAGAACGGGCTTGCTCCACGCCGCAGCCGCGCTAAAGCGCGACGGCTCTGTATCCGCGCCCCCGTTCTTCCTTTCCAAATCGCATCGTTCGATGCAATTTGGTTTTATCAATCAATCAAGCGCATACAAAGCCCGCCTTTTGGCGGGCTTGCTTGCATTCTGCACCGATTTATTATACAATGAGTCCATCTCTAACTGGTAGTGGAGGAAGGGTATGAAACTGAACTACAAGCGCACCGTATTGGTGGGCCTCGCGTTTTTCCTGATCTGCGCCTTCTGGCAGGCGTATGACAACACGATCCCCCTCATTCTGACCAACAAATTCGGCATGTCGCAGGCGCTCTCCGGCGTGATCATGGCGCTGGACAACATTCTGGCGCTGTTCATGCTGCCGCTCTTCGGCGCAATCTCCGACAGGAGCAAGAGCCCGAAGGGGCGGCGCACGCCGTTCATCCTCTGGGGCACGATCGTTGCGGTGGCGGCGTTTGTCTCGCTCTCGCTGGTGGACGCGGCGCAGCTGAAGAACCTCGGCGACGTGGCGAAGATCGACGATCCCGCCGCGCTCTCGGAGATCTACGAGCTTGAGAAGGACGCGACGCTGCAGACGCCGGACGGCGAGACCTTCGTGCTCGGCGACGTGTTCACCGAGGAGGAGTTCACGCAGATCACGAGCCAGATCCAGGGCGACGAGAAGACCGTCACGAACCCGGATTACACCAACTACGTCACGCCCGCCCGTCAGGCCGTGGCGCACCAGATCGCAAAGGACAACCCGAGCACGCTGATTCTCTTCATCGCGCTGCTCTTAATCACGCTCATCGCGATGGCGACCTTCCGCTCCCCCGCCGTGGCGCTGATGCCGGACGTGACGATCAAGCCGCTCCGGTCGAAGGCGAACGCCGTCATCAACCTGATGGGCAGCGCGGGCGGCATTCTCGTGCTCGCGCTCGGCATGGTGTTCCACACCAGCGGCGTGAAAAACTCCCTGATGAGCTACAAGGTCTATTTCGGCGTGATCGGCGCCGTGATGCTGCTCGCGCTCGTCATTTTCCTGCTCACGGTGAAGGAGCCGAAGCTGGTCAAGAAGATGCACGAGGACTCCAAGCGCTTCGGCATCGAGGAGGACGAACCGGACGCCGAGCCCGGCGCCGGCCGCGGGCTCTCCGCGGGCGAGAAGAAGTCGCTGCTGTTCATCCTCGCGTCCATCGTGCTCTGGTTCATGGGCTACAACGCCGTGACGAGCAAATACTCCGTCTACGCCTCGAACATTCTGCACAAGGACTACAACCTCACGCTCATCATCGCGCAGGCCGCAGCGATCATCTCGTATCTCCCGGTCGGCATCGTCGCCTCCAAGGTCGGCCGCAAGAAGACGATCCTCGCCGGCGTCGTGATGCTCGGCATCTCCTTCGGCGTGGCGGCGTTCCTCCGCTCGGAGAGCCCCACGATGCTCATGAACCTCATGTTCGCCCTCGCGGGCATCGGCTGGGCGACGATCAACGTCAACTCCTTCCCGATGGTCGTGGAGCTCTGCTCCGGCGCGGACGTGGGCAAGTACACCGGATTTTATTACACCGCCAGTATGGCCGCGCAGGTCGTCACGCCCATGTTCTCGGGCTTCCTGATGGACCATATGGGCATGACCGTCCTCTTCCCCTACGCCACGATTTTTGTGGCGCTCGCGTTCGTCACGATGCTGTTCGTCCGCCACGGCGACAGCAAGCCCGTGGCCGCGAAGGGGCTTGAGGCGCTCGACGTGGATGATTAAAAACTTGGAGGATAGATTATGGACCGTTTGACAAAGAAGCTGAAAAAGGGCGGCTATTCCGCCAACCGCCATCCCGAGGCGGAGCTGCAGGAGCGGCTCGACCAGCTCCTCGGCGTGCATCAGTACTGGCTGGAGCAGGTGCAGGAGATGGAGCAGGGCATCGCCCAGACCTCCGACATGGGCCCCGAGGCCGATCTGACGCTCCTGATGCTCAAGGCGGCATACAACGCCATCGTCCGCATCGGCCGCCGGTTCGAGACGGCGCATCCGCTCACGGACAACACGGACGACCTCGTCACGCAGCTCGGCAAGCTCGAGGATCTCTATGAGACCGCGCTGATGGAGCAGGAGGAGATCCGCGAGGGGCTCGAGGAGTGCAAGGACCGCGGGTACACCGACAACTTCGCCTACAACGAGCTCATGACCGCAAAGCTCGGCCTCACGGAGCTCATCAAGCGCTTCGAGATCGCCGTCGGCGAGCGCGAGGACGACCCCGACCCGCACCGCTACTGGCCGGACAGCGTGAAGGAAAACGACCAATAAAATCCAAACTCCCGTCCGATTTCTCGGACGGGAGTTTTTGACTCCGGCGGTTTTGTCTTTCCGGATTGGTTCGGGCGCAGGAGGCTCTTTACAACCCTGCCTGCTTATGCTAGAATTCATTGCGCATCATAATTATGAAGTGAAAATGTAAGGAGGCGTGCTCTCAATGCCGGAGAAAAAAACGCGTTCTGTATATCTGGATTTGCTGCGCGTGCTTGCCATGACCGGCGTGATCTGCATTCACGTCTCCGGAGGCCAGTTTTATAATCTGCCGGTCGATTCTCCCGCGTGGCAGGCCATGAATCTCTGGGACGGGCTCGCCCGCTGGGCGGTGCCGATGTTCGCCATGGTCAGCGGCGCGGTGTTTCTCGATCCGCAGCGCCGTGTTTCCGCGCGCTCGCTGTTTCAAAAATACATTCCCCGCATCATCCTGGCCTTCCTCGTCTGGTCGGCGCTCTACGCCGCGATCCATTGTCAGGGAAGCCCGCGCGTCTTTGTAACCCGGCTGCTGCGCGGACATTATCATTTATGGTATCTGTATATGCTGGCGGGGTTTTATCTGATTGTCCCGATTCTGAGACGCATCACGGCGTCAGAGCGGCTCACATGGTATTTCCTCGCGCTCTCGGCGGTGTTCACGTTTGGCGTCCCGGATCTGATCCTCTTTGCCAAGGCCGCGGATCGGCTTTGGGATTTGGGACTTGCCGACATTTTCACTACCGTAAAGCAATATACGATGTTCTTCCTCACGCTGGGCTTCGTGCCGTATTTCGTCCTCGGGCATGCGCTCCACCAGCGGCAGCTCTCCAGGCGGGAGACGATCATTCTCTGCGCGCTGGGGCTGCTGGGGTTTGTGCTCTCCCCGCTTCTGAACGCCCGGCTTTCCTCTATCAACGGTGCGCCGCAGGAGGAGTTTTTGGCATACCACAAATTCTGCGTGCTGTTCCAGACAGCGGGCGTGTTCGCGGCAGCAAAGGCCGTCTCGCCTCGGCTGTCCGGCAGGATGCAGCGCCTGATCATCTCCGTTGCAGCATGCAGCTTCGGCGTGTATCTGTTGCATCCGCTGCTGCTCGATCGCTTTGCGCCGGTCGGCGCTCTCACCGGCGGGGCCTGGGCGTTTATCGCGGTTCCGGTCACGGTTCTGATTCTGACCGTGCTTTCGCTCGCGCTCTCCGCGCTGATCCGCCGCATTCCGTGGCTCGGCAAGCGCATCGCATAACAAGCTGGCTTTCTGTTTCAACATCAAAAGGCGAATTCGCAAAGACTGCGAATTCGCCTTTCCTGTTTTAGGATTCCAGTTGCTTGCCGAGGAAGTTCGAGACGGCGTCGGCGAGCTTTTCTTCCGTCTCGCCCGCGGGGACGCCGCCCTTTGGCTGCAGAAACGTGACGCAGCCGAGCACGTCGCCCTGCGAGAGGATCGGCGCCGCCACGGCGAGGCACCAGCGGTCCTCCCCCGCCGCCACCGGCACGGTGCAGTCGCCGCGCTCGGCGAAGAGCCCGCGCGACTCCATCAGCCGCTCGAGATCGCCGCTGATGCGCTTTTCCACGAGCTCGCGCCGGCCCAGCCCGGCCGCCGCGATCACGGCGTCCCGGTCGCACACCGCCACCGGCCGCCCCGTCGTCCGGTGCAGCGAATCGCAGATCTGCCCGGCAAAATCCGCCAGCTCCCCCATCGGCGAGTATTTGCGAAACACCACCCCGCCGTCCTTCTCGGTGTAAATCTCCAGCGGGTCTCCCTCGCGGATGCGCAGGGTTCGGCGGATCTCCTTAGGGATGACCACACGGCCGAGATCGTCGATCCGGCGCACGATTCCGGTTGCTTTCATATCAAAACGCCCCTTTGCTGTCATACTCACAGGGCTAGTTTCTGCAATTTTTTCCGGTGTATGCAAAGAAATCGCAGCGTCGAAACCGGCAGACGCATAGCCAAATCAAAGCGTCTGCTTATTTGGAGTGAAAGGCCGGGAAAGCGGATGGGCAGCCGCGCACAATCATCACAAACCCAAATCGAAACATCGGTTGCGATTTGGAAAGGAAGAAGGAAGGAGCGGATACGGAGCCGTACCGCCAAAGCGGTGCTGCGGAGTGGAGCGAGTTTCTTCTGACGCCACGGAACGGAGCGCGCCATGTCTGACGAGAGCAAGCAACGTCTTTGTTGCGCACGGCGGCTTTTTTCAGGGGCAGACGCCCCAAAGGCCCTCTGGCAAGGACAATTGCTACTATTTCGGTCAAACAGTATGAAATTCATCATTTTTGATTGAGTATTTTAAAATTATTTGGTAAAATGAAGCCAGTAATTCAATATTCCGTAAGCAAGGAGGGAATCTCGTGGCTGTCAGCTATAAGAAGCTTTGGAAATTGCTGATCGACAAAGACATGAAAAAAAGCGACCTTGAACGAGAAGCCAAGATTACGCATTATGCTTTGAGCAAACTTTCTCAGGGGAAAGATGTTTCCACAGAGGTATTAAGAAAAATCTGTGAGACCTTAAACTGCACAATAGATGATATTATGGAATTCATACCGGATAATCATTAAATGCGCTTGTAAGGAGAATTAATATATGTCTACACTTGAAATCAGACGTGAGAATGGAAAGATCTATTGCCCATTAACTAGCTCTTGGCATATAGAGACTCCAGAGGAAAAAGTCCGTCAAGAATATATAAAGAACCTTGTGGAAAGTTACGGTTATTCACTTGACCAAATGGCTCAGGAGATTAAAGTTACAAACTCTCAGCGCGGGCAGGGACAGGCTCGTGCTGACATTGTAATCTGGAAATCGAAAAATGATAAAGATGCCGGAAAGTCAGCGTTTATTGTTGTTGAATGCAAAGCTGAAAATGTTCGCATTCGTGAAGAAGATTATTATCAAGGGTATAACTATGCCTCGTGGGCAGGGGCAAGTTTCTTTGTAACGACCAATGAGAAAGAGACAAAGTATTTTAATGTCGATAAAGAGTATCTCCCGAAAGAATTGGTAGAAGTCGTCGCAATTCCTACGGCGGAAGAAGCACTTGTGGATAAGAAAGTCAAAGAAATCTTGAGTAAAACCAAGACTTTCACAAGAGATGACTTTACCAAAATGCTTCGTACCTGCCATAATATCATTCGTAATAATGATAAGCTGTCTCCCGAAGCGGCATTTGATGAGATTAGCAAAATTCTATTTATGAAGATAAGATATGAGCGGGACAAAAACGGAGGGGAAGTATTCACGCTCAAAAAGTATCAGCAGCTAGAAGCTGATTATGAAAGATACACACGTCCAACCTTAAAGAAGCAGGGCATAGATCTGCCTTACATGCAGATCCTGTTCAATGACACCAAGGATAAATTCAGAGAAGATCATCTGTTCGATGAAAATGATTCTATTAAAATTCGTCAAAACAGCTTTGAGCAGATTCTTCAAAAATTGCAGGTTTATAACCTTTCTGATACGCAGGACGACGTAAAAGGCATTGCATTCGAGCAATTTTTGGGAACAACATTCCGCGGAGAATTGGGACAGTTCTTCACTCCTCGCACAATCGTAAACTTCATGACCCATGTGCTTGATCCCAAAGAGGGTGAAACTATTTGTGACCCAACCTGCGGAAGCGGTGGCTTTCTGATTAAAGCATTTGAGTATGTTCGAGAGCAAATCGAGGGCGAAATTAAGGCTACCAAGGCCGCACTGCGTTCGAAAATTGAGGGCGACCATTATGAAGATCTTTCGGAAAAAGAAAAGCTTGCAATCAACGAACGAATTATGGAATAACCGTTCAACAGCTTAGCGAAGGTGAAAAAAAGCTGATTCTCGTGAAAACAGTTTTAGAAATTCTGGCTGACGAAAAAACATTGCTCCTATTTGACGAACCAGATGCACATTTACACGAAGGAAGAAAACCCGAGCTTATTAGTATGATGCGCGAATATCCAAACAGACAGGTCATCGTTGCAACACATTCGCCAATTATTGCCCAAGTTGCTCAAGAAGGAGAATTGTTGATGTTAGAGTGTGCTGACGGAAAAACAGCACTCATGAGCAATGAAAAAAGGGAGAAAATAAAACAGCTGACCGGAAGTGCTTGGGATATCATTGGTCACGAAATTATATTTCAGTCTAAAAAGCCTTTGGTTGCCTTTGAAGGAAAAACAGATGTAAAATATGTAAAAAGGGCACTTCAAATGCTACAGATATTAGAGCCGAAATATCAAAATATCAACATGGATTTTATTAATTTCGGTGGTGCTGTTAGCGCCAGGCTAAAAGAACCAATTAGCGCCGGGCTAAAACCGCCAATCTGAGACAAATTAAAAGAGCCATTCCAATTGTCATTCAAATCCTTTAGACTGGGCTGTGGGCTAACAACTCAGCGGAAGGAGGAACATGAAAGAAACAATCGGGAATGGCTTGGACTCCATTATAGCACAAGCCATAGAAGAAATGAAAGCAGAACAGGGCGCT
>JAFRDQ010000079.1 GCA_017411225.1 Oscillospiraceae bacterium
CGGTGCGGCTGCCGAACGGACACAGCGCGACGCGCGAGCTCGTGCGGCACAACGGCGCGGTGGCCGTTGTCCCTCTGCTGGACGACGGGCGCGTAATCGTGGAGGATCAGTACCGCTATCCGCACGACGGCGTGATCGTGGAGATCCCCGCGGGCAAGCTCGACGGGCCGGACGAGGACCCGGAGGCCGCCGCACGGCGTGAGCTCAAGGAGGAGACGGGCTTGACCTGCTCAGAGCTCATTCCGATGGGCCCCTTCTACCCCACCGCGGCCTATTCGAGCGAGACGATCTGGATGTATCTCGCCAAGGGGCTGAAGGCCGGAGAGCAGAAGCTGGACGACGATGAGTTTCTCGCCGTGCGCGCCGTGCCGCTCGAGGAGCTGGTGCGGGATGTGCTGGACGGAAAGGTGCCAGACGGAAAAACGCAGGCCGCGATCATGCGGGTTTGGGCGATGGAGAAATAAACAGACCTCCCTGCGGATGCGGGGAGGTCTGTTTTTATAGTTGCTCCGCCGGCGGGATGATGATGGCGGCGATGATATAGGCGATGACGCCGGAGCCGCCGAGGAGACAGAAGAACACGAGCAGCAGGCGGACGAGGACCGAGTCGATGCCGAAATATTCTGCGATGCCGCCGCAGACGCCGCAGATGGTTTTATCCGTGGCACTGCGGCGCAGCTTTTTTTCTCCGCCGGGCATGCGGACGCAGGGCTCCTCACCCGGTCTGGAGGGGATGACGAGCGCGGAGATGAGATAGGCAATGACGCCCGTGCCGAGGCAGAGGCAGAAGACCGCGACGAGCAGGCGGATGATCGTGCTGTCAATGCCGAAATACTCCGCAACGCCGCCGCAGACACCGAAGAGCATGGCGTCGTCCTTGCTTTTATAAAGTCTTTTGCGTTCCATATGCATATCCCCTTTCGGAAATACTGACGTAAAATATTCTCTTTTGTTGCAGGCAAAAAAGAGCCCGTCATACGACGGGCTCTTTTTAGTAGGCTTCGATTTCTTTGATGTTGTATTCGTTGCCGGTGAGGAGATAGGTGCGCTCGCTCTTGCAGTGCGGGCAGATCTTGGCGTACTTCATCGTGGGATAGGTCTGACCGCAGTTTTCGCAGTAGGTGACGGCCTCGAGCTTCTCGATCTTGAGCTCCGCCTCCTGCAGGGCGGGCGTGCGCTTTTTACACGCCCACTTCCAGCAGTCCACGAGATACTCCGGGATGATGCCGCTGACCTCGCCGACCTCGAGCGTGACGCTGCCGACCTTTTCGAGCTCGTGCTCCTGGACAAGCTCCTCAACGCGGTCGAGAACATAGAAAACGGTTCCAAGCTCGTGCATGGATTTTTCTCCTTTGTGTGTGATTTTGTCCTATTCTAACACACATGGTGTTGTTTTTCAACCTCAAAGGTCACCGAACGATTTGTGCAGCAGCTGCATGAGGGCGCGGGCGCCGTCGCGCGTGAGCATGACGCTGCAGACCTCATCCACGGTCTTTTCGGGCATGTCGATCAGGCCCTTCTGCTGGGGCGTGTAATTGTGCTTCATATACATATGGTAGAAGCTCAGGGAGCACTCGCTCTGGTTCTCGTTGGTGGAGATATTAAAGACATTGGCAAACTGCGGTTTCATGGCGTTTCCTCCGTAAATGAATTTCTATCTGCATTAAACCGCAAAGACTGCAAAATGTCAATCATTTGCCTTGCGAGCTGTTGAGAAATGCGATATAATGACGATAATCTGTTTGAAAACGAGGTGGTTCCATGAAGGATCTGAAACACCTGTATACACTGGAAAAGCTGCTCGAGAGCGCGCACAACGAGCTCGTGCAGCAGGCGGTTGAGGACGGAAAACACGCCCTCGGCTACACCTGCTACCACATGCCGGAGGTGCTCTTAAACGCCGACAACTGCTTTTCGGTGCGTCTGCGCGCGCCGCGCACGGGGTCGATGGACATTTCCGGCTACTACATGAACAACTTCATCTGCGATTACTGCAAGAGCCTGCTGGAGCGCGGGATCGAGGGAGGCTATCATTTTCTCTCCGCGATCATGGGCACGGAGACCTGCTCGGAGATGAACCGCGCGCTGGAGCACTTCGACGTGATGCCGATTGTGGACCACGAGGGGTTCTTCGTGAGCTTCCTCGACATGCCGTTCAAGACGACTGAGGCCGCCGTGAAGCATTACACGACGCAGCTGCAGGTCAAGGTGCTCGACCGGATGCGCGAGCGCTTCGGCACGGACGTGTCGGACGCGGCGCTGCGCAAGGCTGTGGAGGAGCACAACGAGGTCTGCCGGCTGATCACCGAGATCGGCGAATACCGCAAGGAGGACAATCCCCGCATCACGGGCTATGAGTTCTCGGTGCTGAATGTGGCGAGCTACGCCTGCCCGAAGGCGCTGATCCTCCCCTATCTGCGTGAAACCGCCGAGGAGCTGAAAACGCGCAAGCCGGACGTGAAGCCCGCATGGCGCGTGAAGATCGTGATCGCAGGCAGCGAGATCGACGATCCCGATTTCATCAAGCTCGTGGAGGACGCGGGCGCGCTCGTGGTAGCCGACCGCTTCTGCTTCGGCTCCACGCCGGGCAGAGAGGAGATCGAGCTCACAGACGGCAAGCCTGTATTGGAGCAGATCGCGCGGCACTATCTGCTGACGAGCCAGTGCCCGCGCTATATGGAAAAGCACAAGGTTGAAGGCCGCCATCAGCTGGTGAAGCAGCTGGTGGAGGACTACCACGCGCAGGGCGTGCTGTATGAGCAGCTGAAGTTCTGCGAGTTCTGGGGCTACGAGCGGGCGCTTGCCAGCTACGTGATGACGCACGACTACGGCATTCCGTCCGTGGCCATCGACCGGCAGAACGCCAATGGCGGCGCGGGACAGCTGCGCACACGCGTGCAGGCGTTCGTGGAGAGTCTGGAGATCAAGCAAATCCAGAAAGCGAAGGGAGGAAGCGCAAAATGAAGACGCCGAAAGAAATGCTGCATATGCTCACGCATATGAACGATTTTACCTACCGCTTCAACCCCAAGACGGGCAACTTCCGCTGGCGCGAGTTCCGCGGGCCCGTGGACGACGTCTATAACTTCTGGATGTGGCTGATCGTCTGGAAGGACATGGTGCGCATGGTGCTGCGCGGGCCGGTGGACGTGGTGAAGGCGCTGTTTCGCTATCAGTGGTTTGCGTCCTATCTGAACTACCCCGCCTTTGTTGACCGCGCGACGCTCGGCATGCGCGGCGAGCAGCTGCGCATGGCCAGGCTGCAGTATGACCGCATCGTGAAGAAGGCGACCGACATGCTGCACGACACCTTTGCCGCCGACCAGAACTTCCACAAGAGCGATAAGAAGGCGAAGAAGATCGTGCTGTTCGACGAGCTCGTGCCGTGCGAGATGATGGCGGGCTTCCCGAACCTGATCGGTCTCCCGGCGCAGACGCTGCCGGTGTTCCTCACATCCATCCTCGACCAGAACGTGGTCATCCCCTATCTGGACGCGGCGGAGAACTTCTCAATCCCCGCGGACGTCTGCCCGCTGCCCTCTTCCGAGACCGGCTGCGTGCTCAAGGACGACTACCCGCAGATCGGCGCGTGTCTCATCAGCTGCAACATGCCGTGCGACGGCTCGGTGATGACCTCCGCCTTCCAGGAGCGGTACTTCGGTCTCCCCTCGCATGTCTACGCCGTGCCGACGCGGTACACCGAGGACGAAGTGCAGCCCTACGCCGTGGAGGAGCTCAAGGACATGATCCGCTTCATCGAGGAGACGACGGGCGAGACCTTCGACTGGGACGCCTTCCTCAAGGCGATGGAGGTTTACAACGACGAGACGCGCTATGAGCTCGCCAAATGGGAGGTCAACCGCACGCCCTATCCGCAGATGACGGGCGAGACCTTCTGGATCTACCGCATGTTTTTCTATCACCTCTCCGGCGGCATGGATCCGCGCTTTGTGGACACCGACCGCAAGGTGAACAGGATCATGATGCGCGGCTATGAAAAGCGCCGCAAGTGCGTCAAGGATATGCGCCACCGCTGCGTGGAATGGTCGTGCCCGGCGAACTTCTATCCGGACTTTTCGATCTGGGCGCAGGAATGCTGGGGCATCTACGTCGTGGCCGCGATGGAGACGCTCATCTCCGACGTGATCATCGATACCTCGAGCCACGAGAGCGCGCTGCGCGATCTGGCGCTGACGTATCAGCGCTGCACGATGCGCAAGCACACCAAGGGCGGACACCGCAATGTGCTCGAGGAGCTCTGGCGCATCTGTGAGCTTTATAAGTGCGACTTCGTGCTGATGTATGACCAGATCTCCTGCAAGGGCATGGACGGTCTGCGCGGCCTGTTCGAGGAGCAGGCGGCGGAGCGGAACATCCGGCTGCTGTGGGTGGCGCAGGATCTCCTGGATCCGCGCACGATCTCCAAGCGCGAGATGCGCAATCAGGTGAACCTCTATATGACGACCGTCATGGGCGAGGAGCCGGTACGGCCGGATCTGGTGGACTTTGACGATTCGAAGAGTTGGTAACGATTCTTTCCCTGTATCAATACGGACGTAGGGGAGGGGCTTGCCCCTCCCGGCGTGCCGCGGAACAGAAGGGAAACAGAAGTGAGGCGAATTCGCAGCGTGTACGAATTCGCCTCGCTTTCATCTTGTCTTC
>JAFRDQ010000080.1 GCA_017411225.1 Oscillospiraceae bacterium
CGGCGTGAACGTCCTGCCGTGGATGCTCTGCGGCACGAACGAGATCGGCGTCGCTACGGCAGAGAAGATGCAGACCGCCCGCCTCGTCGTCTGGAGCCAGCACGGCATCTACGGCGCAGGCAAGGATCTCGACGAGACCTTCGGACTCATCGAGACCGCCGAGAAGGCCGCCGAGATCTACATGAAGATCGCGCACCTGCCGCGCCGGAACACGATCACGGACGAGCAGATGCACCAGCTCGAAGCGCGCTTCGGCGTGAAGGCCAGAGACGGCTATCTGAGCTGATGGAGAAGCAATACGGCTTTGGCATCGACCTCGGCGGAACAACCTGCAAGCTCGGGTTATTTTGCGCGGACGGGACGCTGCTGGAAAAATGGGAAATCCCTACGGACACCGGTGACAACGGTGTGCACATTCTACCGGATATTGCCGCTTCTGTAGAAATGAAATTGACTGAACGCGGGATTGAAAAGTCGGCTGTCCTCGGCATCGGCATCGGCGTTCCCGGCGCGGTGGACCAGACCGGCGTTGTCCACCGCTGCGTCAATCTCGGCTGGGGCGTCGTGAATGTGCAGACGGAGCTGTCGAATCTCATCGGGCTTCCGGTTCATGTGGCAAATGACGCAAGCATCGCCGCTTTGGGCGAGGCTTGGAAGGGAAGCGGTGCCGGCATGTCCGGCATGCTTCTCATCACGCTCGGCACCGGCATCGGCGGCGGCATCGTCCTGAACGGACATCTTTGGAACGGATACAACGGCGCTGCGGGCGAGTTTGGACATATGCTGGTGAATCCCAATGAAACGGAGCTCTGCTCCTGCGGAAAGCGCGGCTGTCTGGAGCAGTATGCCTCCGCGACCGGGCTGGTTCGCTGCATGCGTCTGCAGCTGCAGACGGACGGCCAACCGAGCAGACTGCGTGAGGTGGAGTCTTTCACGGCAAAGGACGTGATTGACGCCGCAAAGGACGGAGACGCGCTTGCGCTTGCTGTGGTGCAGTCGTCGTACGAGATGCTTGGCGCTGCCGCTGCGAATCTCTGCAACGCGCTGAATCCGGAGGCAGTCATCCTCGGCGGCGGCGTTTCCAAAGCGGGAGAGATTCTGCTCCGATGGATGCGCCCCGGCTTTGAAAAAGCGGTATTCCATGCCTGTAAATCCTGCCATATTCTTTTGGCATCTCTGGGAAATGACGCTGGTATCTATGGCGGCTTGAAGATGGTGCTGGAATCTGGAAACACAAATGAAACGAGGTGTCGTGATTGAACGAATGGATCAGAAAAGGATACATCGGCAACCCAGCTCAGCTCGTGACGCTGCGACGGGTGACCGTCAGCGAGGGCCGGGCAAAGGGCACCCAGATCATCGAAGTAAAAACAGCCAGTGGTCTGGAGCTGGATATTCTCCCGGATGCGGGGCTGGACATCGGCCAGTGCCGCTACAAGGGGCTCAACATGAGCTGGATGAGCAAGAACGGCTATGACAGTCCGGCGGCAATCTCTCCCTATGAGACGGAGTTTGTGAACACCTTCCCCGGCGGCCTGCTGTACACCTGCGGCCTGCGCTCTGCCGGACCCGCCAACAGAGATGGCGGCGAATGGCACCCGCTTCATGGCCGCTACCACAGCCTGCAGGCCGAACAGGTCTGCGCCGAGATTGCAGACGATGAGATCATCGTCAAGGGCACGATCCGGGAGACCGCTCTGTTTGGACACTGTCTGGAAGTCAAGCGCACGATCCATATTCCGGCCTTTGGCGCATCCGTTACCGTGGAAAATACCGTCACCAACCAGACGCCACGGGATGAGGAGATCATGCAGATTTATCACTGCAACTTCGGCTACCCGTTCTTGAGTGAAAAAGCCAGACTGACACTGCCGGAAGAGCGGGCAACAATTCCCCGCACGGAGTTTGCGAAAACCGGTCTGGGCGGGGAGTGCGCGTTCGACAAGCCAATAGACAACGAGGAGGAACGGGTCTTCTTTCAGAAGATGCGGAAAGAATTCTGGGCACGGCTCGAAAACCCCGACTTGGGCATAAGCATGAAGATCTCCTGGTCGGGCGGGACGCTGCCGATCCTCTCCCAGTGGCGCAGCATGGCAAGCGGCGATTATGTGCTCGGTCTGGAGCCAACCAACTGCTATATTTCCGGCCGCCATGACGAGCGGGAAAACGGAACGCTCCCGGTGCTGAAAGCATGGGAGTCCATACACAATACAGTCAGAATTGAATTTTCGGAGGAGAAGTAAAAATGGCAAAGAAAATGACATTTGCACTGGCATTCTGCAACCGCGGCTTCATGCCCGGTGAGCTGATCTACGGTGCGCGGGACGACATGATCAAGGCCGTCACCGATGCAGGCTATGACTATATCGCCATGGATGCGGAGCTGACTCGATTCGGCGGCATCGAAACCCGTGATGAGGGGCTGCTTTACGCCAAGTGGCTGAAATCACATGAGGGCGAATATGACGGCGTGATTTTCTCCATGCCCATCTTCGCCGACGAGAACGGCGCCATCACCGCCCTGCAGGACGCAGGCGTGCCCATTCTGATGCAGGCCTATCCCGACGAGATCGGTAAAATGGACTTCCAGCACCGGCGCGACGCCTTCTGCGGCAAGTTCTCCGTCACCGATGTGTTCACCCAGTACGGCGTGCCCTTCACGGTACTCAAGCCCCATGTGGTGCATCCGCTCTCTCCCAAGTTCCAGGAAAACCTGAGAGACTTCGCGGCCATCTGCCGCGTGGTCAACGGTATGAAGCGTTTTAATCTGGGCTGTATCGGCGCCCGCACCACCGCCTTCAAGACCACCCGCTTTGACGAGCTGGCGCTGCAGAAGCACGGCATCAACGTGGAGTCCTTCGATCTCAGTGAGCTGTTCTTCAAGGTGCAGAATATGTCCGACGATGATCCCGAGGTTGTGGCAAAGAAAGAGCGCCTGATGAACTACACGGACTTCTCTCTGGTGCCCGAGAAGAACAAGAACACCCTCGCCAAAGTGTCCGTCGCCATCGACGGCTATATCGAGGAATACCACCTGGATGCCCTGGCTCTGCGCTGCTGGAACGAGATGGAGCAGGTGCTGCGCATTTGCCCCTGTGTGCTGCTCTCTGAGCTCAACGACCGCGGCATCGCGGCTTCCTGCGAGATCGACATGTGCTCTGCCATCACCATGCGGGCGATGTCGCTTGCCTCCGAGCAGCCCACGGCTGTTCTCGACTGGAACAACAACTACGGCGACGAGGAGAACAAGGTCATCCTCTTCCACTGCGGCCCTGTGGCGCAGAGTCTCATGACCGGCAAGGGCACCGTCACCAACCACAAGATGTTCGACAAGACCGACCCCGGCTCCGGCTGGGGCAGCAACGAGGGCCGCATCAAGGCTTTCCTGACTACGATCTCCAACTGCCAGACCAAGGACGGCAGAATCATCGTCTACGCCTCCGAGGCGGCGTTCACCGACGACCCCATTGAGCAGGCATTCTTCGGCTGTGCTGGCGTGTGTGAGATTCCCGACATGGAGGACAAGATGATCCGCCTGGCCCGCGGAGGTTTTAAGCACCACACCAGCGTGGGCTTCGGTCACATGAAGGACATTCTGAAGGAAGCCTTTACCACCTATCTCCACTATGACTGGGTGGACATTGATCGGGACTGAGAAATGAAAATCGGAGGATTGGATATTGGCACCACCGGCTGCAAGCTGACAGTGTTCGATGAAAACGGCGCGCAGCTGGGCAAGGCCTACCGGGACTATCCGGTGCGCCGGGCGGTGAGCGGACACGAGATCGACATCTCCACTATGATGGAGAGCGTTTACACTGTGATCGAGGAGATGGCCGCGCAATACCCGGACATCGCGGGGATCGGCGTCACCAGCTTCGGTGAGACCTTCGTCATGGTGAGTGAAGCGGGCGAGCCGCTGCACAACGCCATGCTCTACACCGACCCCAGAGGGGCAGAAGAGTGCGCGGAATTGGTGGAGAAGCTGGGCGCAGCACATATTGCAGAGGTTACCGGGCTCGCGCCCCATGAGATGTACTCCATCTCCAAAATGATGTGGATCAAAAAGCATCAGCCGGAGGTCTATGCTGCGGCAAAGCGGATCCATCTCATTGAGGACTTCGTGGTCTGGCATCTGACGCAAAAGGCGCAGATCGACTTTTCGCTGGCAACTCGAACTATGGCCTTTGACATTCATAAGCTCAACTGGAGCGAGGAAGTCTTTGAGGCCGCGGGGATCGATGTTTCTCTGATGAGTGAGCCAGTCCCCACGGGAACCAGCGCCGGGACGATCACTCTGGCTGCCGCCCAGCGGACGGGACTCAGCAAGGGCTGTGCCATCGTCTCGGTCTCCCATGATCAGGTAGCCGCCGCTGTGGGAGCGGGAGCCTTTGACGGATCCGTCGCCGTAGACGGTGCGGGTACCGTTGAATGCCTGACTCCGATCTATGACAGCATCCCGGAGATCAACATGATGGCAAAAGGCAATTTCTCTGTGGTGCCCTATGTGGTGCCGGGCAAGTATGTGGCTTATGCTTTCTCCTACACCGGCGGGGCGCTGATCCAGTGGGCTATGGAGACCTTCGGAAAGGGTGAGACCAATGAGAGCATGGAAAAGGCCTACGGCAGGGACGAGCCCACGGGACTTCTCGTGCTGCCGCACTTTGCGGGCGCAGCCACGCCCTATATGGATACCGGCTCCAAGGGCGCGATCCTGGGTCTGACCACCGCCACAACTGCTGCGGACATTTACCGCGCCTGCATGGAGGGCGTGGTCTATGAGATGCGGCTGAACTATGAGGCGCTCAGCGGGTCCGGCATTCATTTTGAGAAGCTCAACGCCACGGGCGGCGGGGCGCGGTCGAAGCTCTGGATGCAGATGAAGGCCGATGTACTGAACCTGCCTATCACAGCACTGAAAACCGTGGATGCGGGCACCGTAGGCTCCGCCATGCTGACCGGTATTGCCACGGGGATCTTCACCGATCTGAACGACGCGGCTGCCCACATGGTGCAGGAAATGGAGACCTATTACCCGCGTGAAGAGATGCACGAGAAATATATGAGAATTTATGAGCGGTACAAGCGTGTTTACAGCGCCGTCCGCCCGCTGATGTGAGGGAATACTTATGCTTGTAAATTTGAAAGAGATCCTTGCGATGGCAGATCAGCAGAAGTGCGCCGTGGGCGCCTTCAACACCCCGAATCTGGAGTGCGTCAATGCGGTGATTGCCGCGGCGGAAAAGCTGAATGTCCCCGTCATTATTTCCCACGCGGAGCTGCACGAGGAGGTATCACCTCTCGCCAAGATCGGCCCCGTGATGGTGCAGGCGGCGAAGAACGCCAAGGTACCCGTCTGCGTCCATCTGGACCACTGCGAGACCCTCAGCTATATGCAGCAGGCGCTGGACATTGGCTTTACCGGGGTTATGTACGACGGAAGCACCCTGCCCTATGAGGAAAACCTCGAAAACACGAAAAAAGCTATGGCCATGGCGAAGGCATACAACTGCGGCGTAGAAGCGGAGCTTGGCGCTCTGGCCTCGCGTGAGGGCGGCGCAGAAAATGCCTCCGGTCCGGTTTACACCGATCCCGATGAGGCGGTGGAGTTTTGCCGCGAAACCTGCATCGACGCTCTGGCTCCCAGCTTCGGCACGGCCCACGGCATCTACAAGTCTCAGCCCGTTCTTGACCTCGAGCGCGTGAAGGTGATCGCCGAGAAAACCGGTCTGCCCCTCGTGATGCACGGCGGCTCCGGCGTCTCGCCCGAGGACTACCGTGTTGGCATTGCAAACGGCCTGCGGAAGATCAACTACTACAGCTACATGTCCAAGGCGGGCACCCAGGCCGTCAGGGAACTGCTGGCAAAAGAGGACGTGACCTTCTTCCACGACCTGGCGCTTACCGCGGAAAAGGCAATGAGCGCCGACGCCGAAAAGGCCTTGCGGATTTTTGCGGGTCTGCGGGAGCAGACAGAAGGGAGTGTCCTGTGAAAAAAGAACGAGTGCACCAGCGCTGGATGTTTTGGAAAGACGGGCAGGAAACGCGGAAAACGGAGATCGTGCTGCCTCATGATGCCATGATCCTTGAAAAGCGTTCCCCCGACTGTCCCAACGGCACTGCCACCGGCTTTCTGCCCGGAGGAAAGTATTATTACGAAACCAGCCTGTTCGGAAGAACGGAGTGGGCGGATCAGCGAGTGATGCTCGAATTTGAGGGCGTTTATATGAATTCCACCGTGCTGCTCAACAATGAGGTCGTCGGCGGGCGGCTGTATGGCTATTCCAATTTTTATGTGGAGTTGACCGGTAAGCTGCGTATCGGAGAAGATAATCGTCTGTTGGTCATCGCGGACAATTCGGCGTGCCCCAATTCCCGTTGGTATTCCGGCAGCGGAATTTACCGCCCGGTAAACCTCTGGGTCGGGCCGCAGGACGGCATCGAGCCGGAGAGCGTGAAGATCACGACCGTGAGCATTGACCCGGCAGTGATTCAGATTCAAGCGCCGAAGGAGGTGCATGTCTCGGTCGAGGGAGTATGCGGATCGGGAAGAGATTTCCGCCTTACGATTCCGAACGCCAGACTTTGGAGTGCCGAAACGCCGAACCTTTACACAGCCCATGTCACATGCGGAGAAGACAGTGAGGAGATTCGTTTTGGAATCCGGACGCTCTCATGGGACGCCCAAAATGGGCTTCAAATCAACGGTAAAACCGTGAAGCTGCGCGGCGGCTGTGTGCACCATGACCATGGCATTCTCGGCGCAGCAGCTTGGGACAAAGCCGAATACCGCAGAGCCAAAATGCTGAAAGATTTGGGCTATAACGCGATCCGTTACTCTCATAATCCGGCGGGAAAGAACTTTTTGGACGTCTGCGACGAGCTTGGCCTCTATGTGATTGACGAGAGCTTCGATCAGTGGAAGGTGCCCCAGTCCGCCTGCGACTACGCCCTGCACTTCGACGCCGAGTGGCAAAAGGACGTGGAGAGCATGGTCAGCAAGGACTACAACCACCCCTGCGTGGTGATGTACTGCGTCGGCAATGAGATCACCGACACCGGCCTGCCTTTCGGCGGAGCAATCTGCAAGGGAATCTGCGCCAAATTCAAGTCGCTGGATCCGACCAGACCCACCATGATTGCCATCAACAGTATGCTCTCCACACTCGCCGCCATGAAGGCAAAGCAGGCAGCCGAGAAGAAAGAGGAGAGTGAGAACGTGGGCAGCAAGGAGGTCAACGATATCGTGGCCCTGCTGCCGAAGATCATGGCCTCCATCACACCGGACAGTCTGGAAGCCATCATCCACGACTGCGTGGAGGCTGTGGACATCGTGGGCTACAACTACGGTCACAATCTCTATGAGGGCACCCACGAGCGGTTCCCGGAGCGAGTGATCCTTTCCAGCGAGACCTTCCCGGCTCGTATGGGGACGAACTGGGACAAGGTGCTGCAGAATGACTATGTGATCGGCGACTTTCACTGGACAGCCTGGGACTATCTGGGCGAGGCTGGCGTTGGCCTGCCGGTGTATGGCACCGCAAAGGCTCCGTTCTCCAAGAGCTATCCCGCCTTTACCGCCAACTGCGGCAGCGTAGATCTCACCGGACTTCCCGAGAGCGCGGCCATGTATACCGCTATCCTCTGGGGCGCTTATGATAAGCCCTATGTTGGGGTTCGTCCCGTGAACCACAGCGGTGAGGAATACGCACTCGGAAACTGGCGTATGACCGACAGCGTCGGCAGCTGGACATGGCCGGGCTGCGAGGGACGCACAGCCGAAATCGAGGTGTTCAGTCGCGGGGCAGAAGCAGAGCTCCTGCAGGAAGGCACGAGCTTGGGCAGAAAGCCTTTTGACCATTGTAAGGCACGTTTTGAAGCCGTTTACCGCCCCGGCACGCTGACGGCAGTTGCTTATGATGCGGATGGGGAGGAACTCAGCCGAACCGAATTGAAGACGGTCGGAGATGCGGTCAAACTTGCGGTGCTGCCAGAGGAAAAGACACTCTCTGCAGGAGACATTGTCTATATCCCGATTCATCTGACGGATGCAGAAGGAAACCGGAATATGAGCGCTGAAAAGCTCGTCGGCGTCAGAGTGGAGGGCGCAGGCACGTTGCTGGCACTTGGCAGCGCCTGTCCGGATACGGTTGAATCGTATCAGGGCGATTGCTTTACCAGCTGGCAAGGAAGAGTACTTGCGGTTGTTCACAGCGCAGGAGAGCCGGGAACGATTCGTATTACGGCGTCCGCGGAAGGGCTGGAACCAGCATCGGCGGAGATTGTTGTGCGGTAAAACCCACGTAAATATGATTCAAAAGAACGACGTCCCCAGATGCATTCCGGTGACGTCGTTTATCACTTGCAGATCAGGTCATTTATGATGACTTCCTCTGCGTGGTTTCGGATGCTGTTCATTTGCCGCACCCATTCCGTTTGATTATCTGCTTTCATGGTTTCTGTCAAGCCTTTCCGTTCCGCCATCTGTGTCATGATCCAATCCAGCATTTTCTCGGCGCTCTGATCTACTTCTTCCAGATGCGCGTTGAGCGTCCCGTTCATCAGCATTGCGTCATAGATTGGCCTTTGATGTCTGCGGAGAAACCGCCGTCTCCGCTCACCCCAGATACCGATGTGCGGTGATTCCGGCGGGATCAGATCTGGGATTAAATAATCGCCTTCCCAATGATATGTCAGCTTCATTTCAGCAACCTCCTTGTCTGTTTTGCCTGCATTGTAGCAAACAAGCAGGAGAGTGTCGAATGTGCGAAAAGTAAGAAACAGGACTGCCTCAATCGAGGCAGTCCTGCTGGTTTTATCAGGCGCAATTGTTCGAGCGTTTTGGGTACGTTTTGGGTAAATCCGCTCTTTGCTTTCCGAAAAACCGTTGAAAATCAACGACTTTTCAGCGCTTCTTAGTACATGCCGCCCATGTCCGGGGTGGGGGGCACGGGAGCGGTCTTCTCGGGCAGATCGGCCACGAGGGACTCGGTCGTGAGCACCATGGAGGAGACGGAAGCGGCGTTCTCGAGCGCGCTGCGGCAGACCTTGGTCGGGTCGACGATGCCGTTTGCGATCATGTCGCCGAAGGTGTCGTTCGCGCCGTCGTAGCCGTAGTTGGCGTCCTCGCTGGAGGCGACCTGATTGAGAATCACAGCGCCCTCCACGCCGGCGTTCGCGGCGATCTGGCAGATGGGGGCGTTGAGCGCGGCGGCCACAATCTGCGCGCCGGTCTTCTCATCGCCGGAGAGGTCGTTGGCCACGGCCTTGGCAGCCTTGCCGGCCACAACGTAGGCCGTGCCGCCGCCGGCGACGATGCCTTCCTCAACAGCAGCGCGGGTGGCGTTGAGCGCGTCCTCAATGCGGAGCTTCTTCTCCTTCATCTCGGTCTCGGTCGCAGCGCCGACCTTGATCACGGCCACGCCGCCGCTCAGACGGGCAGCGCGCTCGGAGAGCTTGTCGCGGTCATAATCGGAGGTGGTGGTGGCGAGCTGCGCCTTCACCTGGTTCAGACGGTCGATGATCTGCGCGCGGGTGCCGGCGCCGTCGACGATCGTGGTGGTTTCCTTCGTGACCTTGACCTGGCGAGCCTGACCCAGCTGATCGATTGTGGTCTCCTTGAGATCCAGACCCAGATCGGAGCTGATGACCTGGCCGCCGGTCAGAATGGCGATATCCTGCAGCATCTCCTTGCGGCGGTCGCCGAAACCAGGGGCCTTGACGCACACGCAGGTGAAGGTGCCGCGCAGACGGTTCAGAATGATGGTGGCAAGAGCCTCGCCCTCGATGTCCTCGGCGATGATCACGAGCTGACGGCCCGCGTTCAGAACGGCCTCGAGGATGGGCAGAATCTCCTGAATGTTGGAGATCTTCTTGTCGGTGATGAGGATGAGCGCGTCCTTGATGACGGCTTCCATCTTCTCGTTGTCGGTGACCATGTAGGGCGTGATGTAGCCGCGGTCAAACTGCATGCCCTCGACGACCTCGGAATAGGTCTCGGCGGTGTTGGAGTCCTCCACGGTGATGACGCCGTTCTGGCCGACCTTCTCCATGGCCTCGGCGATCAGGTTGCCGATCATCTCGTCGCCGGAGGAGATGGAGCCGACGCGGGCAATGTCCTGGCTGCCCTTCACGGGCTCGGAGTTGGCGCGGATGGCGGCGACAGCCGCGTCCGTGGCCTTCTGGATGCCGCGGCGCATGACCATCGGGTTCGCGCCCGCGGCGAGGTTCTTCAGACCCTCGCGGATCATGCTCTGCGCGAGCACGGTGGCGGAGGTGGTGCCGTCGCCGGCGATGTCGTTGGTCTTGGTGCTCACCTCGCGGATCAGCTGCGCGCCCATGTTCTCAAAGGCGTCCTCAAGCTCGATTTCCTTCGCGATGGTCACGCCGTCGTTGGTGATCAGGGGAGAGCCGTACTTCTTGCCGAGCACGACGTTGCGGCCCTTGGGGCCGAGGGTGATCTTCACGGTATCGGCGAGCTGATTCACGCCGCGCTCCAGGGCCTTGCGGGCCTCTTCACCATAAATAATCTGCTTTGCTGCCATGATAATTGCCTCCTAAATTAGTCTTCGACGATGGCGAGAATGTCGCCCTGACGGACGATGCTGAACTCCTCGCCTTCCACCTTCACGGTGGTGCCGGTGTACTTGCCGACCAGGACCTTGCTGCCCTTTTCCACGGTCATCACGACTTCCTTGCCGTCGACCATGCCGCCGGGGCCAACTTCGATGACCTCGTACATTTCGGGCTTCTCCTGGGCGCCGGTGGCGATGAACAGACCGCTCTTGGTCTTTTCCTCAGCCTCCAGCTGCTTGAGCACAACGCGGTCCGCCAAAGGTCTCAGTTTCATGATGTATGCCTCCTATAAATTTATTAACACATTCATTGCGTTAGCACTCAAAATACCAGAGTGCTAACGCATCTTACTATACCACATTTTCGCAAATTATCAAGCCCTAATGGAAAGTTTTTTGTAAAGAGTTTGTGAAAACCGCACTTCGTCCGCTTTCGCGCCGAAAATTTGCTCAGAATCGGGCAAATGCCGCTTGCCGCTCAAACGGAAATATGTTATAAATGGAATTAAGAAAATAAGGCTGAAAGGAGAATGCCCCATGCTGCGACGCACGATCAGCTGGATGCTTTCTGCCGCGATGCTCCTTGCGCTCCTGCCGCTGCAGGCGAGAGCCGATGAACCGCCCCCAGCCGTAGAGCCATTGCCCGTCGAGGAGACGGTGATCCCGGAGGAGACCGCACCGCCGGAGGAGACGTCGGAGCCGGAAGAGACAGTACCGCCGGAGCCCGGGCTTGCGGCCTTCTCCGTTTCCGAGCCGCTGCCCGCGATCCCGTTTGCGGATGTGCCGACCGGTACTTGGTATTTTGCCGCGGTGCAGACGCTCTATGCGCTCGAGCTGGTGAGCGGCATGAGCCCGACGGTGTTCTCCCCGTCCTCCGCGCTCACGGCGGGGCAGTGCGCCGCGCTCTCCGTGCGCATCTATGCGGCCTATCACAGTGCTCAGATCGACGTTGCGCAGCAGGCAGGGGAGCGGTGGAATGACCCCTGGATGCGCGCTGCGCGCGATCTGGACATGCTCCCGGCCACATGGGCGGGCGATCAGATCCTCACGCGGCAGCAGGCGCTCTATCTGCTTTACCGCACGCTCCCGGCCTCCGAGCTGCAGCCGATCCGCGCCGTCGAGCGCATCCCGGATCTCGCGTCGACGGACGCGCAGTATCCGGAGATCCTCTGCCTTTACAATGCCGGCGTCGCGGCGAATGATCCCTATGCGTCTGAGATCTTTCTGCTCTACCGCGCGGGCGTCCCCAGCGGCGTCCAGACCGCGAACAAAACGGGTGAACTCAGCGACGTGGAAAACGACGCCGCCATGGAGCAGGCTACCGGATAAGGAGAGGGCGTAGGGGCGGATATCATCCGCCCGCGCAGAACCATCCCAATGATATGCAAATGTAAGGCGAATCCGCAGAATGCGAATCCGCCTTACACTTTTTCATTCCGATAGTCCTAAATGCCGATGCAAATCAAACAGCAGCTGCACAAAGCTCGGCCAGAACGGGGCGAAGGTGCCCTCCTCCAGCATGGCGAGCATCTCCCCGCGGCTGGCCCATTTTGCGTCCATGACCTCCTCGGCCTGCAGCGTGAGCTCCGCGAGCGTTCCGTTCCACTCCGCGAGGAAATAGTCGTCAAACCCGCCCTCGAAGGCGAGCGTCACGGCCGCAGGGCCGGGGATCGTGACCTCGATGCCCAGCTCCTCGCGCACCTCGCGCATGGCGGCCTCGCGGCTGCCCTCGCCCGCGAGCACGCCGCCGCCGACGGAGACGTCCCAGTAGCCGGGGTAGCCCTTTTTCTCCAAACTCCGCTGCTGAATCAGCATCTCGCCCCGGTCGTTGAAGAGGCAGACGTGCACCACCACCTGACACAGCTCCGGCGCGTGCGCCTCGCCGCGCGGGAGGATCCGATCGGTCGGACGCCGGTCGAGATCATAGACGTCCCAGCGCTCCATCAGATCGCCGCTCCGATCAGCGCGATGACGCAGCCGTTGAAGATTGCCATGTCCGCCACGTTCCAGATCCGTTTCTGCAGCAGGGGAATGGGGGCCTTCGTGCCGTGGATATAGTCGGTGACATATCCGCTCGTCCAGCGCTCGATCATGTTCGAGAGCGCGCCGCCGGCGGCGAGCCCCGCGCCGAAGCGCACCAGCGGACGCGACACGCCCACCGTCCGGCTCACGAGCACCGCGCCGATCACGGCGGCGGTCGTTGCCCCGGTCTGATAGGCCAGCACCAGCTTCGGCCTGCCCTCGAAGCGGCTGCCCACGATGCCGAAGTTGTGCGCCTGCCGCAGCTCATACTGCCTGCCCAGCGCCCTCGGAAACTGCTGCTTCGGCGCGGCGTTTACCTTCTTGCGGATGCCGTATTCCGCGGCCAGCACTGCCGACGCGGTGAGAATCGTTGTCATCATAGGATATTCCTCCTTTTCGGAAGCTGATGCTACTATATCATAGATTCTGAAAAAATCACACCTTTTTTGCCATACGTCTTGACAATTGGCGCGTCATGTGGTTATATAAACACATGAACAATCGTTCATATGTTGCAGATGAAAGGAGGGTCTCCCATGGATTCGGAACGCACCGCCCCGGTGTGCGATTTTCTCCATGTGCACGAGGACGCGGTCGATCAGGTGCTGCGCCTGCTGCCGCCGGAGGAGCGGCTGTATGATCTGGCGGAGGTCTTCCGCGTGTTCGGCGATACCACGCGCATCCGCATCCTCTATGTGCTCTTCGAGTCGGAGCTGTGCGTGTGCGATATCGCAAAGCTCCTCGGCATGACGCAGAGTGCCGTCAGCCACCAGCTGCGCATCTTAAAGGACGCAAAGCTCGTGCGCTTTCGCCGGGAGGGGAAGACCGTGTTCTATACGCTGGACGATGACCATGTTCGCTCGGTGCTCGAGCTCGGCATGGAGCACGTCCTGGAGAAATAAGATATAAAGGAGATTATCATCATGCAGAAGAAGTACAGCATCGAGGTCGATTGCGCCAATTGCGCCGCCGCCGTGGAGCGCAAGCTCTCCGAGCTCGAGGGCATCGAGAAGGTGTCCATCAGCTTTATGGCGCAGAAGATGATCGTGGATTACGCCGAGGGCGTGGACGAGAAGGGCAAGCTCAAGGAGATGCTCAAGGTCGCCCGCAAGATCGAGCCCGATTTCGAGATCGAGGACTGATTTTATGAAGCTCAAAAAACGCCAGAAAAAAGCGCTGCGCCGCATTCTGATTGCGGCGGCGCTGTTTCTGGTTTTGCTGCTGGTGCGGCGTCTCTGGCCGGAGGTCTGGTGGGCGCAGCTGATCGCCGCTGTCCCACCGTATCTGATCATCGGCTGGCCCGTCCTGCGCAAGGCGTGGAATGGCATATTGAACCGGCAGCCATTTGATGAAAACCTGCTCATGTCCATCGCGAGCCTCGGCGCCATGGCGCTGCAGGAGTTTCCCGAGGGCGTCGCCGTCCTGCTGTTTTATGAGGTCGGCGAGCTGTTCGAGGATATCGCCGTCGGCCGCAGCCGCAAGAGCCTCGCGGATCTCATGGACATCCGCCCGGATTACGCCAATCTCGAGATCGGGGATCTCCTGCAGCAGGTCGAGCCCGAGACGGTCGAGATCGGCAGCGTCATCGTCGTCAAGCCCGGCGAGCGCGTCCCGCTCGACGGCACGGTGCTCGACGGCGCGTCCAGCCTGAATCTCGCGGCGCTCACGGGCGAGAGCGTGCCCGTGGACGTCAAAGCGGGCGACCCGGTGCTTTCCGGCAGCGTGAATCTCACGGGCGTTCTGCGCCTGCGCGTCGAGAAGGTGTACGGCGACTCCACCGTCGCCCGCATTCTCGAGCTTGTGGAGAACTCCTCTCTCAAGAAGGCGAAGACCGAGCACTTCATCACGCGCTTTGCCCGGTGGTATACGCCGCTCGTCGTGCTTGCCGCCGTCGTGCTGGCGGTGCTGCCCCCGGTGCTGAACCTGACGCACCACGATCCCGCCCAGTGGGGCGAGTGGATTCATCGCGCGCTCACCTTCCTCGTCATCAGCTGCCCATGCGCGATGGTGCTCTCCATCCCGCTCACGTTTTTCGCCGGCATCGGCGGCGCGAGCGGCCGCGGCATCCTCATCAAGGGCAGCAGCTATCTCGAGCTGCTTGCAAAGACCGACCGCGTTGTCTTTGATAAAACCGGCACGCTCACGCGCGGCGTGTTCGAGGTCGTGGACGTCCACCCGGAGCCGGAGATTTCCTCCGGCGAGCTGCTGCGCATCGCAGCGGCGGCGGAGCGCTTTTCCGATCACCCCGTGAGCGCAAGCATTCAGGCCGCCGCGGGCCCGATCTCCGCGCAGGACGCGGCGTCTGACGCGGCGGAACGTCCCGGCGAGGGCGTCGTCGCCATCGTCGCGGGACAGCGCGTCGCCGTCGGCAATCAGCGGCTCATGCAGGCGCTCGGCCTGCAGCCCAAGGGCGTCTTCGGCGCGGGCACGCTCGTGCACGTCGCGCGCGAGGGAAGATATCTCGGCTGCATCGAGATCGCCGACCGGCCCAAGCCCGGCGCGGCCGCCGCCGTGCAGGATCTGCGCGAGAGCGGCGTGCAGCGCATCGTGATGCTCACCGGCGACCGTAAGGCCGCCGCCGACGCCGCGGCCAAGGAGCTCGGCGTCACCGAGGTTCTGAGCGAGCTCCTCCCGGGCGATAAGGTCGAGAAGGTCGAAGCGCTTCTGAAGGAAGGCGGCAAGGGCAAAACCCTCGCCTTCGTCGGCGACGGCATCAACGACGCGCCGGTGCTCGCCCGCGCGGACGTCGGCGTCGCCATGGGCGCCATCGGCTCCGACGCCGCCATCGAGGCCGCCGACGTCGTCCTCATGGACGATGATCCCGGCAAGCTCGCCCTCACGATGCGCATTGCCCGCAAGACCATGTCCATCGTCTGGCAGAACATTGTCTTCGCACTCGGCGTCAAGGCAATCTGCCTGATCCTCGGCGCGCTTGGCGTCGCCGGCATGTGGCTCGCCATCTTCGCAGACGTCGGCGTCCTGATCCTCTGCGTCCTCAACGCCACCCGCGCCATGTCCGTAAAAAAGCTCTGATAAAAGATCAACCGGAAGGGAAGAACCCCTTCCGGTTTTTCAATGCCGGGGCAGAGCAGAGCTTCGACTGATGCAGCGGCGGGGCACAGGTCCCCGCCCTACATCCGGACTGATACGGTGCGTCGTAGAGGTCGGCGTCCTCGACGACCCATGCAGATCGCACCAAATGATTGCCAATCCCCGGCGAATCTGCGCCGCACTCCGCGTAGGGGGCGACGACCCCAGCGCCCCTGCAGAACGCACCGAAATGAGAAACATATCACGGCGAATCCGCCGCTTTCCACATGCACCAATTATAATTTACATAATAATATTATGGTAACCAAATACTCAATAGAATTCCCGGCCTCACATTCTGATATGCTCCCTCTATGGGAGACAGTGAAATAATAAAAGCACTGTCAAACATAGAGGGAGTAAAATTATGTCCAAAAGGAAAAAACGAACAACAGAAGAGCGAATAACAATTGTTCAACAAATTGCAGAAGGGAAAATCAGTCAGGAAGCAGCCAGCCGACA
>JAFRDQ010000081.1 GCA_017411225.1 Oscillospiraceae bacterium
CACATGGTTCAGGACTAAAGTCAAAAAGCAAAACGCCCTCCACCGGAGGGCGTTTTCCTTTTCACAGCCTTCCCCCTCGGGGGAAGGGGGACCGCGCTCGCGCGGTGGATGAGGGGTAATCTACCTCCGCAGTAAAACAGACGTCGTAGGGGAGGGGCTTGTCCCTCCCGCGCGGCTTCAACTGATTTCCGCGCATGCACCGGCGAATCCGCACCGCACCACGCGTAGGGGGCGACGACCTCGGCGCCCCTCTCCCAGACGTTTTCCGAGGGAAATGCCGCATCGTAGGGGTCGGCGTCCTCGACGACCCTTGCAGATTCATCCCTGACGCGCATCCACCCCCGGCGAATCCGATCGCACGCATCGTAGGGCGGCCACCCGTGGGCCGCCGCATCACGCGCCGTCGAACAGCTCATACAGCAGCGCGGTCTCCTCGCTGTCATATCCCAGATCCGCCGCAATCACTGGCAGCAGCTCCCGCGGGGAGAGGTGTGTTTCCGGGTCGTCGGACGCAAACTGAACCGGAACGCCCCGGCGCTCCATGTCGTTCCGAAACTGCAGCAGAAAACGGAGCTCCTCAGCACCGGAAACCCGAAGATGGTTGTCGGAATAGAAGGAATAACCATCGGCCGTGACGAAAAAGTCCCAATACTCACCGCCTCTGGTTATGTGATGCCGCGTCGTAAACGTCACGGAGCGGATCTCCCATGGGCGAACCGTCTCCGTGCACCGGTTAAACGAGTCGTAATGCTTTAATGTCCCGTCCTCGCTGATCGTGTTGCGTGGGCACAGCCCCGGCAGACCGAGCAGCAGAGACAGCAGCGCCGCCGCGACGATGAGCCGCGTCTTTCTCATGTTTTCCGCATATAATTCCGGACGATGCTGCTTCAGATTCAGCGTGTTGGAGAAGATCGGCGCATAATCCTGATAGGGGTATTTCCCATACCGGATTTTCGGGTTCCCGAAGATCGGCATGGGCGACCAGACGGCGGAAATCAGGAGGATGCCCATACTGACGGCGAGCGCCGGGAACATCATCCACATCCACGCGGTGTCGGTCCACATGCGCATCTGGCTGTCCTTCACCGCGATGGTCTCCTGCAGGTACGGATAAAGATACATCATCAATCCGATCATCCAGCCAAAGCTCAGCAGCATTGTAAGCGCGATGATCACGCCGTCCAGAACAGAAATCGGAGGCGGCTTCGGCTTTTTGATTTTCCGCGCCATTAACAGCGCCTCCTTTCGTTTTCTTCATTTTACCACGCGTAAAAACCGGTGGCAACTCCGACGAATTTTTTGAAAAAACCCATTGACAATCCGAAAAAAAACGCTATAATAATATAACCTGTCCAAACTAGGGACAGTCCTTGCTCGCACCGGCGGGTGCGGGCCATTAGACCAGAAGGAGGTGCAACGAAATGGCAAAGACAAGCGAAAAGTACGAGCTGATGTATATCATCAACCCCAACCTGTCCGAGGAAGAGACTGCGGCTGTGGTCGAGAAGTTCAAGGGCCTTGTTGAGCAGAACGGCACGCTGGACGAGATGGAGGAAATGGGCAAGCGCAAGCTGGCTTATGAAATCAACTACATCTCTGAGGGCTATTATGTGCTCGTGAAGTTCACCAGCGCTCCGGATTTCCCCGCCGAGCTGGATCGTGTTCTGGGCATTACCGATGGCGTGATGCGTTCTCTCATCACCCTGCGCGCAGAGTAAGGAGGACTTCTCATGCTGAATCACATTGTTGTGATGGGCCGTCTGACCCGTGACCCCGAGCTGCGCTATACGCAGAGCCAGCTTCCGGTGGTCAGCTTCACCGTGGCTGTCGACCGCGATTTTGGCGGACGCGACGGCGGCGAGAAGCAGACGGATTTCATCGATTGCGTCGCCTGGCGTCATACGGCGGAGTTCGTCTCCAAGTATTTTGCCAAGGGCAGCATGGCCGTCGTGAGCGGCCGTCTGCAGATCCGTGACTGGACCGACCGCGAGGGCGGCAAGCGCCGCTCCGCCGAGATCGTCGCGGACAACGTGTATTTCGGTGAGTCCAAGCGCCGTGACGAGGGCGGAGCCCCCTCCGGCGGTTATTCCCGGCCCGAACCCCGGGACAGCTACAGCGCGCCCGCCGCGCCCAGTGGGTATGACAACGTGCCCAAGGGCCCCAGCGCCTTCGCGGAGCTGGATGACGGCGACGGCGAATTACCGTTCTGATTTCGATCTAACGATTATCACTCTATAAGGAGGAAACAGTCTTGGCTTTTGACAGAGATAAGAGCAAGAACCGCAAACGCAGAAAAGTTTGCCAGTTCTGTGTTGACAAGTGCACCTTTATCGACTATAAGGACACTGCCCGTCTCCGCCGCTACCTGTCCGAGCGCAGCAAGATCCTGCCGCGCCGCACGACCGGTACCTGCGCGATGCATCAGCGTCAGCTCACCGAGGCCATCAAGAGAGCGCGTCAGATCGCCCTTCTGCCTTACGTGACCGACTGATTCGTACACATTCCAAACGCCTTCCGCGTCAGCGGCAGGCGTTTTTTTACATTTCCGTTTTCTCTTGACATTCCAATGCTTTAATGATAAGATCCCTTTTACAGGCAATGACGGAGACGACCGATGCCCATCGCCCGACGCAGAGAGGATCTTCCCGGCTGCAAGAGATCCGACGGCGCGCACCGTGTCCACCGCTCCCGAGCCGAGGCCCGGTCAAAAAGGACCTCCGAGCCGCGCCCGTTACCGCGCGTCAAGAGTAAAACACAGGGTGGAACCGTGTGAAAGTGTAAGTTTTTGCACCCCTGTACCGGAGACGGTACAGGGGTGTTTTTTTCATGAGGAGGACAAAAATGGACAATCAGTTTACCTTTGAGAACAAAGAGTATCGCGACACCTATCGCCATACGACCAGCCACATTCTCGCCCAGGCCATGAAGCGCCTCTATCCGGAGGTCAAGCTCGCCATCGGCCCTGCCATCGACGACGGCTTCTATTATGACTTCGACGCGCCCGAGCCGTTCACGCCCGAGGTGCTCGAAAAGCTCGAGGCCGAGATGCGCAAGATCTGCAAGGAGAAGCTCAAGCTTGAGCGCTTCGAGCTGCCGCGCGAGGAGGCCATCAAGTTCATGGAGGAGCGCGAGGAGCCCTATAAGGTCGAGCTCATCCACGATCTGCCGGACGACGAGCCGATCAGCTTCTATCGGCAGGGCGATTTCGTCGACCTCTGCGCCGGCCCGCATCTGGATTCCACCGGCCGCGTCAAGGGCAACGCCATCAAGCTCACCAGCGTCACCGGCGCCTACTGGCGCGGCGACTCCGACCGCAAGATGCTCCAGCGCATCTACGGCACCTGCTTCCCGAAGAAGGACGAGCTCGACGCCTATCTCGCTCGTATCGAGGAGGCCAAGAAGCGCGACCATCGTCGTCTCGGCCGCGAGCTCGGTCTCTTCGCTTTCCGCGATGAGGCTCCCGGCTTCCCGTTCTACCTGCCCAAGGGCATGGTTCTGCGCAACACCCTGCTCGACTACTGGCGCGGCGTGCACAAGAAGTGGGACTATGTCGAGATCAACACGCCCCAGATCATGCGCCGCACCCTCTGGGAGACCTCCGGCCACTGGGACCATTATAAGGACAACATGGACACCACCGTCATCGACGGCGAGGACTTTGCCATCAAGCCCATGAACTGCCCCGGCAGCATCCTGGTCTATGATCTCGAGCCGCACTCCTACCGCGAGCTGCCCCTGCGCTATGCTGAGCTCGGCCTCGTGCACCGCCATGAGCTCTCCGGCGCGCTGCACGGCATGTTCCGCGTCCGCTGCTTCACGCAGGACGATGCGCACATTCTCCTCGCCAAGGAGCAGATCAAGGACGAGGTCATCCGCATTGCGAGCCTGTTTGACGAGGTTTATTCCCTTTTCGGCCTGCCCTACACGATCGAGCTTTCCACTATGCCGGAAGATCACATCGGCGAGCGCGCCGACTGGGAGAAGGCGGAGAACGCACTGGCCGACGCCATCACCTCCATCGGCAAGACCTACCATGTGAACCCCGGCGACGGCGCGTTCTACGGCCCGAAGCTCGACTTCCACATTCAGGACTCCCTCGGCCGTACCTGGCAGTGCGGCACCATCCAGCTCGACTACCAGCTGCCCGGCCGCTTCAACCTCGAGTTCACCGGCTCCGACGGCGAGAAGCACACCCCCGTCATGATCCACCGAGTCGTGTTCGGCTCCGTCGAGCGCTTCATCGGCGTCATCACCGAGCATTTCGCCGGCGCGTTCCCGCTCTGGCTCAGCCCCGTGCAGGCCGTTGTCATGCCGATCACCGACCGCGTCGCCGGCTATGCGCAGGAAGTGGCGGAGAAACTCACCGCCGCCGGTCTCCGCGTCGAGACCGATCTCCGCAACGAGAAGATCAACTATAAGATCCGCGAGCATCAGGCGCAGAAGGTGCCCTACATGGTCATCGTCGGCGATAAGGAAGCCGAGGCCGGCACCGTCTCCGTCCGCACCCGCTCCGGCGACCAGTCCGTCGAGGAAACCCAGGCCTTCATCGACCGTCTCCTCGCCGACGTCAAGGAATTCAAGTAAGCGAAAGAGCATAAGAACCATAAGTTATCAACCAAACGTCCGGCAAACCCGGACGTTTGGCTTTGCCATGTTAATTAACATAATAAAATTATGGTTACCAAAATACGTAGGGGTCGGCGTCCTCGACGACCCTGCAGCATCATCTCGGAATGGATTGTTCTCAGGCGAATTCGGTCTTCGTGACGTAGGGGCGGATATCATCCGCCCGCGCAGAACGCACCAAATTGATGTATCAGACCTCCGGCGAATCCGTACCAGCTCACCCATTGTCATTGCGAACCAGCGCGCACGCTGGTGTGGCAATCCGTTCCCTCTTCGCAGAGAGCAAAATCTTTCAACACTTTCAACAACCCCGTGCCGCTTTCTTTCTGGCTGTGAGGGTGGATGTGTTTTTGCGTTTGAGGGTGTTTCTGAGTCTGGATCTGGATTTGGGCTAGTATGGGTTGTGTTTGAATCTGTATTTGGGTAGTGTTTGTATTTGGTATACGTTCGTATACAATCGTATACAAATGTATGATTTTGATTCGATTCCGCATACTAACTCAAAACCAGCCGAAAAGGAGCGTACCATATGAAAGATCCCCGCATCCGCACCGCCGTCGCCATCCTTGCCCTGATCCTCGCGGTCGCGTCGGTCGTGCTGGTCTCGATCACCTCTGCCAATGCCGCGAGCATTCAGCGCGGCAGCAGCGGCGATACGGTGCGTCAGATTCAGACCAAGCTCAAGCAGTGGGGTTACTATACCGGTTCGGTCGACGGCATCTACGGAAGCGGCACGGAGAAGGCTGTCCGTTATTTCCAACAGAAGAACGGCCTCGCCGTCGACGGCAAGTGCGGCGCGCAGACGCTCGCAGCCCTCGGCATTTCCTCCGCCGCGCCGAAGAGCAGCGCGCAGCTCGATCTGCTCGCGCGTCTGATCTCCGCCGAGGCGAGGGGAGAGCCCTATTCCGGCCAGGTCGCCGTCGGCGCCGTGGTGCTCAACCGCGTGCGTCATCCGTCGTTCCCGAACACCGTCTCCGGCGTGATCTATCAAAACGGCGCCTTCTCCTGCATCAACGACGGCCAGTTCGATCAGCCCGTCGCCGCGAGCGCCTATCGCGCCGCGCAGGACGCGCTCAACGGCTGGGATCCCTCCGGCGGCGCAATCTACTATTTCAACCCCGCCAAAACCACAAGCAAATGGATCTGGTCGCGCCCGCTGATCGTGGCCATCGGAAGCCACAGATTCTGTGCTTAAAAAACGCTGAAAACGACACTGTCAAATTAAACAGACACGGTGTCGTTTTGACCCGTAACTTTTTTGCAAAAAAACGATAAAAAAATGATTGACAATGAAGATGCAAAGGTGCTATACTACGAATCACCGCAAGGAAGCAACCGAAAAAACAAGTTGAAACTTTTTTGAAAATCTTTTCTAAGATCAAAAAAAGTGCTTGACAAATGCTTCCCGCTGTGGTAAAGTAAATAAGCTGTCACCCACACGGGACGGCAGCGAGCGTGTACCTTGTAAATTAAACAATGTAAGAACACAAAACTTATTAAGTTTTGTAGCTTATGCAAATAAGCACCAAAGAAAAGGGTTCTTTTTGGAGATCGAAAGATCTCTGTTAATAATTCTTTTGAGAGCTTGATTAGCAATCTAAAGATCTTGATTATATC
>JAFRDQ010000082.1 GCA_017411225.1 Oscillospiraceae bacterium
CGACATGTGCGGTGAAAAATCTCCCCAGGGCGTGCGCGACGCACGCCCCTCGCGCCGACCAACCGAAGGGCGATGGAGCGCGAGTATTCAAAAGAGAGCCTGCAAGGCAGGCTCTCTTTTGCGGTTTATTCGTATCTCAGCGCGTCGATGGGGTTGAGCTTCGAGGCCTTGATGCTGGGGAGCAGGCCGAAGATGACGCCGACGAGCGAGGAGAAGACGATGGCGACGAGGATCGCCGGGATGCTGATGGCGACCGGAATCTCGACGACGAGGCTGATGACTCTCGCCAGAATGATGCCCACGATGATGCCGAGGATGCCGCCGAGGAGGCTGAGCACCGCGGCCTCGGTGAGAAACTGGCCGAGGATCTGCCGCCGGCGCGCGCCGAGGGCTTTTTTCAGGCCGATCTCGCGCGTGCGCTCCGTGACGGAGACGAGCATGATGTTCATGACGCCGATGCCGCCGACGAGCAGCGAGATGGACGCGATGGCGATGAGCATGATGTTCGTGCTGGAGGCGAGCTGCTGCAGCTGCGCCGCCTGATCCATCAGGTCCATGCTCTTATACTGGATGGCCGTGGTGTCCTCGGTGGAGAGATTCAGCGCGTTGTTGATAAGCTTGGCCGCGTCCCGTCCCGCCTGCGTCATATCGTCGGTACTCGTGGCGCGCAGGACGACGGTCTCCGGCTCATCGAAGCGGAAGATCAGCGGCCAGGTGACGTCCGGCACGAAGACCTTGCCGGTGCGGTCGGAGGTGTACATGTACCAATCGTCCACGGTATTGATCGTGGGCTCAAACGTGGAGGTCTGCGCCGCGACGCCGATGACCGTAAACGGCACGCCCTTGATCTGGATCGAGCAGCCGAGCGGGTTCTGGCCGGAGAAGGCGTTGTTATAGGTGATCTTATCGATGATGCAGACGTTATTGCCGACGCCCTCGAGATCGCGGGCGGTAAAGCCGCGGCCGCGGATGATCTGATAGCCCGCGGTGGCGAAGTAGCTCTCATCCACACCGACGAGGCCGCAGCTGGAGAGGTCGGTTTTGAGATAGGTCATGCCGTCGCCATAGTCTCGCGTGTGCACGAAGGAGACGCTCTCGACGTGATCCATCGTGCGAAGCTCCTCGCGCAGCTCGTCCGTGAAGGGCTGCACATCCGGCATCTCGCCCCAGGTGAAGTCCATGGGATAGCCGTCCTGATTGAGGCAGACGCTGACGGTGTTCGTGCCGGAGCCGACGAGGTTCTGCTTGATCTGCTCGTTCGTGCCCTCAATCGTGGAGACGATGGCGATGATGGCGGCGATGCCGATGATGATGCCGAGCATCGTGAGGAAGCTGCGGAGCTTATGCGACCAGATGCCGCGGAAGGAAAGACGAATATTTTCTAACATGTGCTTCCCTCCTCAATAGCCGTAGAGCTGATCGAGCTCGGCGTGCTGCGTGCGGTTGCCGGGTCTGGCGCTGCGCCCGTACGGGAAGGCGATCTGATCGTCGATCGTGACGCCGCGCAGAATCTCGATGCTGCTGCCCCAGATGATCTTGCCGGTGGAGACGGCGCGGCGCTCAAGCCGTCCGTTCTCGCCCGCGGCGAGGACATAGGAGCCCTGATCGTCCTCGCGCACGAAATACATGGGCAGATAGATGTGATCGGACATCTCCTGCTCCTGCATGGGCGTGACGGAGCAGTATTCGCCGACGTTCAGCTCCAGATCGCCCTCCTCCGCCACGCAGGTGACGGGGTACATGGAGCTCGACGGATCATAGGAATACTCCTGAGACGGCTCGGTGCCGACGGAATCGACCTTTGCGATGAAGCTGGACCCGGTCTCATAGCTCATGACGGAGACCTCGTCGCCGGGGCGGAGCGTCTCGCGGCTGAGCTCATCGACGTAAACCGTGACGATGGCGTTGGCGCTGCCCTTGACGGTGATGAGCGTCTGCCCCGCGGTGATGGCATGCGGGTCAGCGATGAAGGTGACGACGCCGTCGTCCGACGCCTTGACCTCGCCGGACTTGCCGGTGAGCTGGTCGCGCTGATACTTCAGCTGCGCCTGCTGCAGCTGGCGCTGGTAGGTCTGGATGGAGGCCTGCGCATCGCGGATCATCTGCGCGATCTCGGCGGCGGTATAGCCGCTGCCGGGGTCGATCGGCCAGGGATCGTAATCATCGTCCTCATCGGCGCCGGGAAGGCGGCTTTCAAACGTGCCGTAATGCGGCGCGGCGCTGTCGATGGTGATCGTGCCGTCGCCATTGAGCGTGAGGCCCTCGCCGAGCGTCCAGTCCTCGGGCGCCCATTCCTCGCCGTAGCGCGCGAGATCCTCCCCGCTGACGAACCAGAGGCCGAGCAGATCCCGGCCCTCATAGAGCCGGTAGGCCGCGCGGTCGCCGGACGAAGCGAGGGCCTTGAGCACATCGGCACGCACCACGGTGTCCACGGTGCAGTTATAATACTTCACGCCCTCGATCTGCTCGCTCGGCGGCGTGGTTGTGTCCACAACGTCCACCGTCGCGGGCGTGGGCTTCGGCGTGGGCGCGGGCGGCGGCGTGACGGCCTCGGAGGGCGTCATGCGGCGGTAGGCGGAGATGTCCTGCTGCGCCTGCGCGATCTGGCTCTGGAGCATGGCGATCTGCGCCTGATCGCTCGAGAGCGTGAGCTGATAGCTGGACGTGTCGTACTTCAAGAGCACGTCGCCCTTCTTCACCTCGTCGCCGACCTGGACATTGATGCTTTCGACCATGCCCTCGGCAAGCGGGATGTTGTCCACGCTGCCCTCAGAGACCATGCCGGAGAGCTCGGTGCTGTCGCCCCAGTAGGTTTCGGAGACCTCGGAGACGTTGAAGACGTTGACGGTCTGGCGGCGCATTGTTCTGGCGATGAGCACCACCGCCGCGACAAGCGCGAGGAGCACCAGCGCCGCGATGACGATGCGGCGGATGGTCTGCTTCTTTTTGGCGGGATTCACTTCGCGTCGCCTCCTTCCTCGGCGATCTTGCCGTCGAGAATGCGGATCATGCGGCGGGCGCGCTGCGCGATTTCGGGCGCGTGCGTGATCATGACGACGGTCATGCCGTCGCGGTTGAGCTTTTCAAACAGCTCCATTACCTGCTTGCCGGAGGCGGTATCGAGCGCGCCGGTCGGCTCGTCCGCGAGGAGGACGTGCGGGCGGTTGATCATGGCGCGGGCGATGGCG
>JAFRDQ010000083.1 GCA_017411225.1 Oscillospiraceae bacterium
GCGAATTCTCGTTCTCTACACTCACAACATACAAGCGGTCAGAAATCGCCATTACCGTCTTCGCATGAATCGCATAGCCCAGCGCAAATACCAAATCCTCAGCAATATCCAGTTCCTCCGGGAACTGTATCTGGTATTGTCTGATGATGTCTGTCTTAAATGCTTTCATCCAGAGTGAGGCCAGTTTTCCGGCTTTCATGTACTCGGCAAGCACAGAAGAGATTTCTGAAGCGTCTGTCAGCATTCTGGCCTCCGGTGAAAAATAAGGCTCGCCGGAATTCAAGTCTGCTCCAAACAACAAAAGGTCAGGCCTTTCTTCTTTCACTGCAGAACGAATCACATTCAAATAATTCGGCGCAGTATAATCATCGCTGTCAATGAACAAAATGTATTTGCCTTTCGCATTTTGCAGGCCAAGATTGCGGGCTGAAGATACGCCTGAATTCGATTGGGAGATTAGATCGATACAATCGTATACATCCGCATATGCCTGACACCTTTCCAGAGTGCGGTCGGTTGAACCGTCATTGATCACCAGTATTTGAACATCGTGCAGATCCTGGTGAATCAAACTGTCAAGACAGCGACAAATTGTTTCTTCGGCGTTATAAGACGGGATGATAATAGAAAACTCTCTCATATCATAGCCTCAAAGTGATTTCGGCCAGCGCAGCAACAGCATTGCTGAAACAGCGCTTGCAGCAATAAAAAAACAGTTTCCAATGAATCGGCATTCCGCTTATAGCAAAGTGGCGAAAGCTCGCTCTATACTTTGGAGTACTCAGCATGCGGCGAATCTCCGTTACCTTTTCTTTGAAGGGAATGGATGCCCTGCATATATTGCGAGACAATGGGATCATGCTCAGGCAAATATAGTTTTCGATGGCTGTGTCAATTTCGGGAATTGACAACTCCGCTCCCTTATTTGCAAGCATAGTAATAAGCTTCTGGTACTGCTCAAATAGTTCTGGCCGGTAGCTGCGTGTATTTTGACCACGGACACCCTTGCGGTAATGATACCAATGCCGATTGAGAAAAACGACTTTATCTGCCAATGCCATTGCTTCAAGGTTGAACAGCCCATCCTCATGAACACCGATTTCCTTTAAGTCCACGAATTTCAACTTATGCTCTGAAATTAAAGACGTCTTATACAACTTACAACAAACTGGTGCAAGGCTGTCTGTCCCGGTCGGATTGCGCAATTCGTCCCCAACTGCTCCTGCCATTTTTCGGGCGAGCAGCAAGCATTCTTCTCCTTGAAAGATGCGATCCTCTGCATAAATCAGCTTTGGCTTGGAAGCGTTCTCAAATTCCCGAACATAGGACCACATAACAATATCCGCAGATTGCTCCCGTGCACAGTGAATTGCTTCTTCACAGCACGCAGAATCAATCCAATCGTCCCCATCCACAAAAAAGAGATAAGATCCCTTTGCGGCGGTGATGCCAGTATTGCGAGCTTCTGAGACGCCGCCATTTTCCTTGTGAATTACACGGATACGTTCATCTCTTTCAGCCCAGCGGTCACAGATTTCCGGGCAGCTGTCCGGAGAACCGTCATCCACCAGTATGATGTCCAAATATGGATAGGTTTGGAAACCAATGCTTTCAATGCATTGATCCAGATAATCTTCAACTTTATATACAGGAACGATTACACTGATGATTTCATTATTCAAAGTTGTAAACTCCATTAATTCAGAAGCCTAAAAGCCAGCGATACCCTTCCTCCAGCGCGGCAGCGCTGTGGGCCTGGTCGAAGTTCTTTGCCTGCTCGACGTTGAACGCGCCGATCTCGCGGCGCTTGTCCGGATCGTGATACAGATCCAGAATCGCACGGGCGAAGGCGTCCGCGTCGTTCGGGTCGCACATATGGCCGGTCTTGCCCTCGATCATATAATCCAGAATGCCGTTGATGTTGGACGAGACCACCGGCAGCCCGGAGGCCATTGCCTCAATGCCGGCAAGGCCGAGCCCCTCGCGCTTGCTGGGAAAGAGGTAGAGATCGCAGCCCTTCATCACACCGGGGATATCGCGGCGATAGCCCGCAAAATGCACGCGGTCTTCCACGCCGTTGTCCCTGCACTGCTGCTGCAGCTCGTCTAGCAAAATGCCGTTTCCGCAGAGGACAAGGTGAATCGGCAGATTCTTCAGCTGCTGCATCGCGTCGATCAGCACCTTCTGGTTCTTGCGCGGGAACAGCTCGCCGACGGTGAGCATCATGAACGCATCGGACGGGATTCCGAGCTCGCCGCGAACATCCTTGCGCTCGGCGGTGCGGAACTTCTCCGTATCCACGCCGACACCGGGAATGTAGACGACCTTTGGGCCGTGGAACGCTTCCGCACGCGCGGTATCCTCGTGATTGATCGTGAAAATCAGGTCGGTGAAGCGCGCCATTTCCTTTTCGATCGGATAATAGATCATCCAGTCCTTTTTGCTGGAGCCGGTGAAGAACTGAAAGCCGTGCGCGGTATAAATCACCTTGGTTCCGCGCTTGCGTGCATCGCGCGCAGCAAGGCGCGTCAGCACGCTGGCAATCGGGGTATTGCAGTGAACAACATCATAGTTATCACTGTCGATCACTTTCTTGATTGCCTTATACGCATTCACATTGTGCAGATCTGCCACACTGCGAACAAAAGGCACCTCTATCACTTTATCTGCAAAATCGAGTTTCAGTCCAGGTTTCACATCCAGATTGTTATGCGCCGCAACATGCACTTCTGCGCCGTGGCGATGCAGCATGTCCACCAAAGGGCGGTGAAACTGGCAGATATGACTTTGAACTGAGGCAATCAGTAATACTTTCATTTTGACGATTTCTCCATATACATTCATTACGCGCAACAAGACATCTTATTATAGAACAAATCCACTTTTAACTCAATATCCAATTCTGTAAAAAATGATGCAATATAGTTCAAAGTCATCAGTAATTCAGTCAGAAGTCAGACATTATTTTATATAAGACAATCACTTTCTGGTATTTCGAAAATTGTGCGCCGGAAACGAGCGGCATTTCACCGCAGTGAGGGCTTTGGCAAAGTGAACGGGGTCTCCCATCAAATGGGAGGCCTCTTTCAGGACGGTATCTGGCATCCGGTGCTGTCGATCGTGTAGTCGCCGGTGAGGATCAGCTCCGAGATCGGGACGATCGTATAGCCGTCCGCCTGCAGGGATTCGATGATGCCGGCGAGGGCTTCGGGCGTGTGCTCGGCGGCGTTGTGGAAGAGGACGATGCTCCCCGGCTGCACCTTGGAGAGCACGCGGCTTGAGATCTCCTCGGCGGAGATGCCCTTCCAGTCGAGAGAGTCCACGTCCCACTGGATGGGCGTGACGCCGATGGCGCGGATGGCTTCGATCACGTGGTCATCGTATTCCCCGTAGGGGCAGCGAAAGAGCGTCGGGCGCGCGCCAGTGAGGGCTTCGATGCGGTCAGAGCAGGCATTGACCTCCTGCTGCACCTCGTCCGTGGTGAGGGAATTCAAGTGCGGGTGCGTCTCGGAGTGGTTCATGACCTCCTCCCCTGCCGCGGCGAGCGCCTGCACGCTCTCGGGGTATTTCTCGACCCACTGGCCGACGAGGAAGAACGTGGCGCGCACATCGTGCGATGAGAGAATGTCGATGAGCGTCTGCGTGTCCTCATTGCCCCAGGCGGCGTCGAAGGAGAGCGCGACGCGCTTTTCCGCGCTCTGGACGCGGTAGATCGGCAGCTGACGGCTCGAGACGGACGCGCCGACAATGCTCGGCTGATGCACCGCCCAGAGCACCAGCGCCGCGCACACAACGAGCGCCGCGCCGGAGAGGATGCGCCGCAGACGGAGCGGAACGGTTTTCATATTCATGCACCTCCGGAATTCGATACGCCAGAATATGCGGCGATGCATCGAAATATGTCACCATGATTAACATAATAAATTTTATGTAAGCTATAAACTTGTGATTCTTTACAATTTCGCGCTTTCGTTTTGCACATATCTGATTGACTTTGACGACTTCCATGTTATACTGTTAACAAGAAAAGTGTGACCGCGGATTGCGGTTTGCAGTTTCAAATCTCACTCACAGCAAAGGAGGTGACCGCATGATCTACACCGTCACGCTCAACCCCTCGATCGACTATGTGGTGCACATGGACTCGCTCATAGGCGGGATCACGAACCGCACGACCGGAGAGGAATACTACTTCGGCGGCAAGGGCATCAATGTCTCGAACGTGCTCTCGGAGCTGGATCTCGACTCCACAGCGCTCGGCTTCGTGGCCGGGTTTACGGGCGAGGCGCTCGAAAAGGGCGTGAGCAATCCCCGCATCAAAACCGACTTCATCCATTTGAAGGAGGGCATGACGCGCATCAACGTGAAGATCAAGGCCGGAGAGGAGACCGAGATCAACGGTCAGGGTCCGCACATTGACGACGAGGCGCTCGCGGCGCTCATGGAGCGCGTGGACGCCATCACGGACGGCGACACGATCATCATCGCGGGCAATGTGCCGAACACGATGCCGGACGACATTTATGAGCAGATTCTCGCCCGACTGGATGGCCGGGATGTGCGCATCGTGGTGGACGCGACGAAGCAGCTGCTCGTCAATGCGCTGAAGTTCAAGCCCTTCCTCATCAAGCCCAACCGTCAGGAGCTGACCGAGCTCTTCGGCGTGGAGGTCAAGAGCGCGGAGGACACCGAGCGTTATGCCCGCAAGCTGCAGGAGATGGGCGCGAGAAACGTGCTCGTTTCGCTCGGCGGCGAGGGCGCGATGCTCGTGGACGAAAACGGCAACACCCACAAGGCCGGAACGATCCGCCGCAAGGTGCTCAACACCGTCGGCTCCGGCGACAGCATGGTGGCGGGCTTCGTGGCCGGATATATCAAAACCGGCGACTACGGCTACGCCCTGAAGCTCGGCAGCGCCTGCGGCAACGCCACCGCCTTTTCGCAGGGTCTGGCCGAACGCGAACTGATCGACGAACTCATGACATTATTCTGAGAGGAGAACGCTTATGCGCATTACTGACCTGCTCAAAAAAGACGGCATCGTGCTTGGCGCTGCCCCGGCAGACAAGCGCGCCGCCATCGACCAGCTGGTTGCGCTGCACGAAAAGTGCGGCAACCTGCTCGATGTGGAGGCCTACAGGGAGGGCATCCTCAAGCGCGAGGAGATGGGCACCACCGCCATCGGCATGGAGATCGCCATCCCCCACGCCAAGAGCGAGGCCGTGAAGGCACCCGCGCTCACGGCGCTGACCGTGCCGGACGGCGTGGACTACGGCTCCCCCGACGGCATGCCCTGCAAGCTGCTGTTCATGATCGCGGCGACGACCGACGGCGACGTGCATCTCGAGGTGCTCGCGCGCATGATGCAGATGCTGATGGATCCCGGCTTCACCGATGATCTGAAGGTCGCAAAGACGCCGGAGGAATTCCTCGCCGTGATCGACGCGAAGGAGACTGAGAAATTCCCCGAGGAGACCAAGGAAGAAGAAGCCGCTCCCGCCCCCGCTGCGGCAGCCGCTCCCGCGGCCAAGGCCGGGCCGCGCGTGCTGGCCGTGACGGCCTGCCCCACCGGCATCGCCCACACCTACATGGCGGCCGAGGCCCTGCAAAAGGCGGGCGAGGCGATGGGCATCAGCATCAAGGTTGAGACCAACGGCTCCGGCGGCGCGAAGAACGTGCTGACGGCGCAGGAGATTGCCGAGTGCGACGGCATCATCATCGCCGCCGACAAGTCCGTCGAGACCGCGCGCTTTGACGGCAAGCCCGTTTACTCCACCAAGGTGGCCGACGGCATCCACAAGCCCGAGGAGCTGATCAACAAGATTCTGAGCGGCGAGGCTCCCGTCTTCCACTCCGACAAGAAGGCCGACGCCTCCGCTGCCGCCGCGGGCGACAACGAGTCCTTCGGGCGCAAGCTCTACAAGCACCTGATGAACGGCGTGAGCCACATGCTCCCGTTCGTCGTGGCGGGCGGCATCTTCATCGCCATCGCCTTCCTGATCGACGCCGCCGCGGGCGTCAAGGGCGGCGCGGACTTCGGCTCCCACACCGCCGCGGCCGCGTGGTTCAAGACCATCGGCGGCTATGCCTTCAACTTCATGCTCCCGCTGCTGGCCGGCTTCATCGCCATGTCCATCGCGGACCGTCCGGGTCTGCTGGTTGGCTTCGTGGGCGGCTGGCTCGCCTCCAACGGCGCGACCTTCGCCGACCCCGGCGCGGCGGCGACCATCCCCTCGGGCTTCCTCGGCGCGCTGCTGGCCGGCTTCATCGGCGGCTGGCTGATGAAGCAGTGCATGAAGCTCTGCGAAAAGATGCCCCGCTCGCTCGAGGGCATCAAGCCCGTGCTCGTCTTCCCGCTGGCCGGCCTCGGCATCATCGGCGTGATGATGTGCGCGGTCAACCCCATCATGGGCGTGATCAACAACGGCCTGAACAACGCCCTCATCAGCCTCAATGAGAACAACCTCGGCGTCCTGCTCGGCGCGATTCTCGCCGGCATGATGGCCATCGACATGGGCGGCCCGTTCAACAAGGCGGCTTACGTCTTCGGCGCCGGCATGCTCGCCAACGCCGCCACGACTGCCGACCCCACCGCGTCCTACCAGATCATGGCCTCCGTCATGATCGGCGGCATGGTGCCCCCGATCGCGATCGCGCTGAGCACCACGTTCTTCAAAAAGCTCTGGACCGAGGACGAGCGCAAGAGCGGCCCCGTGAACTACATCATGGGTCTCAGCTTCATCACCGAGGGCGCAATCCCCTACGCCGCGAGCTATCCGCTGCAGGTCATCCCGAGCTGCATCGTGGGCTCTGCCGTGGCCGGTGCGCTCAGCTGGCTGTTTAAGTGCACGCTGATGGCGCCGCACGGCGGCATCTTCGTCCTGCCCACGATCGGCAACTGGTTCATGTACTTCGTGGCGCTCGCCATCGGCGCCGTTGTCGGCATGCTGATGCTCGCCATCCTGAAGAAACCCGCGAAGCAATAAAAAAACTACAATAACGATAAAGGAGAACAAACGACTATGGTATCCAAGCACTTTACCGTTCCCAACGCGCAGGGCTTCCACATGCGCCCCGCCACCACCTTTGCCACGGCGATGAACAAGTACCCCTGCACCGTGACCATCAAGTTCAACGGCAATGACGTCAACGGCAAGAGCCTGATGCACATCATGGCCGCCTGCATCAAGGTCGGCAGCGAGATCGACGTCGTCTGCGACGGCGAGGGCGAAAACGAAGCGCTGGCGGAGGCCGCGGAGATGATCGAATCCGGCTTCGGCGAGTAATCAAACAGAGAGGCGCAGCCTCTTGATTCGAGGTGATTTCAATGTTAAAAGGTACTGCCGCTTCTGACGGCATCGGCATCGGCAAGGTGCTCGTGATCGAGGAGGTCTCCCTGGACTACACGCCGCACACGGTGGAGGACAAGGACGCCGAGGTTGCCCGCTTCAAGGCCGCCGTGGACGCCTTCATTGTGGAGACGCAGGCGCAGGCCGAAGCGCTCAAAGCCTCCGCCGGCGCGAAGGAAGCGGATATCATGCTGGGTCACATCTCCATGGTGCAGGACCCCGCGCTCTTCGGCGAGACGGAAAAGCTCATTCAGGGCGGACAGTGCGCCGAGCAGGCCTTCGAGAGCATGTGCGACATGTTCATCATGGTCTTCTCGCAGGCGGCGGACGACTTCATGCGCCAGCGCGCGGCGGACGTGCGCGACGTGAAGACCGGCGTGCTGGCGCAGCTGCTGGGCGTGCACGAGGTGAAGATCTCCGACGCCCCGGCAGACACGATCCTGCTGGTGAAGGAGCTCACCCCCTCGATGACCGCGGGCATCAACAAGGACAACATCGTCGGCATCATCACCGAGACCGGCGGCAAGACCTCCCACTCCGCAATCCTCGCCCGCGCGCTGGAGATTCCGGCGGTGCTGAGCGTGGAAAACGCGGCGGCGCTGATGAAAACCGGCGATCTCGTGATCGCGGACGGCAGCCGCGGCGAGGTCATCCAGAACCCGACCGAGGCGGAGCTTCAGGACTACACCGCGCAGCGCGAGACCTTCCTGCGCAACAAGCGCGAGCTCGAGCAGTTCCGAGGCAAAGAAACCCGCGACGCGGACGGCACGGCCTATGAGCTTGTGTGCAACATCGGCAAGCCCGAGGACGCGGGCAAGGTGCTCGCCGGAGACGGCGAGGGCGTGGGCCTCTTCCGCACGGAGTTTCTCTTCATGGACCGAACGGCCCTGCCGACCGAGGACGAGCAGTTCGAGGCCTACAAGAAGGCCGCGCTGGCGCTCAAGGGCAAGCCCCTCATCATCCGCACGCTCGACATCGGCGGCGACAAGGAGATCCCCTACATGGGGCTCGCCAAGGAGGAAAACCCGTTCATGGGCTTCCGCGCGATCCGCTACTGCCTGAAAAACCGCAACCTCTTCCGCACGCAGCTGCGCGCGATTCTGCGCGCGAGCGCCTTCGGCGATGTGAAGATCATGTTCCCGCTCATCACGTGCATGGAGGAGTTCCGCGAGGCCAGGGCGCTCGTGGAGGAGATCAAAAACGAGCTGCGGCTCACGACCGGCATCCCCTTCAACGAGAACATCGACGTCGGCGTGATGGTCGAGACCTCCGCCGCCGCCGTGATCGCGGATCTGCTGGCAAAGGAGGCCGCCTTCTTCTCCATCGGCACGAACGATCTGACGGGCTACACAATGGCGGCCGACCGCGGCAACGCGGACGTGGCCTACCTCTACTCCGTGCTGCAGCCGGGCGTGCTGCGCCTCATCAAGCGCACGATCGAGGAGGGCCGAAAGGCCGGCATCCCCGTGGGCATGTGCGGCGAGGCCGCGGCAAACCCGCACCTCATCCCGCTGCTGATCAGCTTCGGGCTGACGGAGTTCAGCGTCGGCGCGCCGAGCGTGCTGAACGTGCGCAAGTGCATCGCCCGCTGGACGAAGGAAGAAGCCGACAAGGTTGCCGAGCACGCCATGAGCCTCGACAACGAGGCGGAGATCGCCGCTTATCTGGAGAGCGTGATCTGATTTTTCCAATGAAAAAGAGGCTGCAGTGCAGCCTCTTTTTTGTTTGCAGCACTGGTACGCAGGGGCGGATATCATCCGCCCGGGCAGGACAGATTCGGATGATGATTCATCTTCGGCGAATGCGCAATCGGTAATCATTTGACGTAGGGCGGGTTGCTTGCGCCCGCCTGTTGGATTCTGCTTCCGGTAAGCGGCGGGCGCAAGCGACCCGCCCTACGGCGTCTGAATCAATGCGCACGAAGATTGCGGGCGACCGCAGGTCGCCCCTTGTATTATAAAGCAGTGGCGACAGTCGCCAGTTTTGAGACTGTGTGCTACACTGCATAGGATGCTGTGGATTGGTTATCGCCCCTTTGTATGAGATAAACTATGTGTGTCATTCAAGCCCATCTTGAATGTCCTCCTTTTGCTGTTTTTCTTGTAGTGCAGTTGGCAGACCGCACTTCCAATTATACAGCAAAAGGAGTTTCTTTGTTTGCCTCATCGCTTAAGCTCTTTTGAACCACTCGTCTAACGAGTGGTTTTACATTACAAAAAGGCCCTCAGAATCATTCTGAGGGCCTCTCTCTTGTATTACTCCACCACGGCGATCGCTTCGATCTCGCAGAGGACGTTTTTCGGCAGCGTCTTGACCGCGACGCAGCTGCGGGCGGGCTTGGAGATGAAGAACTTCGCATACACCTCGTTGAAGGCGGCGAAGTCGCCCATGTCGGCGAGGAAGCACGTGGTTTTATACACCTTCTCGAAGCTCGTGCCAGCGGCCTCGAGCAGGGCGCCGATGTTTTTGCAGCTCTGCTCCGCCTGCGCGGCAATGCCCTCGGGGATCGCGCCCGTGGCGGGATCGACCGGGATCTGGCCGGAGGTGGTGAGCACGCCGTTCACAACATAGGCCTGCGAATACGGGCCGATGGCGGCGGGGGCGTTTTCGGTATGGATGATTTTCATGGGGTGATACTCCTTTCCAATGGGTAAAAAATCACGGGACGTCGAGGACGCCGTCCCCTGCCATTCAGGCATTTGCGCGGTGCTTTTCAATGGAGTCGGCGATGCGCTCCATGCCGGTTTCGATGATGCTGCGCGGCATGGCGAGGTTCAGGCGGACAAAGCCCTCGGCGTTGCCGACGAAGAGGGAGTTGCCGCCCTCAAGGAGGACGCCCGCCTCGTTGGCGAAGAAGCCGGGAAGATCGTCGACGTCCGGCAGGCACTTCGAGAGATCGACCCAGGCGAGATACGTCGCCTCCGGGATCGTGAAGCGCGCTTCCGGGAGACGGGTCTTGAGAAACTCGTCCAGATAGCGGAAGTTGCCGTCGAGATAGGCCTTGAGCTCATCGAGCCACTCGGCGCCGTGCTCGTAGGCCGCCTGATGCGCGGCGATGGAGAGGGGGTTGAGCATGCCGGCGATCTTGTCGCGGCTCACAAAGTGCTCGCGCTCTTCTTTATTTCGGATGATGATGTCGGAGAACATGAGGCCCGCCATGTTGAAGGTTTTGCTCGCAGACATGCAGGTGATGAGCTTGTCGTAATCCGGGAGGATCTTGCCGAACGGGATGTGGCAGAGGCCCTCGCGGATGAGGTCGCAGTGAATCTCGTCCGAGACGAGCCAGAGGTCGTACTTCTCCACGATCTCGGCGACCTTACGGAGCTCCTCTTCCGTCCAGATGCGGCCGGTGGGGTTGTGCGGGTTGCACCAGAGGAGCATCTTGACCTTCGGATCGGCGCACTTGCGCTCGAGATCCTCGAAGTCGATCTTCCAGCCCTCGTCGCTCAGAATCAGGTCGGAGCAGACGATGGGCACGTCGTTATACTCCGCCGCGTGCAGGAAGTAGCCATAGGACGGCGTGGTGATGACGAAGGTCTCCCCTTCCCCGATCAGATCCTCGACGATCTGATAGAGCGCGGGGATGATGCCGGGCGAGAAGCAGAGCTCTTCTTTCTTGAAGCTCCAGCCGTAGCGCTTCCGGCACCAGCCGTTGAAGGCGTTGTAGTACGCATCGTCAAACATCATGGTGTAGCCGAAGATGCGCTTGTCGACACGGGCCTTTATCGCGTCGCAGATCGCGGGGGCGCAGGCAAACTCCATGTCCGCCACCCACATGCGCACGAACTCCTCGTCCTTGAAGGGGAACACCTTCTCGGGGCCCGCGTGGAAGATATAGCCGCGGAAGCCGTCGGTGTTCAGGGCGTTGGTATTTCTGCGGTCGATGATCTCGTCAAAGTTGTACATGATGGTCGCTCCTTTCGTTTTCCGTTACCTCTGACTGTAATGTACCAGAACCGGAGGAAGAGTGCAAGTCGTCGGAAGTTTCTTTTGGAGAAACTTTTTTCTCGATTTTTCTATTCAGAATTGATTTTTTTCGCTGTAAATGATACTCTGGAGAAAATAACAGGCAGAATGCAGGAGAATTGATGATTTTCTCGATTTTGAGGAAACCGGAGGGATCGATATGGGACGCGTAAACACCGAGGTGGGCGAGCAGCTGCGCCGCTGCCGCAGACGCCGGGGGCTGACGCTCGAGGAGGCCGCGGCGAAAATCGGCAAAAGCAAGTCCACGCTGAGCAAATATGAAAAGGGCGAGATCGCGCTCGATCTTGAGACGCTCTATGCCCTTGCCGAGCTCTACCGCGTGCACGTGGAGCAGCTGCTCCCCCGCCCGGAGACGGCGGAGGACGAAAACAGCCCGGCGCCCGCGTTCTTCGCGGGGCTGAAGCAGTTTTACGGCTATCTCTTCGACGGGCGCGACAACAGCATCATCCGCTGCGTGTTCGACGTGCAGGCGGAGTCCGAGCCGGGAAGGCGCCGCGTGATGCTCTATATGAACTACCGCGACGGGGATTACCGCGACTGCGAAAACACCTATTACGGCTACATGGAGCACTACGACGCCGTGACGACGCTGACGCTCACGAACGCGGAAACGCCCATGGAAAAGGCGAGCTGTCAGGTGCTCGCGCCGTATCTCGACGCGGAGCGGAAATGGGCGCTCTGGACGGGACTCTCCTCCCGCCCGATGATGCCGATCGCGGCGAAGATGCTGCTGACGAAGAAACCGCTCACCGCCGATGGCGCGCTCGCGAAGGAGCTGAAGATCTCCAAGGAGGATCTGCGGGTGCTGAAGCTCTATAATATGCTGGCAGTGACGTAAAAAGAGAGCCGCGGCGCGGCTCTCTTGGATTATTTCTTCCCGAGGGAGAATTTCTTTTCCTCGCCGCGGATCAGGCGGCCGATGTTCGCGCGGTGCATGATGACGACGAGCACCATCACATAGAGGCAGACGACAAACGCCGGAGACCAGCCGGGGTTTAAGAGCAGATAGAGCCACGGGAAGGCCACCGCCGCCGAGACCGAGCAGAGGCTCACGCGCCGGCCGAGCAGAAACACGACCACGAACAGCGCGAGCAGCAGCAGGAAAAACCGCCAGTCGAGCAGCAAGGCGATACAGGCCGAGGCGCTCACGCCCTTGCCGCCGCGAAAGCCGTAGTAGACCGGGAAGCAGTGCCCCGTGAGCGCGGCGGCGCAGGCGACGGCAAGCCCTGTGCTCCCGCCGAGCTTCCAGCCGAGAAAGCCCGCGAGGGCGGTTTTGAGCATGTCGCTCCCGAGCGTGAGCAGGCCCGCGCCGAGGCCGTGCGTGCGGGCGACGTTCGTCGCCCCGGCGTTGCCGGAGCCCTCGGTGCGCACATCGACGCCGTAGCGCCGTTTGATATACATGATGGCCACGTTGATCGAGCCGAGCAGATAGCCCGCGATCACAATCACGGCATAAATCCAAGCATTCATTGATCGTTCCCCAGCTTTCTTCAAAAAATTAAATTTTTTGAAGCATTCTACCTGCATCATAGCACAAACACCGGACGGGCGCAATGCCTGTCCGGTGTTGTTTTTGAAAACTTTACAAATAGCGCTCGAGGTACTCCTGCGCCTTGCCGAGCTCGCGGATGAGCTGGCTGACGGCGGCGGTGTGCACCTCCCCCGCCGTCTCGCGGATGGTGCCGACGGCGGTATCGCGCATGGTGGCGGCGGTGCCGCGCACATTGGCGGCCGCCTCCTTCATGGCGCCCGCGGTCTCGCGCATCGTGTCCTGCAGGTGGTAGAAGCCGTGCACGGCGGCGTTGCGCTTGATCTTCAGCTCGCCCCGCTGCTGGCGCTCAAGGACGATCTGATAGCGCTCAGCGGCATTGGCGACGCTGTCCGCCCAGGAGAGATAGAGCTCGTCCATCGCGTGCCGCCCGACGGCACGGAAGGTCTCGACGCCCATGCCCTCGGCGGAGAGCACGGCGGCGAGGGACTCGGCATTCTCGTCGATGAGGATGCCGTTTCGCCCGTCTGTGACGCCCTCGGCGGCGCAGGAGCCGCGCACGAGCACGCTGCCAAGCCCACAGGCCGCCGCCTCGCGCACGACGAGGCCGTTGGTATCGAACGTGGAGGGAAACAGCAGCAGATCCGCGCGGCAGTACCACGCGCGCACGGTCTCGCGCTCGTGCACCGCGCCGGTGAAGCGGCAGACGTCCGAGAGACCCAGAGACTCGGCATAGGCCTCGACCTCGGCGCGGTCCTGTCCGTCGCCGACGAAGACCATGCGGAAGTCGTGCCCCGCGTCGCGATAGCGCTTCAGCCCGTCGAGGATGATACGCAGGCCCTTATACCACATCATGCGGCCGAGGAAGAGGAACACCGGCACATCGCCGGGAAGGCTCCACTCCGCGCTCAGCGCCTGCACGGCGGCGGGGCTCGCCTCGCCCCGGTCGAGATCCACGCCGTTCGGCATGACGAGGTAATCGCCCTCATAGCCGAGCGAGCGCAGGTTCTCCCCCGCCCCCTCGCTGACGACCCAGACCTCGTCGCAGGCGGAGACGTTTGCAACCAGAAGATCGATCGCCGCCTGCTGCACGAGCCTGGAGCGGACGGCCTTGGCGATGTCGATATCGAACTTCGTGTGGTAGGTGAAGACGATGGGAATGCCGCTCGCGTCGCGCAGGGCGCGGGCGAGCACCGTGGACGCCACGGGGCAGTGCGAGTGGATGAGATTGCAGTCCATGCGCCGCAGCCGCTCGATCGTCTCGGGCGCGAGGGGATTGCCCGCGCGGTAGCCCGTGAGCTGCGTGGTGTCGAGGCTCGGATAGCGCACGACGGGAAACGGATAATCGTCCGTCACGCCGGGATATTCCGGCGTCGCCACGACGCATTTGCCGTGGCTCAGGGTGATGTGCTTTGCGTAATTGACGACCGCGTTCGCCACACCGTCAATCGTGGGCGGGAAGGAGTCGTTCATGAGGCAGATGTTTAAGTCCAAGATGGGTGTCCTCCATACAGTAATTAGGAATTAGGAATGAGGAATGAGGAATTTGGAATGAACCGTCAATTCCTAATTCCTAATTCCTCACTCCTCATTCAGAAATGGTTTCGTAATCTTCCATAAGGAAGTGCAGCTTCCCTGCGTGCTTGTTGATGTGCCAGTGGCCGCAGAACCAGTGGTTGTAGTCCAGGCGATCCTCGATCGTGTCGAGCCACTGCTCGGTGGTTTTGTCGATCTTCGACTGATCCAAGCCGGGGAACATGGCCTCGGTGGGGGTGAATTTGATCGGGCAGGTGTGGGTGAGCACGGTGTCGACCTTCCAATCGAGCCGCTCGAGCGCGGCTTCGACGTCGCGCTTGATCTCCGGTGAGGGCTGCTCGTCGTCAAACCACGTCCAGCCCATGCGCACGCGCCAGTTTTTGTCCACGCTGTAGGCCCCGCCGCAGACGATGCACTGCCGCCCCTCGAGGGAGAAAACCTCGCCGTCGCGCGCAAAGAAGATGTGCGGATAGGCGTCCTCCACCCAGCCGCGCCCGCCATAGCGCTCGGTCTCGCGCATGGTCGGCACGTGCCAGGGACGCATGTCGTGGTTGCCGTGGATGCAGAAGAAATTGACCCCGGCATTTTTCGCGATCTGCTCCATCTCCGTCTTGCGGCGGCGGTCGCGCGCGTTGCCGTGGTAGTTGAGTCCGAGATCGCCGAGCATAACGATCGTGTCGCCCGGCTGAATATCATATCGAAGAAGGCCCTCGCGCACGCGGCGCACCTGGCCGTGGATATCTCCGGTGTACCAAATCATGAGATCACCTCTGTGATTATTTTGCCAAGGTTCTGCCCTGCCGTCAAGTATTTTTTCCTTGTCATTGTACACCGGAACCTTTATAATATTGTCAATCCCTGTTATTTCCAAATGGAGGTATTTTTATGATCTATACGGACGTTTGCGGCGATCGGCTGAGTCTGCTGGGCTTCGGCACGATGCGTCTGCCATGTGTTTCCGGCCCGGAGGACATCGATCAGGCGCAGGTGGACGCGATGGTCGACTATGCCATGGCCCACGGCGTGAATTACTTTGACACGGCGGCTCCCTACCACGGCGGAAAGTCGGAGATCGCCATCGGCAAGGCGCTCGCGCGCTATCCGCGGGAATCTTACCGCCTCGCGGACAAGTATCCGGGGCATCAGTATCTCGAGCCGATGGATCCGGGCGAGATCTTCTTCGATCAGCTGAAAAAGTGCGGCGTGGAGTACTTTGACTATTATCTCCTGCACAACGTGAATGAAAACAGCATCGGCGCGTATCTGAATGAAGAATACGGCATCGTGCCCTTTCTGCTCGAACAGAAGCGGCTCGGGCGCATCCGGCATCTGGGCTTTTCCTGCCACGGGTTCCCGGAGAATCTGGAGGCGTTTCTGGACAGATACGGCGATGTGCTCGAGTTCTGCCAGATCCAGCTGAACTATCTCGACTGGTCGCTGCAGGACGCGGAGCGCAAGTACGCGATCCTCTCCGAGCGCGGCGTCCCCGTCTGGGTGATGGAGCCGGTGCACGGCGGTATGCTCGTGAATCTGCCGGAGGCGCAGCGCGAAAAGCTCCGCGCAGTGCATCCGGACAAGAGCATCGCCAGCTGGGGCTTTCGCTGGCTGCAGGGGCTCGAGAATGTGCACATGGTGCTCAGCGGCATGTCGAACCTCGAGCAGATGGAGGACAACGTCAAGACCTTCGATCAGCGCTGTCCGCTTGATGAGGCGGAGACCGCGCTGGTCTATGAGACGGCGGAGGCACTGAAATCGAACCTCCCCTGCACCGGCTGCCGCTACTGCTGCGACGGCTGCCCGCTCGGGCTGAACATTCCGTGGATCATCGCCAACTACAACGAATACCGCGTGAGCAGCAGCATCAACATCACGATGCGCATGGACTCCCTCCCCGCCGAAAAGCGGCCGGAGGCCTGCATCGGCTGCGGCCAGTGCGCCAAGGCATGTCCGCAGAAGATCGACGTGCCGAAGGCGATGCAGGAGTTCGGCGACGCGCTGAAAAACGCGCCGAGCTGGGCGGACATCGTGGCCGAGCGCAACGCCGCGGAAAAGCGGAACCGCACTTGATTTTCGTCAACTCGTTTCCCTGCTATTTCCTTTAAAGGGATTTTATGGTATACTCTCTCCGTCAAACGAAAGGCGGAGAGAGTATATGATTTTTGGCGTATTAAAGGACATTAAAAACGGCGAATACCGCGTGATCGCAACGCCCGCGGAGGTCGGCGTGCTGGTCGGGGACGGGCACACGGTGCTCGTGCAATCCGGCGCCGGCGCGAAGGCGGGCTTCCCGGACACGGAGTATGAAGCCGCGGGGGCTCGCATCGTCGGCACGATGGAGGAGATCTACGCGGAGAGCGACTTCGCGGCAAAGGTCAAGGAGATCGAGCCGTGCGAATATGACCTGCTGCGCGAGGGGCAGATCATCTTTACCTGCATCCACCCGGCGGCGCACCCGGAGGAGCTGGACGCGCTGCTGGAGAAGAAGGTGATTGCCTTCACCGCCGAGGATACGCACCGCTATGGCTCCCCCAACTGCGAGGCGGCGGGCAAGGCCGGGGCGTTTCTGGGGCTGTACGCCATGATGAGCATGAACGGCGGCTGCGGCAAGTTCGTCTCCGGACTGGGCGCTGCGCCAAACGTGAAGGTCATGGTGCTCGGCTGCGGCACGGTCGGCCGCGCCGCGATCGACACGCTCTACCGCATGGGCGCGTGGGTCTCCGTCGGCGCGACGAGCATCGGCCATCTGCGGGAGCTCAACGAGCACTATCACGGCGAGGTGAGCACGTTCATCTCCAACCGGTACAACATCGCAAAGCTCCTGCCGGAGGTGGACATGGTCGTCAACTGCGTGCGCTGGCCGAAGGACGCGACGGAGTTTCTCATCGACCGCGCGATGGTGCGCACGATGCACCCCGGTTCGGTGATCGTGGACATCTCCAACGACTACGGCGTGATCGAGACCTTCCACGAGACGACGCATGAAGATCCGATGTACATTGAAGAGGGCGTTGTGCATTACTGCGTGAGCAACATCACCGGCGCGATCGCGGGCTCGACCTCGGTGGCCTATGCCGCGAGCGTGCTGCCGCATTTTCGCGCGATCATGAAGCTCGGTATCAAAGAGGCCTGCGCACGGGACGGCTATCTCCGCCGCGGGCTCACGGCATACCGCGGGTATCTGACGCACGAGGAATCGAGCGCGATCCAGCACCGCCCGTGGGTGCCGCCGGAGGTCATCCTCGGCCTGCAGGGCCGGGAGCTCGACCCGGCGCCCCGCGCGACGAAGAGCCGGTCGACGGAGTTTTATCCGGAGTTTGCGTGACACTGCCAATCCGAACAAGACCTGTAGGGGCGACCTGCGGTCGCCCGCGCAGAATCATGTGTAATAAACTGCCGGACTCCGGCGAATTGCACCGCATCCTGTAGGGCGCGATGCCCACATCGCGCCGGGATTTGGCAGGCATCCGGCAAAGGGCCGCCGATGGCGCCGACCCCTACGCGAACTACGGTACGAATTCGCCGAAAAACGGCATTCATGAGAGACCCCGCCGCACGGGCGACCGCAGGTCGCCCCTACAGCAAACCGGGATCGCTGCGAATGCGCA
>JAFRDQ010000084.1 GCA_017411225.1 Oscillospiraceae bacterium
CGAGGCGAAATCGAACAGATGTCAGCGCAGGGTCGGACGCCCTCGGCGGCCCTTTGTGCAATATACCTCCGCACTGGAACGGAAGATGTAGGGGAGGGGCTTGCCCCTCCCGCGCAGAACCAATGAAAGACAAGATGAAAGCGAGGCGAATTCGTACACGCTGCGAATTCGCCTCACTTTTGTTTCTCATCTGTTTCGCGCCACGCCGGGAGGGGCAAGCCCCTCCCCTACAGCAGAACCAGCAGCGCAGAATGCGCCAATTGCCATACCAATCCCGGGCGAATGTGGTCGGCACGTAAATCTGCCGTAGGGGCGACCTGTGGATTTTGCCTTATTTCAGATTGTCCGCACGCTGCAGGAACGTGACGATGTGGCCGCGGGTGCAGTTTTCCATGGTGCCGAAGGTGGTTGCGTTCATGCCGTTGGTGATGCCCTTTTCGGCGGCCCAGATGACCGGCTGCGTGTACCACTCGCCGCGCGGCACGTCCGAGAACGGGATCACGGTCGAGCTGGTCCTCGGCATGCCCTTCCAGCGCCAGAGGAAGGTGACGATGTGTGCGCGGGTGCAGGTGCCCTCGGGGTCAAAGTGCGAGTTGTCAATGCCGTTCGTAATGCCGTTCTTCACGGCCCAGAGGACGGCCTTGTAGTAGTAATCGCTCGCGTGCACGTCGACGAACTGATTGACCACGCCGCTGACCGCGGGCTCGCCCGCCGCGCGGTAGAGGAAGGTGACGGCCTGACCGCGGGTGCAGTTGGCGTAGGGGGAGAAGTGCGTCGGGTCCGTGCCGTTCGTGATCTGCGGCGTGTGCGTCACGGCCCAGTTGACCGGGCCTGTGAACCACTCGCCGTCCGGCACGTCCACGAAGCGCGCGCCCGTGGCGGGGATCTTGTCATAACGGTAGTTGCCGCAGACGGTGCAGGTGTACTTGATGCGGCCCTCGGTCGTGGCAGTGGGCTGCACGGTCACGACGCCGCTGTCCCACTTGTGGGCGGCGGGGATAAAGTCATCGCGGTATTTGTCGCCGCATTCACACTCGAAGAGCGTGTAGCCCTCGGTGGTGCAGGTCGGCTCGACGACGGTTTTCTTGTAGCTGTGGACGTGCATTGTCTTGGGAATGACGCGCTCTTCCGTCTCGCCGCAGCGCAAACAGGTATATAGCGCTTTGCCATCGGTTGTCTGCGTGGCGGGCGTGATGATTACTCCATTGTTCCAATCATGTCCCAGCGCAGGTACTGACTGGCGAACGCTAACGCGGCCGCAGTCCATACAGTCGCCCTGATAGTATCCGCCTTCGGTGCAGGTAGGCGCCTTGACGAGATCCATGGAGGATGTGTTGTGTCCCTTGGCAGGGAGCACGGTGTCGATCGCCTCGCCGCAGCGCGAGCAGGTGCCTCTGGCGTAGCCGTCTTCCAGACAGGTTGGCGCCTTGTAATCTGCTAGGTTCTCATAGTCGTGGCCGAGGGCGGGAAGCGTCTCGGAGTAGATGGGCTTGTCACACCACTCGTTGAAGCACTGATACCAAGCAACACCATCATGCGTGCAGTCAGGAGCCTCGGAGCGGATCATTTCGCTGTCATGCCCCGTATGTTCTGCCGTGACGACGGTCTTTGTATGCCCGCATTCCTTACCGTCCTGCCAGACATGGCAGGTGTAAATCTCTAGCCCATCCTGTGTGCAGGTGCGCGCCACGATCTCCGGCTCACCGTATTCGTGATAGTGGCCAACCCACATCGGCTCGCAGTTGTAGCCGTTCCACGTGCTCATCGGATTGCCGGGTATTACATTCCCTTTGCTGCGCCACTGACCATAGGCGTCATTGTTGTATTCCGGCGAGGGATACCAGATTGTAACGTTGCGGGGGAAAGAATGCTTGTTGGAACTTGCCTCAACCACGCCGCCCGAGGCATCCTTAGACGGCGGATAGCCGCCGAAGGCCGCGAATTTGAGCGGCGTCACGCCGGAGAGGTCGTAGACCTCGCCGCTGATCGCCTCGGCAGCGTGGCTGGAGCCCTCGATGTACGGCTCGTCGCCGCTGTCGACGATCTTGTACGCGTCTGCGATTTCATGAAAATATGCCAGTCCGGTAAAGCCTGTGGCCTCGAGAGAGACAAACGCACTGTCGCCGATGCTGCGGATGTGCAGATTCTCCGTGCCGTCGCGGTCGCCGAAGGAGACGCGCTCGAGCTTGTCGCAGGCGGCGAAGGCATAGTCGTTGATGAAGGCGACGCGGTTCGGGAAATTGATCTTCTCCAGACTGCTGCAGCCGGCAAACGCGCCGGTGCCGATCGTGAGCGCGAGCTCAGCGCCCGGCGTACCGGGGTAGATGTCGATGCCGCCGGCGCTGCGGCCGAGGTCAAAGCAGCAGGTGAAGGCCCAGTTTCCGATGTTCGTCGTCATTGCGGGGATGGCGATGTCGTTCACGATGCCGAGGTGCGTGCAGAAGGCAAACGCGCCGGTGCCGATCGTCTTGAGCGCGTTGGGGAGGTTAAACCGGTTCGTGCCGAGCGTGTGATCCCAGGCAAAGGCGAAGTCGCCGATCTTCGTCACGTTCGGCGGGAGGGCGATCTCCGTCAGATGGCTGCAGGTGCAGAAGGCGCGCTCCGGAATCTCCTTGAGCTTCGTGCAGGTGTTCATGCGCGCGAAGGTCAGATAATCGCAGGCATAGAATGCGCGGCGGCCGATGCTCTCGAGGTTCGAGGGGAAGTTGATCGCGCTGAGCTGGTCGCAGGTCTCGAAGGCCTTCGCGCCGATGCTCGTCACCTTCTCGCCGAGATAGGCCATCATCAGCCCGTCCATGCCGAAGAACGCGCGCTCGCCGATGTTCGTCACGCCGGTGTAGCTGGGGGTGGTTTTGCTTTGGCCTTCCACATAGAGGGCAATGATTTGCTTCTCCATATCAACGTCAGAACCGTCGATCGTGATTTTTCCGTTCCACGGAGCTTTGTGCGAGAGAGAATAATCCTCCATCTCGCCGTAGCCGAAGAGCTTCAGTGCGTAATATTCCTGTCCGTCGATCAGATCAAAGCTCAGATCCGTCAGAAGGTTCACCCCGTCCACGTTGAAGTCCGGGTAGCGCTCGCGCAGCTTCTGAAACAGTTCGTTTTGCTCCAGCACGCTGGTGTCATTCTGCAGCGCGCGGAGTTTTTCCGTGTCTACACGGTAGATGGTATAGCGGACTTCGCCGGGATTGTTTTTCCCGCAGGTGCCGCTCTTGACGACGTCGCCGGTGAACAGCTCGTCGATCTTATCGCCGGTGAGATAGCGGTCGAAGAGCTGCCCAATCTCGCCGTCCGCGCTGGCATTGCCGGCGAGACCCGCAAACAGGCCCAGCACCAGCACCAGACACAGCGCAAGGGAAAGCAGTCGTTTCATCATCCATCCTTCTCCTTTCAAATGAAAAATCTCAATAAGATTCTGACGCAAGTTTACCATTTTTGGTTCCCGTTTTCAAGCCAAGCGGACAGGGAATGTTTGCATAGAAGCGCGGAACGTGGTAAAGTGGGTATATAATTAGGAATTAGGAATGAGGAATTAGGAATGAAGGTATTGGCTGACGCCAATGATTTTGATTTGCCGCGCAGCGGCACCTTCAATTCCTAATTCCTAATTCCTCATTTCTCATTCAAAGGAGTATCCCATGCATTCCACCCCTGTCATCAACTTCAAAAATCCCGCCTCGGATCTCCTCTCCGGGGTGATTGTTGCGCTGGTCTCCATCCCGATTTCGATGGGGTATGCGCAGATCGCGGGGCTGCCGGCGGTGTATGGGCTCTATGGCTCGCTGCTGCCGATTCTGCTCTTCGGCCTCGTCACGTCGTCGCCGCAGTTTGTCGTCGGCGTGGACGCGATGCCCGCCGTCATGGTCGGGGCCTCGCTCTCGTCGATGGGGCTTGTCCTCGGCGGGGAGGAGGCCACGGCGCTCGTCCCGGTCGTGACGCTTCTGGTCGGGGTCTGGTTTCTCGTGTTCTGGGCCTTTCGCGCCGGGCGCGTCGTGAAGTACATTTCCACGCCCGTCATGGGCGGGTTCATCTCCGGCGTCGGCGCCACGATCATCCTCATGCAGGTGCCGAAGCTCTTCGGCGGCAATGCCGGCACGGGGGAGCTCGTGGCGCTGCTGCGGCATCTGGCCTCTGAGCTTCCGGGCTTTCATCCGCTCTCGGCGCTGCTCGGCTTCGGCACGGTGGTCATCATTCTCATCTCCAAGCGGCTCTGGCCGAAGTTCCCGATGCCCGTGGTGCTCATGGCGCTCGGCGTGCTGCTCACGGCGGTGCTTCACATCGACCGCCTCGGCGTGAAGCTCCTGCCCGCCGTGCCGCGCGGTCTGCCTCATTTTTCCGTGCCGGATGTCACGCTGCTCGCGGGCAGGGTGCAGTCGATTGCGGTGCTGAGTCTCACGATCGCGCTCGTCGTCATGGCGCAGACGCTTCTGGCCACCAACAGCTATGCCCAGCGCTATGATTACCCGGTCGACAACCGCCGGGAGCTTCTGGCCTACGCGGTGATGGAGCTTGCCGCCTGCACGACCGGCTGCTGCCCGGTCAACGGCAGCGTCTCGCGCTCCGGCATGGCCGATCAGTTCGGCTGCAGGAGTCAGCTGATGAGCGTCACCGCCGCCGCGGTCATGCTTCTGGTGCTGCTCTTTTTCACGCCGCTGCTGAGCCTGCTCCCCGTGCCGGTGCTCACCGGCATCGTCATCGCGGCGCTCATCGGCATTCTGGAGATCCGTATGGCGCGGAGCCTTCTGCGCGCCAACCGCCGGGAGTTTTACATTTTCCTCGCGGCCTTCTTCGGCGTGCTGCTCTTCGGCACGATGGGCGGCGTGCTCATCGGCGTGATCCTCAGCTTCTTCGCCGTCGTGGTGCGCGCGGTCGTGCCGCCGAAGGCGTATCTCGGCATGATCCCGGGGCACGAGGACTTCTACAATCTCGAGCGAAACCGCGCCGCGCACCCGATCGAGCACACGGTCATCTACCGCTTCAGCGGCAACGTGTTTTTCGCCAACGTCGGCGCGTTTCAGGACGACATTCTTTCGGCTGTTCGGCCCGATACGAAGCAGGTCATCGTGGACGGGCGCGGCATCGCGAACATTGATATTACCGCCGCCGAGCGCGTGCTGCAGCTCGAGCGCAGTCTGCGCGCGCGGGGTGTGCGCCTCTATCTCACCGAGCACGTCGGCGCGGTGAACGATCAGCTCCGGCGCTATGGGGCGGAGAAGCTCTTGGAAAACGGCGCCGTGCGCCGCACGATCGGCCTCGCCCTCGAGAGCAGCGGCCTCACGCCGCACTATCCGCTCGACTGCGGCGAGACCGCCTGCCCCGTGCCGTCGGCGGACGAGGGGCAGTTTGCGGAGTTTGAGTGGCTCTACGGCGCGGACGCGGAGGAGAAGCTCTCCGAGATGGCGGACGCCATCGCGCACGAGATCGCCGCCGAGCCCGAGACCGCCCTTGCGCTCGCCGAGGCGCACGCGGGCTTCGGCCTGCCCGGCCTCTTCGACGAGGACGCGCTTTTTGACCACATCGAAATGCGTCTCGAGCAGATGCAGCTCGATCCGGAGAAGCTCGCCGCACTCGAGGCGCGCATCGAGCGCAGCCGCGCCGCCTTAGAGCAGCACTTCCATCAGCTCGACCCCGAGCTCCTCGCCGCCATCCGAAGACACAGAGAAAGGATGAAGGCAAGGCATCCGGAGGAGTATCGGAAATTGGAGGAGCTGAGGGAGCGGCTGAAGAAGAATTAGGAATGAGGAATGAGGAATTAGGAATGATGGTATTGGCTTGCGCCAATGAATTTCATATGCCGCGCAGCGGCACCTTCAACTCCTAATTCCTAATTCCTAACTCCTAATTTCTGAAATTGTTCCTCCATATTTCTTGATCCATCATTTTTACAGGAGAACAACCAATGCAAAATTTCCTCCTCTCCGCCCGCGCTGTCCTTCCCATGTTTCTTGTGATCGCGGTGGGTTATTTCTGCCGGCGCGCCGGTGTGCTCTCGCGCGAGGATGTGCCGCGGTTCAACCGCGTGGCGTTTCGCGTGTTTCTGCCCTGCCTGCTGTTTTATAACGTCTATGTCTCGGATCTCTCGTCCGCGGTGCGGCCGCGGCTGATCGTGTTTGCCGTGGCGGGCGTGCTCGTCGTGGCGGCGCTTGCGATCGCGGGCGTGCTGCGCCTCGAGCCGCGGCTGGATCGGCGCGGCGTGATCGCGCAGGGCATTTTCCGCAGCAACTATGTCATCATGGGCATCCCCATCGCGCAGGCGCTGCTGGGGGAGGGGAACCTCGGCCCGATCGCGATCCTGATCGCCATCGTCGTGCCGCTGTTTAACTTCCTCGCCGTCGCGGTGCTCGAATCGTTCCGCGGCGGGAAGGTGCGCCCCGGCACGGTTCTGCTCGAGATCGCGAAAAACCCGCTCGTCGTCTCGTCGCTCCTCGGTATTTTGTGCCTGCTGCTCAAGATCAGGCTGCCGAGCGTGGTCGAGTCCGCCGTCTCAAGTCTCGGCGCGGTGGCGACGCCGCTGCAGCTGTTCCTGCTCGGCGCGTTCTTCCGCTTCGACGGGCTCAGGCGCTATCAAAAGCCCCTCGCCGTCGTCACGATCATCAAGCTCTTCCTCACACCCGCCGTCATGCTCTTTCTGGCATACATGCTCGGCTTCCGGGGCGTGGAGTTCGTGGCGCTCATCGGCGTCTTCGCCTCGCCCACGGCGGTCAATTCCTTCACCATGGTCCAGCAGATGGACTGCGGCGACGCCGAGCTCGCTGGGGATATCGTGATCGCAACGAGCGCGGTGAGCGTTGTTTCGTTTTTCATTTGGATTTGGATGTTCAAAAGTTTAGGCGTATTTTAATGTAGGGGAGGGGCTTGCCCCTCCCGGCGATCCAATGTGGATTTTACATAGAAAATGTGAGGCGAATTCGGACCATTTTGCGAATTCGCCTCACATTGATTTTATGATACAGGATACTGCACGGGAGGGGCAAGCCCCTCCCCTACGTATTCTATCCGACAGCTCAAAAACTTATTTCGTGTAGTACGCCAGCGCTACGCTGTCGGTCAAAATCGCGTTGATCTGGCCGGAGTTGAGCGCCTCGAAGCACTGCGGGGCGCCGCCGTTGACGCGCTGCACCTCACTGAAACGACCCGTGAGATTGTTGCGCTCGAGCGCATCGATGTACTGCGGGCCGGAGTCCATCATCAGCGTCGCGCCGTTCATCTTCGCGTCGGAGTCCGCGCGCATGACGAGCACGATCTCATTTTCCAGATACGGCTCCGAGACCGCGAGCTGCTGGCTCATCGGCTTTTCGTTGCCCTTCTCATCGAGGTTGATGTCGTCCATCGGCATGCCGCCCCAGATGCAGTCGACGTTGCCGCTCGTGAGCTGGACGTAAATGTCGCTGCGGGCGACGGCCTGAAACTTCACGCGCCAGCCGAGCTCCTTGCACACGGCCTCGGCGAGCGCAATGTCAAAGCCCGCGAAGGCCTCGCCGTCGTAATAGCTCAGCGGGAAGCAGCTCTCGTTCACGCCGACGATCAGCGTGCGGCGCGGGATCTTGCCGAGACTCTCGAGCGCGTTTTCATCCGCCTCCATGGCGGTGTTGTCCGCGCCGAGCCACTGCATGGCGAGATTGTGCACCGTGCCGTCCGCGGTGAGCTTGCGCAGCGCTGCGTCCACCTACAGCGCAATCTGGTCGCCCACGCGGTAGCCGATGCAGTAGCTCTCCTCGCCGAGCGTGCGCACGATTTTATAATTGCCGACCTGCTTGCCGCAGCCGAAGAGGGGAAACACAAGGCAAAGGCAGAGCAGGAGAGCAATGCATGATTTGGTTCTGGTTCTTTTCATAAAATGCCCAATTCCTAATTCCTAATTATCCGAATAATAGCGCTCCGGCACCATACGTGACAAAGGAAATAATGATTCCCGCCGTCACGACGCCGAGGAGGATGGAGGGGAAGGCGTCCTTGACCTTCATGTCCATCATGGCGGCGATGAGAGAGCCGGTCCATGCGCCCGTGCCGGGCAGAGGGATGGCGACGAAGAGAAACAGGCCCCAGAAGGCGTATTTCTTCACTGTGTCGATCTTGCCGATGGCGCGGTTTTCGAGCCGCGTCACGAGGCTTTCGAGCCAGCGGCTCTTCGTGCGCAGCCACGCGAAGATCTTTTTGATGAACACGATGATAAACGGCACCGGCACGAGGTTTCCGACGATCGCCACCGGGACGGCCCACCAGAAGGGGAGACCGTGCGCCACCGCGATCGGGATCGCGCCGCGCAGCTCCACCACGGGCACCATGGAGATCAGAAACGTCATGACGAGCTTGCCGATAAAGCTGTTCCAGAGATTCATAGAATTGGTTCTTCCTTTTTATTTCTTTCTCATGCTGAGCACGCGATTCAACGTGCTCAGAAGCGGCGTGCGGTTGAGCCAGAGCATCACCGCAAGACCGATGATCTGCACCGCCATCCAGCCGGGCAGCTCCAGCACCATGAACACGATCTGCACCGTGAGGATGATGCAGTTTTCTATAATGCCGAGCGTATAGAGCTTGAAGGGGATGAAGCGGCGCACATCGGCCGCGCGGATGAGGAACACCACGAGATAGCTCGCGCACGTCGCAATCGCCGCGCCCTGAATGCCGAGCGGGCCGGGGATGAGGATGAGGTTCAATATGATGTTGAGCACCGCTCCGACCATCGCGGTCAGGAAGGTGCGCATGGAGTTTTTCTCCACCATGTAGACGCTGCCGAGAAAGCTCACGAGAGACGAGAACACCATCGCCGCCGAGAGGACGGGCACATACTTCCACGCCTCAAAGTAGCTCGGCGCGGCGAGCACGTGCACCGCGGGCTTGGCCAGCGCCGTGATGGCTCCGGCGGCGAGGAACATGACGGCCTGAAACGCGCACCAGACGCGGGAGAAAAACCGCGTGTGCTCGCGCTTGTCGCCCACGGATTCGGACACGGCGGAAAACTGCCACGCCTCCATGAAGATGCCGGAGACGAGCGTGAGGATCGTGGGCAGCTTGTAGCTCACGGCGTAGATGCCGTTGGCGCTCTCGGAGATGAAGCCCGTGACCATATAGCGGTCGGACACGCTCGTGATCCACCAGAACACCGTCGCCGGGATCATGGGGATGCTGTAGAGCAGCATTTCCTTCCAGTAGGCCCAGCCGGGGTTCGGCATGATCTGCCGCCAGAGCTTTTCGCGGACGAAGAGCAGCAGCGCGCAGAACACGTCCGCCAGCACGATCGAGAGCACATAGCCCGTGATGCCCATGTGCAGCACCGCGAGGAAGAGGATGTTCAGCACGATCACGAGCAGGGTGTTGATCATGCCCTGCACGGCGAAGAGCGCCGTCTTGCCCTCGGCGCGGATGAACTGCGCGCAGAGCGTGTGGTAGCAGGAGGCCATGATGTAAAGCCCGATCAGCCACAGATAGGGGTGCAGCTGGGGCACGAGCCCGAGCAGCGGCAGAATGGCGAAGAGCAGCAGCCCGCCGAGCGTGATCGTGTAAAGCCCGATGGAGAAGATGCGCCTGCGGTGCTTCACGTGGTTGATTGCAAAGCGGAACACGCCGTCCGTGATGCCCATGGAGATCACGCTCAGCAGCAGGTTCGCGCTCTGCGTGATCAGATCCGCCGTGCCATAGTCCGCGGTGGTGAGATATCCGGTATAGAACCGCACCATGAAGAACACCAGCAGCTTCGAGCCAAAGGTGCCGAGGCTGATGAGCATGGTGTTCGACAGGAGGGTCTTGTATTTGTTCTGACTCATAGAAAAACCGCCCGTTTCGGATGGAATCGCATACAAAGAATATATTATCACAAAAGAACTAATGTTGTAAATAGTGAGGAATTAGGAATGAGGAATTAGGAATTGAAGGAGCGCTGCGCGCAAATCAAATATCGTTGGCGTAAGCCAACACCACAATTCCTAATTCCTAATTTCTAACTCCTAATTCATATCATCTCCATTGTCCGCATACACTGCCACATCTCACCACAAGCAGGAGGTAATCACATGGCCTATGAAGACAAGCGCGCGCCGGCGCCCTCGAAGCCCCATTCGCTCTCGCTCTCGGAGCGGTCGAAGCTCACCGTCACCGGCGTGGACGAGGTTCTGCGCTTTGATGAAACGGAGGTGGAGATGCGCACGTCGCGGGGCGATCTCATCGTGCGCGGGGCGGATCTGCACGTCGGCCGCCTCGCGATCGACACCGGGGAGCTCGCAATCGACGGCGCGGTCTCCGAGATCCTCTATGCCGACGAGTCCGTGCAGGGCGGCGGCTTTTTCGCCCGGCTGTTCGGATGAGCATGCCCGTCGCCGATCAGGCGTGGACGCTGCTTGCGGCGTTCTTCCTCGGCGTTTTGCTCGCGCTGGTGTTCGATGCGCTGCGCGCCCTGCGGCGGCAGCTGCGCGCGCTCGGGCGCGGCGGGCTGGATGTGCTCTTTGCGCTCTTTGCGCTCGCCGCGCTCTTCACCTTCGGCATGGTCACGCCGCTGGGCCGACTGCAGATCACGTCCCTCGCCGCCGTGGTGCTCGGCGCGCTCGCCTACGGCGTGTGGCTCCGGCCCGTTTTCTTCCCGGTGTTTGAACACACGGCGAATCTCCTTTCAAAACTGGCGAAATGGTGCGAAAAAGATTTAAAAAAAGTTCATTTTTTTTGCAAAAAGCTCTTTCCAAATCCAGAGAATTGGTTTACAATAATACGGAATAGACACAGACCGGAGGCGGAGAAGGGAGCGTGGGACAATGCCGAAGGGCAAGCACAGAGTGCATTTCAAGAAGGCCGGCATTGCTATCATCCTGCTCTGTCTGGCGCTTCTGGGGTTCGCGATGTTCACCTACGTGAACACGAAGGCGGAGCTCCGCCGCTTGAACGAGCAGGCCGAGACGATGCGCCAGCAGGTGCAGACCACCACCGAGGACAACGCCGCGCTCGAATACAAAATCGAGCACAGCGACGATCCCGAGATCATGGAGCAGGTCATTCGTGAGGAATTCGGCTACGTAAAACCCGGCGACAAGGTGTTTTACGACGTAAATCATTGAGAGAATCCAGACACAGCGAGACACAGGGGGACCAGGCATTGACACAAATTGAAGTTGGAGCCATTTTGGACGGGACGGTCAGCAGCATTGCCAAGTTCGGCGCGTTCGTGAATCTGCCGGAGCGCCGCAGCGGACTGGTGCACATTTCGGAGATCGCCTCGGAGTATGTTGCGGACGTCAACGATTTTCTGCAGGTGGGGCAGACTGTCAAGGTCAAGGTGCTCGCCGTCACGCCGGAGGGGAAG
>JAFRDQ010000085.1 GCA_017411225.1 Oscillospiraceae bacterium
ATCGGCGCAGAGGTGCGCAGCGGCGACATTCTGGTCGGCAAGGTCACCCCGAAGGGCGAGACCGATCTGACCGCTGAGGAGCGTCTGCTCCGCGCGATCTTCGGTGAGAAGGCCCGCGAGGTCCGCGATACCTCGCTCAAGGTTCCGCACGGTGAGAGCGGCATTGTCGTTGACGTCAAGGTCTTTACCCGCGAGAACAGCGATGAAATGGGCCCCGGCGTCAATCAGGTCGTCCGCGTCTACATTGCGCAGAAGCGCAAGATCTCCGTCGGCGACAAGATGGCAGGCCGCCATGGCAACAAGGGCGTCGTCTCCCGCATTCTGCCGCGCGAGGATATGCCCTATCTGCCCGACGGCACTCCGCTGGACATCGTTCTGAACCCGCTGGGCGTTCCGTCTCGTATGAACATCGGTCAGATGCTCGAGGTGCACCTCGGCTATGCCGCGCAGGCACTCGGCTGGAAGGTTGCGACGCCTGTCTTTAACGGCGCGAACGAGGAGACCATTCGCGAGACGCTCCGCCTTGCCAATCTCCGCGAGGACGGCAAGAGCGCACTGTATGATGGCCGCACCGGCGAAAAGTTTGATAACGACGTTACGGTCGGCTGGGTTTACTTCCTCAAGCTGCACCACCTCGTCGATGATAAGATCCACGCTCGTTCCACCGGCCCCTACAGCCTCGTGACGCAGCAGCCTCTGGGCGGCAAGGCTCAGTTCGGCGGCCAGCGTTTCGGCGAAATGGAGGTTTGGGCGCTCGAGGCATACGGCGCTGCCTACACCCTGCAGGAGATCCTCACTGTCAAGTCTGACGACGTCACCGGTCGTGTCCGCACGTACGAAGCCATTGTCAAGGGCGAGAACATCCCGCAGCCCGGCGTGCCGGAGAGCTTTAAGGTTCTCATTAAAGAGCTGCAGAGCCTCTGCCTTGACGTCCGCGTTTTGGATGCCGACGGCGAGATCATCGAGCTCAAGGACGACGAAGAGGATTACGCTCCCGTCTATCACGAGGAGTCCTACGCCTCTGACGATGCGGAGATCGAAAATCGCGGCTATTATATCGAGGACGTGCCTGTGGACGATGACGACGCATCTGCCTCGTCTCCCACGAACGCGTTCGAGCGTTTTGCCGCCATGAATGATATTGTGAATGAGGAGGATGAATAATGAGCTATACGCCGTTTGATGCGATTCAGATCGGAATTGCCTCCCCTGAAATGATCCGCAGCTGGTCCTCCGGTGAGGTTCTCAAGCCCGAGACCATCAACTACCGTACTTTGAAGCCCGAGCGCGACGGCCTGTTCTGTGAGCGCATTTTCGGACCCACGAAGGACTGGGAGTGCCACTGCGGCAAATATAAGAAAATCCGTTATAAGGGCAAGATCTGCGATAAGTGCGGCGTTGAGGTGACAAAGTCCAAGGTTCGCCGCGAGCGCATGGGCCACATTGAGCTGGCTGCCCCTGTGAGCCACATCTGGTATTTCAAGGGCATCCCGTCCCGTATGGGTCTGATTCTGGATCTGACGCCCCGCGTTCTGGAGAAGGTTCTCTACTTTGCTTCCTATATCGTCACCGATCCCGGCGACGTGTCCTTCACGCATCTGGCCAAGGGTCAGATCCTGACGGAGAAGGAATACCGCGATCTGCGCGAGAAGCATGGCGATGACTTCAAGGCCGGTATGGGCGCTGAGGCTGTGAAGGAGCTGCTCAGCCAGATCGACTGTGAACAGCTCAGCCAGCAGCTTCGCGCGGAGCTCGCTGAGGCGAGTGGGCAGAAGAAGGCCAAGCTCGTCAAGCGTCTCGAGGTCGTGGAGTCCTTCCGTCAGTCCGGCAATCGTCCTGAGTGGATGATCATCGATGTGCTGCCGGTCATTCCTCCTGAGATTCGCCCGATGGTTCAGCTCGACGGCGGCCGTTTTGCCACCAGCGACCTGAACGATCTCTACCGCCGCGTCATCAACCGCAACAATCGTCTGAAGAGACTGCAGGAGCTCAAGGCGCCGGACATCATCGTCCGCAACGAGAAGCGCATGCTGCAGGAAGCGGTTGACGCTCTGATCGACAATGGCCGCCGCGGCCGCGCCGTCACCGGCGCCAACTCCCGCGCGCTCAAGTCTCTCAGCGACATGCTCAAGGGCAAGCAGGGCCGCTTCCGCCAGAACCTGCTCGGCAAGCGTGTTGACTACTCCGGCCGAAGCGTTATCGTTGTTGGCCCGGACCTGAAGCTCTATCAGTGCGGCGTGCCGAAGGAGATGGCAATCGAGCTGTTCCGCCCGTTCGTCATGAAGAAGCTCGTCGACGACGGCGATGCGAACAACATCAAGTCCGCCAAGAAGCTTGTTGATAAGCAGGTTACTGCTGTTTGGGACGCGCTTGAGGTTGTTATTAAGGATCACCCGGTCATGCTGAACCGTGCGCCGACGCTCCACCGCCTCGGTATTCAGGCGTTTGAGCCGGTGCTCGTCGAAGGCCGTGCGCTGAAGCTGCATCCGCTGTGCTGCACCGCGTTCAACGCTGACTTCGCCGGCGGCCATGGCCATGGCTGGGGAGGTGACGGCAACAACAGGCTAGATCCGCCAGCCCGCCTTTCTGCGCTTAACGTGCATTTCGGTGGAGAGGGTGCTGGGCGCGTGACGCTCCGTCGCATTGAGAGCGTCGAAAGCCCAGATGGC
>JAFRDQ010000086.1 GCA_017411225.1 Oscillospiraceae bacterium
GGCCGGAGCCGGCGTTGCCGCTGCCGGGCAGGCCGGAGCCAGCATTGCCGCTGCCGGGCAGGCCGGAGCCGGCGTTGCCGCTGCCGGGCAGGCCGGAGCCGCTGGAGCCGCTTCCGCTCAGACCGCTGATGAGGCTGCCGGCAGCAACAGCATTGTTGGAGTTGCCGAGCGCGCACACCATGAGTACGGCCACGAAAACGAAAACCAGAGGCAGAGCGAGCATTTTCTGCATACGTGTTTTCTTCATAGTTCTTCCTCCACTATTCTCGGCGCCATGGGGGATGGCGTCGTAATATATTTCGACTGGTCTAGTCAGCTTAAATATAGTAGAAATTGCGTCTGATGTCAAGATAAATCCATCAAATTTCCGAAAAAAAGATACAAAAAACTACAAACGATTTCATTCGGTCGCAGAAAGCTGAAATTGTTGGTTTTTCTACATATATTATGTCAACAGTCGGGCATAAACGGCGTCCAGAAAGGCCTGCGTATCGACGCCGGAGGCGCCGCAGAGGGCCGCGAGATCGCCGGTCATCACGCCGGAATCAATGGTGTCCAGAACGGCGGTCTCGAGGAGGCCTGCGAAGGCGGAAAGCGCCTCGTTTCCGTCGAGCTCGCCGCGTTTTCTCAGCGCGCCGGACCAGGCGAAAATCGTGGCCACCGGGTTGGAGGAGGTCGTCTCCCCCGCCTTCCAGCGGTAATAATGACGCGTGATCGTGCCGTGCGCGGCCTCGTATTCATAATTCCCATCGGGACTGACGAGCACGCTCGTCATCATCGCGAGCGAGCCGAAGGCGGCGGAGACCATATCGCTCATCACGTCGCCGTCATAGTTCTTCAGCGCCCAGACGAAGCCGCCCTCCGAGCGCATCACGCGCGCGACGGCGTCGTCGATGAGGGTATAGAAATAGGCGAGCCCTGCGGCGTCAAACGCGGCTTTGTACTCCGACTGATAAACGTCCTCGAAGATATCGCGAAACGCGCCGTCGTACTGCTTGGCGATCGTGTCCTTGGCGGAGAACCAGAGGTCCTGCTTCCGGTCGAGCGCGAAGGCAAAGCACGCGCGGGCAAACGAGCGGATGGAGTCATCCCGGTTGTGCAGCCCCTGCAGCACGCCGGGGCCCTTGAAATCAAACACCGTCTCGCTCCAGCGCGTGCCGTCCGCTCCCTCGAAGGTGAGCGTGGCCTTTCCGGGGCCGGGCACACGGTATTCACTCGCGCGGTAAATGTCGCCGTAGGCGTGGCGCGCGATCGTGATCGGCTTGGTCCAGCCTTCGATGCGCGGGCGGATGCGATTGGTGAGGATCGGGGCGCGGAAAACCGTGCCGTCGAGCGCGGCGCGGATCGTGCCGTTCGGGCTCTTCCACATCTCGTGCAGATGATATTCCTCCATGCGCTTTGCGTTCGGCGTGATCGTGGCGCACTTGACGCCGACGTGCAGACGGCGGATCGCCTCGGCCGCGTCGCGCGTGACCTGATCGCGCGTCTCGTCCCGGTTTGGGAGGGAGAGATCATAATACTCCGTATTTAAATCCACGAACGGGAGCAGGAGCGTGTCCTTGATCATGCGCCAGAGAACGCGGGTCATCTCGTCCCCGTCGAGCTCGGCGATCGGATTGGGCATGGGGATCTTCTGCATGGGAACCACCTCGTTTTCTTTCCCATTATTATATCAGAGAGGCGGTACCCGTACAAGAGCATACGATAGGTAATGAATACGACGAGGAAAGGTCCGGAAATGTTCCGAGGCGGTTAAAATCACCGGAAAAAGGTTCTCTGTCCATTAAAGACCGCAAAATGTGCAGAATCTTACAAACTTTTCTCCAAAATTTGTGAAAAAAAATCTTGCATTCTGCATAGGGCTGTGGTATATTGTGTTCGTTTCAAAGTCAAATGTCCGCGAACGGCGGACAACAAGCAGTCAACAAACAGAAAGAGGGTTTCGCAATGAAAATCGGATTGTTGGGTTTCGGCGTGGTAGGCCGCGGGGTTTATGACATTCTCGCCCAGCGGAAGGACATCTCGGTCGGCACGGTGCTGTGCCGCAGGGATCTCGGCGAGCTGACCGCGCGAACGACCCGGGACATGGCCGACATCATCGCAGACCCCGAGATCGACACCGTGGTGGAGGTCATGGGCGGCCTGCATCCGGCGTTTGAATATGTGTCCGCGGCGCTGAAGGCGGGCAAGAACGTGGTGACCTCCAATAAGCACCTGCTCTGCCATTATTATCAGGAGCTGAATCAGCTCGCGAAGGAGCACGGCGCGGTGCTGCGCGGCACGGCGGCCGTCGGCGGCGGCATCCCGTGGCTGGTGAATCTCGAGCGCGCGGCGCGCGTGGATCAGATCCACAAGCTCAGCGGCATCATGAACGGCACCACCAATTATATTATGGACGCGATGAACAAGAGCGACGTCGACTTTGCCGACGTGCTCAAGAAGGCGCAGGAGCTCGGCTACGCCGAGGCGGATCCCTCCGCCGATATCGACGGCTGGGACATTCAGCGCAAGCTCATCATCTCCGCGGGCGTGGCCTTCGGCGTGTGCCTGCAGGAGGAGGACGTGCCGGTCTTCGGCATCCGGAACGTGTCGGCGGCAGACATTCGCCGCTTCCAGGCGAGGGGCCTGACGTGCAAGCTGATTGCGAGCGCGGAGAAGCTCTCTGACAGCGTGGCGGCCTATGTGGAGCCGAAGCTGCTCGGCGCGGACGCGCTCGAGGCGGCGGTGCCGGCGAACTTCAATCTCATCAGCTTCGAGAGCGAATATGCCGGAAAGCAGAGCTTCTTCGGTCAGGGCGCGGGCCGGTATCCGACGGCGTACAACGTCGTGCAGGATCTGGCGGACATCGCCTCCGGCGTGGATCGCTTCTACACCGACAAATTCCAGAGCGCCGCGACGAACAACGCCGGCGCCCTGCATAAATACTACGTCCGCACCAAGGCAGAGCTCCCCGAGCTCGAGGCGCTCGCCGCCGAGGACTGGGACGGCGCGGTCGTGACGCTCCCGGTGAGCGTGGCGCAGATGCACAGCCTGCTGCAGAAGATGCTCGAGGTTGACCCGCAGTCCTTCATCGCGGGACTTTAACACAGATCAAAAACATTTATCATAACAAAAGGAGTTTTCAAAATGAAGTCTTACAAGGTTGGTATTCTCGGCGCCAGCGGCGCAGTCGGTCAGGAAATGATGAAGATCCTCGCGGAGCGGAACTTCCCCATTGAGGAGCTGCACCTGTTCGCGAGCGCCCGCTCTGCCGGCAAGGTCGTCTCCTTCCAGGGGAAAGACATCGTCGTGGAAGAGGCGAAGGACGACGCCTTTGAGGGTCTCGATATCGTCCTCGGCGCGGCCGAGAACGACATTGCCGAGCGCTTTGCCCCCGCGATTGTGAAGTCCGGCGCCGTGTTCGTCGATAACTCCTCCGCCTTCCGTCTCGATCCCAACGTGCCGCTGGTCGTGCCGGAGGTGAACCCCGAGGACGTGAAGAAGCACAACGGCATCATCTCCAACCCGAACTGCTCCACCGTCATCACCGTGACGGCGGTCAATGCCCTGCGCAAGCTGAGCGACATTAAGAGCATGGTCGTGAGCACCTATCAGGCCGTCTCCGGCGCGGGCGCCGCGGGCCCCGTGGAGCTCGAGAACGAGGTCAAGGCCCTTGCCGCCGGCGAGAGCTATCAGCCCAAGGTCTTCTCCTATCAGATCGCCTACAACGTGATCCCCCAGATCGGCGGCGAGGAGATCAGCGGCTACACCTCCGAGGAGATGAAGCTGCAGAACGAGGGCCGCAAGATCATGCACCTGCCCGAGATGAATGTGAGCTGCACCTGCGTGCGCGTGCCCGTCGTGCGCAGCCACTCGATCTCCGCGCAGCTCGTGTTTGACCGCCCGATCTCTGTGGAGGAGGCGCGCGAGGCCATCGCCGCCGCCCCCGGCGTGAAGCTTGTCGATGATCTCGACGCGCTGCAGTATCCGATGCCGCTCGATACGCAGAATCAGGATCTCGTCTTCGTCGGCCGCATCCGCCCCGATCTCACGAACGAGAACGGTCTCTGCCTCTGGTGCTGCGGCGACCAGGTCCGCAAGGGCGCTGCCACCAATGCGATCCAGATTGCTGAACTTCTCATCGCGGAATAATCTTCAAAACCAAAACGGCGCCGATGCTCTATGCATCGGCGTCGTTCTGTGTTAAAATGACTTCACTTGGAGGTGATCGAATGATTCCGATTGAGCGCGTGGAATGTCAGGATTTCGCGATGGAATATTTCCGCTTCGGCTCCGGCGCGCGGACGATGGTGATCCTGCCGGGACTGAGCGTGCAGAGCGTGATGGGCTCGGCCGAGGCCGTGGCGGCGGCATATGCGTCCTTTGCCGAGGACTACACGGTCTATGTCTTCGACCGGCGCGAGACGCTGCCGGAAGTTTATTCCGTGCCCGAGATGGCGCGGGACACCGCCGAGGCGATGAAGGCGCTCGGACTGAAGGACACGTATCTCTTCGGCGCCTCGCAGGGCGGCATGATGGCGCTCGTGATCGCGATTGAGTATCCGGCGCTGGTGAAAAAGCTGGTGCTCGGCTCGACCTCGGCGCACGTGCTGCCGGAGCAGTTTCAGGTGATCGAGCGCTGGATCGCACTCGCGGAGGCGAAGGATCCCGTGGGGCTCTATCTCGCCTTCGGCGAGGAGATCTATCCCCCGGCGGTGTTCGAGCAGTTTCACGATGCGCTCATCGCGGCGGGCAGGACCGTGACGGAGGCGGAGCTGCGGCGGTTTATCACGCTGGCGCGCGGCATCGAGGGGTTCGACGTGTCGGAGCGCGTGGCGGAGATCGCCTGCCCCGTGCTCGCCATCGGCGTCTATGAGGACGCGGTGCTCGATTCGGACGCGACGATGGAGATCGCCGAGAAGCTCGACCCCAGACCGGACTTCCGGCTCTATCTCTACATGGGCTACGGCCACGCCGCCTTCGATACCGCCCCGGACTACCGCGAGCGGATGCGGAAGTTTTTTGAAGAATCATAATGTAGGGGAGGGGCTTGCCCCTCCCGGCGTTCCGATGTAATGAACAAAAAAGAGTGTGGCGAATTCGCAGAGATTACGAATTCGCCTCACATGGATTATGGATATGAGCGCTGCTGCGCGGGAGGGGCAAGCCCCTCCCCTACGGGCGCTCAAATATGAAGTTGACTGCTCGTCAGCTCCGCGACGGTGACGTTGGGGTTCGTGTAATGCTCGCGGCGGTCGGTGACCTTGCCGAGGGAGATCGCGTGGGTCGGGCAATACTGCAGGCAGCCGAGGCAGCCGACGCAGTTGCGGCCGATGACGGCCTTGCCGTTTTTGATCTCGATGTTCTCGCGCGGGCAGATCTTTGCGCACTGGCCGCAGCCGATGCACTTGTCGCTGACCTTGAACTGCTTGGCCTTGAGCTTGAGGATCGTGGGCCATGCCTTATTCTCGGCGGCGTTGAGGAAGAACGCGCCGGGATCCTTCTTCGAGAGCTTCTGCGCCATGACGTCCTTGGCAATCTTCTTCGAGAGATGCTCAGAGCGCTTCTGCGCGGCCTTGGCGCCGATGGGCGGGACCTGCACGAAGTGCGGGAAGAGCCAGATGCAGGTGCACTGGTGCGTGATGGCCTTCCAGTAGCTCAGGGGGTGGATCTTGTTGAGCTCGGCGAGGCCGGTGCCGGGATAGCTCGCCGACTGGCTGACGGCAAAGACGTAGCTGCCCTTGTCGATCTGCAGATCCTTGACGTTCTCCAGAAAATCGACCGGAGCGCCGCCGCCGTGACATGGGAACACGAAGCCGACGCGCTTGGCCGCGCGCACGTCCGTGACCTCGGGCTTTTTGCGCACGGAGATGATGTCCGCGCCGCCGAGGGCTTTGGCGATGTTCTTGGCCATGTCGAGGCAGTTGCCAGTGCCGGACCAGCAGAAGATGACGGTGTCTTTCATGTGTACCGCTCCCTTTCAGACTAAGATGGTTATATTGTATCACACCGTGGTACCGGACGCAAGCGTGAAGTGTTCACGATTGCGCCCGTTTTTGCTTATTTTGCAAGCTTTTCCACGCGGCAGGGCGTCTGGCGCCACTCGGAGTTTCCGGTGAGCTTGTCGATCGCCTTGCGGTCGGTGAGGAAGTTGGCGTTCATGTAGAGCTTCTTCCCCTGATAGTGGTTGCCGAAGTGGTGCGGCATGAGGCAGTAGCCGCGGGAGGCTCTCCACGAATACTCCACGGGGATCTCGATGCTGCCCCTGTTGGTGGAGAGTCGGATCGTCTCGCCGTCGGCGAAGCCGAAGGCTTTCGCGTCCTCGGGGTTCATCAGGAGCGACCAGACCTTGCGGAACTTGTTCACGCCGGGGTTTCGCATGGCGTTGTTGACGCCCGCCTCATAGCGGTAGCCGGAGGAGAGGTACATGTTGTTGCCGTCCTTGAGCGTCAGCGCCTCGCGCTCAGCCTCGGGCGTGATGTATTCGTTGAGGTAGTCCTCGATCTCCCGGCACCAGAGGTGCATCTTCTTGTCCTTGTGCACGACGTGCTTTTCGATCATGTGCTCCACGTCCGCCATGCCGATGACCGCGCCCTCGGGATGGGCGATGACCTCATCGAACGCCGCGTCCGCGAGGCACCAATCCCTGAACTTCGGGAGCTTGGAGAGGATCGGATACTTCGCTTCGGGCTTGACGGTCGGAAGCGCGCTCTTGTAGACCGGGCTCGTCATCAGCACGGCCCAGTTCATCGCCTGTCCGCCGCTGCCCATGGCCTTGCCGAGCGTGAGGCAGATGACCGTGGCGGCCTGGTCAAAGTACTTCATCTTTCCCTTGGCGATCCACGCAACGACCTTGAGGAAATACTTGACGCGGTTGCCGGTGCGCACAGCCTCCTCGGCAGCGTCGTAGAGACTCTGCGGAAGCTCCGGCAGATAGCCCATGGCCTGGGTGAGCTCGGCGAAGATCGTAGCGTCGTCCTTCGCCTCACCGAAGGGCTGAATGATGCGGCGGCGGCAGCCCCAGACGACCTCGGGCCAGTTGAGCGTGAACATGTCGAAGTCGCCGTCTGCCTCGTAGGCGCTCATGCTGGGCAGTACGTAGTCGGCGAGCATCGTCGTCTCGGTCTCCACGCAGTCGACCGCGACGAAGAGATCCAGCTTTTTGAGCGCTTCCTCCATGGCCTGCGAATCGGGATAGCTGCGCGCGGGGTTGGAGAGCACGCAGAACGCCATGCGGATGCGGTCCTCGTTGTCGCCCAGCACCTCATCGGGGAACACGCCCTCGGGGAACACGCAGGACACGGGGAAGCGGTTCGTCACGGGTGTGCGCCAGGTTTTGGGGTTGAGCTCGTCGGAGTTATCCAGATAGAGCACGCGCTCGGGCATCACGCTGCCGCCCTTCACGAGCGCCATGCCGCAGACGATGGCAAGCAGCAGGCAGAGATAGCTGCTCGTGGTGGAGTGACGGCCGAAGTACAGGCCGAGGTCGCGGTGCATGCTCCATTTCTTCGTGGTGAGGATGCGGGCGAATTCCTCCGCCTGCGAACGCTCAATTTTGCAGACGTCGAGCGCGGCGTCGATATCAAAGTTTACAAACCAGCTTCTGGCCAGTGCCCAGTCCTTGGTGTACTTGGCGAGATAGTCCTTGTCCTCCCAGCCCTTTTCGAGAATCAGCGCGATGAGCGCGCGCAGGAAGAGGGAGTCCGATCCGATGGCGGGGCGGATGTGCATATCCGCCATGCGCGCGGTCTCCGACACGCGCGGATCCACGGCGATGACCATTTTGTCCGCCGCCTGCGAAAAGCCGCGGATCGTGCGCTTCGCGTTCGGCATCTGGTGGGAAACATAGGCGTTGGAGCCCCAGTAGACGATGACCTCGCTGTGGAGATCGTCGGGCTCGAGGAAGTGGAACTGATAGCCGAAGATGCGGCCGTGGCTCCACCAGTCGCCCATGAACTCCACGCCGATGGGGTTGAAGAAATACTGGGTGCCGATGGCGTACATCAGCGGCTTCATGGTGGCGGCAGGCGTTGTGATGGAGTAGGTGCCGCCGCCGATGAAGGCCGTGGAGCGGGGGCCGTGCTTGTCGATGATGGCGCGTGCCTTCTCGCCGATCTCCTTGTAGGCCTGCTCCCACGAAATGCGCTCATAGTGGTCGCCGACGCGCTTTTTCGGGTATAAGAGCCGGTCGCGGTTTTCGACGAAGTATTTCGCGCTGCGGCCCTTGCGGCAGCAGTAGCCGTTCGAGCGCGGGCTCGACGGATCGGGGCGCACGTTGATGATCTTGTTGTCCTCGACCTCCATCTCGAGGCCGCAGGTGACGGCGCAGAGGTTGCACCATGTCTTTTTCCATTCACTCATGATCAAAACCTCCTTATGCGATCACGCGGACAATGTCTGCGTCCAGAGCGGCCTGCAGCTGCGCGCCGTTGTGACAGATCGCGCACTGATATGTTTTGCGGCCGACGGTGAGCTCGAAGCGCTCGGCCTCTAAGCCGCGGTTCCAGTCGACGCGCTCTAAGAGCTTGCCGTATTTGCCGCTCGGCGCGTCAAATTCGACCGCATCGGGCGCAAAAGCGCGCTGCGGGTTCGGCTCGGCGCCGGTGCGCACCATGGTGCGGTAGAGCTCGCGCGCGTTCATGGCAAAGTCGGCGCAGCCGGTCTCGTAGACCTCGCTCGCCTCGGGGCCGATGGCGCCGAAGACGGCGGTCTTGTCCGCGCCGAGAGCGTCCTTCGCAAAGATGCCGAAGACGGCGGCGGCGGAAGGCATGAAGACGAAGCGGTCAGCATATTCCGCATAATCGCGCTCAAGGAGCTTTTTCGCCGCGAGGGAGTCGATCACGATGGCGCTGCCTTTCTTGAGACGGGCGTCCAGCCGCTTCTCCGTCTCGGCGGCGGCGAGCGCGCGCATATCGTCCGCGTTCACGACGGCCTGGAAGCCAAGCTTACGGAGCGAGCCCACGATCTGCTCGAGGGTAACGGCCTCTTTCTTGCGCGGCCAGATGCGCTCGAGCTCGGGGATGAGCGCGGCGTCCGCCATGGCGACGGACTTGACGCCGTAGGTGTGGGTCACGTCGAGCAGCTCGTCCTTGCACTCCCTGACGAAGATCGCGCCGGTCGGGCAGACCTCGACGCATCTCGCGCAGCCGATGCAGCGGCTCTCGGCCATGGGCTTTTCAAACGCGGGGCCGATCTTGACCGCACTGCCTCTGCCGCTCGCCGCGAGGTTGTGCACGGTCTGCACCTTCGCGCAGACGTCCACGCAGCGCTTGCACTTGATGCACCTGTTCGGATTGCGGACGATGACGCTGCTGGCGTCCACGGGGTACTGATTGTGCTTCTGCTCAAAGGGGAGCTGATCGACCTCATACTCGCGGGCGAGATTCTGCAGATCGCAGAAGCCGTCGCGCTCGCAGTCGCAGAAGAAGCACCACTCGCAGAACTTGGGGTCGAGATCGGCGCACTTCGTGCTGCCGATGCGCAGACAGTGGTGGCAGTCGACGCTGTGGTCGGAGAGTAGCAGCTGCAGCGTGAGCTTGCGGGACTTGCGCACGGCCTCGGTGTTCGTGCGCACGACCATGCCCTCGCGCACCTTCGCCGCGCAGGCGTGCTGGAAGGTTCTCGCGCCCTCGACCTCGACGACGCACATGCGGCAGCTCGCGTGCGGCTCGAGCTGTTCGAGGAAGCACAGGGTCGGGATATAGATATCGTTCGCTTTCGCGGCGGCGAGGATGGTCGTTCCGGCGGGGACGCTGATCGCCTTGCCGTCAATGGTCAGATTCACGTTTGCCATCTCTCAAGCCTCCTTCCTCAGCTTCGCGTCAAAGTCCTCGGGGAAGAGTTTGAGCGCGCTCATAAACGCGGTCGTCGCGCTCTGGCCCAGCGGGCAGAAGCAGGACATTTTCATGTAATCGCTCATGGATTCGATGAGCGCCACATCGGCCTCGGTTCCGTTGCCGGCGGCGATCTTCTCGAGGATCTCTGCGATGCGCATCGTGCCCTCGCGGCAGGGGGAACATTTGCCGCAGGATTCATGGCGGTAGAACTTCGCGATCTCGGCGAGGATGTCCACGATGTTGCGCGTCTCGTCGATCACGTACACCGCGCCGGAGCCGAGGGAGGCGCCGATGGCGCGGATGGAGTCAAAATCGATCGGGGTATCGAGCTGATCCGGCGTCACGAAGCCGCAGGAGGAGCCGCCGAGCTGGATGGCCTTGAGCTTCCTGCCGTTCGCCACTCCCCCGCCGAAGCCCTCGACAACGTCGCGCAGGGTGGCGTTTGTCGGAACCTCGACGCAGACCTTGTTCACCACGTCGCCCGACATGCACATGAGTTTGGTGCCGGGGTACTTTTCAGAGCCGATCGCGCCGAACCAGTCCGCGCCCTTCGTGATGATCTCGGGGATGACGGCAAAGGTCTCGACGTTATTGACGATCGTCGGCTTCTTGTGCAGACCCGCGACCGCCATGGACGGGGGTTTTAAGCGCGGCTCGCCGCGTACGCCCTCGAGGGAGTTTACGATCGCGGTGCCCTCGCCGCAGACATACGCGCCCGCGCCGGAGACGACGCGGATGACCGTGTCGCCGCAGAGGCCCTTTTCCTCCGCCTGCCTGACGGCATTGCGGAGCAGCCGGATGGAGTTTTCATACTCGCCGCGCACATAAATGAAGCATTCCTTCGCGCCGACGGCATAGGCGCCGATCAGGATGCCTTCGATCACGGTATGGGGGTCGCCCTCCATGATGACGCGGTCCTTGTAGGTGCCCGGCTCGCCCTCGTCGGCGTTGCAGACGATGTACTTGACCTCGGAGTCATTTTTATATGCGCTGCTCCACTTCTTGCCGGTGGGAAACGCCGCGCCGCCTCTGCCTCTGAGTCGGCTCGTCTCTTCGATGGTGACGATCAGCTCGCCGCGATCCATCGTGCGGGCTTTTTTCAGTGCCTCATAGCCGCCGGCTTTGATATAATCGTCAATGGACAAGGGGTCGATGTGGCCCACGTTTCTAAGCGCAATTCTGACTTCTTTCATGCCTTTGCACCTCCCAGCAGCTCCGGGATTTTTTCAATCTCTACATTGGTGAAAAGTTCGCCGTTGATGAGCACATTCGGCGCGGCCTGGCACTGGCCGAGACATTCGACCCAGCCGAGGGAATAGCGCTCGTTGCTCTCGCCGAGCTTCACGCCGGTCGCCTTCTCCAGCGCTGCAACCAGCTCGGCGTTGCCGCCGGAGTGGCAGGCCGTGCCGCGGCAGACGCGGATTTCCGTCTGCGCGGGCTTTTCAAAGCGCAGCATGGAATAAAAGCTCGCCGCGTCATAGAGCGCGGCGTCGCTCACGCCGACGTGTTCTGCCAGCGCGGCCAGTGCGCCCTCGCTCACATAGCCCTCCGCCTTCTGCAGGGCCAGAAGCGCGTCGAGCAGGCCGCCGTCACGCATGGCGCCGGTGATGATCTGTTCATATACAGCCATTGGGGTTCGCCTCCGTTTATGTTGATATTTCAGGGTTTCCGGATACCATTTTACAGAGAAAAAATCGCTCGTCAATTCCTTGACGAGCGATTCTCAGAAAGTCACAAAAAAGCTGTGCCACATTTCACGCCGGAGACGGGACAGCTGTCTCGTGGCGTGAGACAGATGTACGAAAACTGTCCGATGGCTCAGATTTCAATGTCCGTTTTCCAAACCTTCCCCTTGGGGGGAAGGTGGCTGAGCAACGCGAGGTCGGATGAGGGGCGGATGCGCAGCCAATGTCCAACCCGGGAGGGCGTCTCCCCTCATCCACCGCTGACGCGGTCCCCCTTCCCCCGAGGGGGAAGGTTTTTTCTGCTTCAGTCCGCTTCCGCGAGCTGCTGTTCCGTCCAGCGGTATTCCGGCGCGAGATCGACGAGAGCTTCCGTGATGCGGCGGGCGCGGGCGCGGATCGGGTAATTGCCCCTGCGCATGCCCCAGACATAGAGCTCGTGGTAGACCATGTCCACCATCAGCGGCCCGAGGAACTCCGCGGGTTCGCGGCTCCGAATGAGCCCGGTCTTCTGGCAGTTTCGCGTGAGCCGGATGAACCAGCTGTCGACCGAGTGGCCGAGCGCGAGGAGGTCAATTTCCCCTCGCGAGGTCATGCACATGAAGGTGTTCGAGAGCTCCGGCCCGAGCGAGCGCGAGAGGGCGATGTACCGGTCGCCGATGATCCACATGCGGTCGAAATCGTTCTCCGCCGCGAGCAGCTCCTCGACGCTGACCATGGAGTTTGCGTCCGTGTGCTCGAAGATGCGGCGGATAATATCGTTCTTGCAGCTAAAGGCCCGGTAGAAGCTCGAGCGCGCGACGCCCGCGGCGGCGCAGATCTCGCCCACGGAGACGCCCTCATACCCCTTTTCTCGAAACAGCTGCACGGCGGCGTCCGCAATCTGATCCTGCAGCAGCGAGACCTTCTCCATCCCTCTCTCCCCTTTCGGACAGTGTGTTCGATCTGTAAGACAAGTATATTCTCTTTTCGTTTCACTGTCAAATTGACGCGGATGATTTTGGACGGTATAATAAGAAAAAGGGAGTGAGCTTATGAAACTGACATTCATTCGCGCAAATCATGAGGTGACCGGCAGCTGCACGATGCTGGAGGTCGGGGGCCATCTGGGCCTGATCGACTGCGGCATGGAGCAGGGCAGGGACGTGTTTGAAAATATCCCGATCCCCGCGGCGGCGAACGCGCTGGAGTTCGTGCTCATAACGCACGCGCATCTGGACCACACGGGGCTGCTGCCGCTGCTCTATCAGGAGGGCTTTCGCGGCACGGTGTACGCCACGCAGGCGACGTGCGACCTCTGCGACATTATGCTCAAGGACTCGGCGCACATCCAAATGTCCGAGGCGGAGTGGAAAAGCCGCAAGGCCAGGCGCGCCGGGCAGCCGGACGTGGAGCCGATCTATGATCTCGAGGACGTGGAGGGGCTGTTAAAGCTCCTGCGCCCCTGCCCCTACGGCGAGAAGATCCAGATCGAGGAGGGCCTCGTGATCCGGTTCACGGACGTGGGACATCTGCTCGGCAGCGCCTGCATCGAGGCGTGGCTCTCGGAGGGCGAGACGGAAAAGAAAATCATCTTCTCCGGCGACGTCGGCAACTCCGACCAGCCGATTCTGAACGATCCGCAGATTCCCGAGGGCGCGGACTATGTGATGATCGAATCGACCTACGGCGACCGGCTGCACGAAAAGACGCTGGACTATGTTCCCGCGCTCGCGGCGGTGATCCAGCGCACGCTCGACCGCGGCGGCAACGTAATCATCCCGTCGTTCGCCATCGGCCGTACGCAGGAGATGCTCTATTTCCTGCGCCAGATCAAGAACGACGGCCTGGTGAAGCACCATCCGGGCTTCCCCGTTTACGTGGACTCCCCGCTCGCCACGGAGGCGACGGGCGTCTTCCTGCAGACGGACACGCAGTATCTCGACGAGGACGTGCGCGCGATGCTCCGAGAGGGCGAAAACCCGATCTGGTTCGACGATCTGCGCATCGCCACGAGCCAGCAGGAGTCGCAGGCTCTGAACGACGACAAGACGCCGAAGGTGATTCTCTCGGCCTCCGGCATGTGCGACGCGGGCCGCGTGCGGCACCACCTGAAATACAACCTCTGGCGGCCGGAGTGCACGGTGCTCTTCGTCGGCTATCAGGCGATCGGCACGCTGGGGCGGAAGATTCACGACGGGGCCAAGAGCGTGAAGCTCTTCGGCGACGAGGTGGCCGTCCACGCGGAGATCACCGCCCTGCCCGGCATCAGCGGCCACGCGGACAAAAACGGACTGATCCGCTGGCTCGGCGCGATCACGCCGAAGCCGCAGAAGGTGTTCGTCAACCACGGCGACGACGACGCGACGAAGGCGTTTGTCAAGACCCTGCGCGCAGAGCACGGCTACGACGCCTTCGCGCCCTACAGCGGCACGGTCTATGACCTTGCGGCGAACGCCGTGGTGTTTGAAGCGCAGCCCAAGCCGATCCAGAAGCAGACGGGCTTTTCCGGCAAGCCCCGGCAGGTCAGCGACGCCTTCCGCCGTCTGGTCAAGGCGGGCGAGGCGCTCACCGCGCTCATCCAGAAGAGCGAGGGCCGCCCGAACAAGACGCTCGCGAGCTTCGCCGAGGCGATCGAAAAGCTGATTCAGAAGTTCCAATAACGCAATTCTACCTCAAAGAGGTGTACAAACCCTCCTGCTTGCCGTATGCTAAAGGCGAACAGGAGGGTTACGCTATGGATCAGAAGAAAATCGGCGCGTTCATCGCGGCGCGGCGTCATGCGCTGGGGCTGACGCAGGCGCAGCTGGGCCAGCGGCTCGGCGTGACGGACAAATCCGTCTCCAAATGGGAGCGCGGCGTGTGCCTGCCGGACGCCTCGCTCTATCTCCCCCTCTGCGAGACGCTCGGCATCACGCCGAACGAGCTCTTCGCGGGCGAGGCGATCGCCCCGGAGGAGAGCGCGCAGCGCGCGGAGGAGACGATCGTCACCATGGCGAAGGACGGGGAGGAAACGCGCCGCCGGGCGCGGCGGATTCTCATCGTGTCGCTGGTGATCTATTCCCTGCTCGCGGGTCTGCTCGTCTTCGCGCTCTCGGTGCTCTATAACCGCGGCGAGGGGCGCACGAATTACATCCGCCCGTATGACATGAGCGCGGAGGAGCGGATGGTCACGCAGCTGGTCTCCGGCCCGGACGATACGCAGATCTTCGAATTCTCGGTGGATGAAAAGTATCACGAGGTGCTCCTGACTGCAATGGTGATCAGCAGCGACGGCGAACAGCGAAAGACAAGCATCCCGCTGAATACCGAGTTGACTGGCAGCGGCAGGCAGACGGGATTGATCGCAATTCAATTTTCGACGGAAGACAGAACAGAGCCGTCCTTCCGCGTCTCTCTGGCGCAGACGGACAGCGTTTCCGCGTTGAAGGAGGCACTGCCGATCACGCTTGCCGATGAATGGACGTACGGCAGCAGCGGACTCAAGCGCGCGGTGACCATCGAGGAAGGAACGCCGATCCCCTTCGCCGCCTTCGCCGTGGGCGAGGATCTCTTCCTCCCCTATCTCAACACGAAAAGTGCCCCCGAAAAGATCGCCGAAAACAGCGAAACGTGCGTGATTTTTGAGATCAGCTTCCAATGACAATGATTGAATGTAGGGGAGGGGCTTGCCCCTCCCGGCGTTCCGGTGTATATTCCAATAACAATCTGAGGCGAATTCGGACTGTCTGCGAATTCCCCTCACAATGATTTGTATCTCGTTGGTTCTGCGCGGGAGGGGCAAGCCCCTCCCCTACGGCGTCTTTTTCACTCAGTTCCGTTCAAATCGGATCTGGCAGATCTCGTCGCCTCTTGCGATCGTCTTGGGCAGGTTCAGGCGGCAGCCGAAGCTCTCGGCAATGCCGCGGTCGCCGCACATGGCGTGGTCGCAGAGCAGGCGGATCTCCTCGTCGGAGCAGCTCTGCTTCTGCCAGGCCTTCACGAGCGGGCAGTAGTGAAAATCGATGGACAGATGATCGTCGTCGCACTGGACGATGTCCATCTCGAACACCCACTGGGCGAACTTGCCGAAGAGCGCCTTTTTCAGCCCGCGCAGGGACTGGCCGAGGCCGCCCTTCTCGCGGAAGCGCGCGCCCTGATAGAGCCCGCAGCGGCGGATCGCCGCGGGAGCGTATTCGGTCGGCTCGAGGCCCTTCTTGCGCGCCTCGTCGCAGAGGAAATACATCCAGAGCGCGCGGTGCTCGAGCTGCTCACGGATGGCGACAATCAGCGGATTTTTGATCTTCGGCTCGTTGTGAATGTTGGTCATCTTCGTCCCTCCTGTCGAAAAAGCGGCGAAATTGTTGAACTCTGTTCAAAGAATACCATCTTTCGACAAGAAATGCAACAAGGAGCGCGGAATGCGGGAGGGGCAAGCCCCTCCCCTGCGACGTCTCTTTCGGCGCACTCCACGCGTAGGGGTCGGCGTCCTCGACGACCCTTGCAGGACGCCGGATAAAATCATCAAAACCGCGCCGAACGCTTGACCTCGCTCAGGAAATGCTGCGGCGCGCTCTCCTCCTCCGGGAAGAGCCAGAGGCTGAAGGCCTCGGGGCCGATCTCGAGCAGACGGTCGAGCTCGGCGCGCGTGAGCGGCACGACGAGAAGGCACACGGCGGTCTTGCCGAGCCCCAGCCTGCAGCGCACGACGTTCGGGTCGGGAATGATCTGTGGTAGCTCCAGAAACGCGCCGACCATCTCCTCCCCTTCCGACGGCTCCCACTCCAGACTGTGGCCATAGGTAAGATACTGCCGGTTCAGCGGCGGATAGAGCGCGACCTCCATCAGCAGATGCAGATACCGGTTCACGGTCGCGGCGTCGCGCAGATTCTCCGCCGCGTCCACGAGCATGATGTACTCGTTGCGGTCGCCGAGCGGGGCTTTTTTCACCGGCATGCGGTAATCGCTCGCGCCCATCGTGACGAGCTTCCACCAGGGATAGGCCTCGTTCGGCTCGTACAGCAGCGTGTCGATGTGCGGCTGCATGTCCACGACCGGATGCAGCACCATCGAGTCCGTCTGGCCGAAATAGGCGTCAAAGTGCGCCGTGAGCTTTTCCATCTCCCGCAGCTTCATGAGGATTCCTCCTTTTGTTTCTCTGCCAAAAGACTATATCAAATAGACCTTTATGTCAAGAGAAATACCAGCACAAGAAGGCCTTGCAGAGTTCGCGCAAAGCGCGAGTATCAAAAAGACAGGCCGCTTTTGCGGCCTGTCTTTTTGGGGGCGGAGCGACTTAAAAATCTGCGTTGCCGACGGTTCTCGGATGCAGCTCCACGTCGCGGATGTTGCTCACGCCGGTGAGGTACATGACCATGCGCTCGAAGCCGAGGCCGAAGCCCGCGTGACGGCAGGAGCCGTAGCGGCGCAGGTCGAGATACCACCAGTAGTCCTCTTCCTTCATGCCGAGCTCCTCGATGCGGCTCTGCAGTACGTCGAGGCGCTCCTCGCGCTGGCTGCCGCCGATGATCTCGCCGATGCCGGGAATGAGGCAGTCCGCCGCGGCGACGGTCTTGCCATCGTCGTTCAGGCGCATGTAGAAGGCCTTGATCTCCTTCGGATAATCCGTGACGAAGACGGGGCGGCCGAAGACCTCCTCGGTCAGATAGCGCTCATGCTCGGTCTGCAGATCGATGCCCCACTTGACAGGGTAATCGAACTTCTTGCCGCTCTCGAGGAGCTTTTCCACGGCCTCGGTATAGGTCACGCGGCCAAATTCGTTGTCCACGACGTTGTGAAGTCGGTCAAGCAGTCCCTTATCCACAAAAGAGTTGAAAAACGCCATCTCGTTCGGGCAGCGCTCGAGCACGGTGTTGATGATATACTTCACCATGCTCTCCATGCACTCGAGATCGTCGTCGAGATCGGCGAAGGCCATCTCCGGCTCGATCATCCAGAACTCAGCGGCGTGGCGCTGGGTGTTGGAGTTCTCGGCGCGGAAGGTGGGGCCGAAGGTGTAAACGTCGCCGAAGGCCATGGCAAAGTTCTCGGCGTTGAGCTGACCGGAGACGGTCAGGTTCGTGCTCTTGCCGAAGAAATCCTGCGAATAGTCGACCTTGCCGTCCTCGGTGCGGGGCAGGTTCTCGAGATCCAGCGTCGTGACGCGGAACATTTCGCCCGCGCCCTCGGCGTCGGAGCCGGTGATGATCGGGGTGTTGATATACACAAAGCCGCGCTGCTGGAAGAACTCATGCACCGCCTGCGCCGCGACGCTGCGGACGCGGAACGTGGCGTTAAAGAGGTTCGTGCGCGGGCGCAGATGCTGGATCGTGCGCAGGAACTCCACGCTGTGGCGCTTTTTCTGCAGCGGATAGTCCGGCGCGGAGACGCCCTCGACCTGAATGTCCGTGGCCTTGAGCTCAAAGGGCTGCTTGGCCTCGGGCGTCAGCGTGAGGATGCCCTTGACGATGAAGGCGGCGCCGACGTTCTGCTTGGCCACCTCGTCGTAATTGGCGAGCTTCTCGCGCTCCATGACGATCTGCAGGCTCTTGACCGTGCTGCCGTCGTTGAGCTCGATGAAGCCGAAGTTTTTCATGTCCCGCGTCGTGCGGGCCCAGCCGCAGACGGTAATTTCCCTGCCGTCGAAGGCCTGCGGGTCGGCGAAAATGCCGGAAATGCGCTGTCTCTGCATATTGGACACCTCTTTAAAAAACGATTATACGATGATTTGAATGGCGGACGGGTGGTTCACCAGATGCACGACCTGATGCGCGCCGCCGTCCTCGCCGTCGCGCGTCCAGGCGATGGGCTTGTCGAACGTGACGGTGAGATCGCTGGACTGGATCAGAATCACGTCCACGCCGTTGTATTTCTGGCTGAGCAGGCCGGAGGCGCTGCGCGTGAAGTCTGCGGGATTCTTCGGCGTCGGCACCAGAAGCACCTCGAACACGCCGTCCGAGAGGCTCACGAGATCCTTCTTCAGCTTCACAACGCCTGCGACGCGCGTGGAATTGGACACGCCGCCGTAGAGGAAGTCGCCCTCCACCGTGCCGCCCTCGTAGTCGACGCGGGTGTGGATGCTCTCAAGCTTCGTGAGCGCGCCGGCGGCATGGATCATGTAGGCCATGTAGCCGAGCGCGGCTTTTTCGTTCTGGGGCGTGGCGTAGCTCACCTCGGTAAACGCGCCGAAGGCCGCGACGTAGGTGAAATACGCGTCGTTCTGAAACCCGCCGACGTCAAACGGCATCGGCGTGCCGGAGACGATGCGCTCCGCCGCCTCGATGGCGTTGTGCGGCAGATGCAGCGTGTTCGCCACATCGTTCGTCGAGCCGAGGGGGATGTATCCCAGCGGCGGGGGATTGTCCACCTGAATGAGACCGGCCACAACCTCGCTGAGCGTGCCGTCGCCGCCGATGCAGGCGATCGTGTCAAACTCCCTGGCGTGCTGCGCGGCAAAACGCGTGGCGTCGCCTCTCCCCTCCGTGAAACGCACGGTCGTATCATAACCGCCCTGGCTCAGGGTCAGCATCACATCGGCAAACCCGCTGCGATAACCGCTCTTCCCCGCCTTGGGGTTGATAATCAATAACAGCTTCTTCTCGTTCATGTATATTATCCTGCCTTTTATCTGCCCTCGGCAGAGTTCGCCTCCGCAGAGGCGAATGAATTCAAATCATTTTGCCGCCGGAACTCGTTTCGGCGAGCAAAATACCGCTCACTGAAAAAGGGATTTTTCTTTCGAAAGCTTCGCTTTCAGCCAAAAATCCCTTTTTCAGTGCAGCCCCCAAACGGAAAGCGGTACGCTTTCCGTTTGAGATAATGATAAAAGGGCATGGTCAAGACCATGCCCTTGAATCAGCTTTATCAGCCCAGACCGTTCAGCTTCTTTGCCATCGCGGACTTCTGGTGCGCTGCCTTGTTCTTGTGAATCAGGCCCTTACCAGCGGCGCGGTCCACGGACTGCACGGCGGCCTTGAACGTGCTGGCAGCTGCGTCCTTATCGCCGGCGTTGATCGCCGCGTCGAACTTCTTCAGACTGGTCTTCATGGCAGTCTTCTCAGCGCGGTTCTTGGCGTTCTGCAGCTTGGACTTCACGTCGTTCTTCATCACGGATTTGATGTTCGGCATTGCTCTTCGACACCTCCTCGTCTCGTTCTGCATTTGTAGAATATATCATGAAAGTATTGAAAAAGCAAGCATTTTTTTCGCTCCGGGCTATATTTTTCTGCGATTGTGTTTATGCTTCTTTTCAGATACAGGATGTTGTGCCGATGAGGCGAAAATTGGAGGTATATTGATATGGTATATCGCATGCCGCGGACGGATCTGGCCGTGGAGGCGCACCGCGTTCGGGCGGGAGCGGCGCGCATCGAGGGCGTGGAGGTGCGCGAGACAGACCGGAGCGGGTTTCACATCACGACCGTGGAGGTGCGCTCCCCTGCTGCGTCTAAGGAGTTATGTAAATCGATCGGCGTTTATCATACGGTCACGCTGGAACCGGTGCTTCGCCGTGAAGAGGAGGCGTTTTCTTCGGCGGTCGGCTTGCTCTCAGGGATCATTTCCGATCTGCTGCCGAAACAGGATCGCTTTTCCGCACTCGTCGTCGGTCTGGGCAATCGCGCAATCACGCCGGACGCCGTCGGGCCCAACGCCATGGAGTCCGTTTTGGCGACGCGGCATCTGCCTGCGCAGAATGCAGAGCTTTTTTCCGCGTTTCGCCCGGTCTGCGTCCTCTCCCCCGGCGTGCTCGGCTCGACCGGCATCGAGGCGGCGCGGATGGTCAGGGCTGTCGCGGCGGATCTGCGGCCGGACGCTGTGATCGCAGTCGACGCGCTGGCCTGCTCCGAGCCGGAGCGACTCTGCCGCACGATCCAGATCTCCGATACCGGCATCACGCCCGGCTCCGGCGTCGGGAACCACCGGGAGGCGCTGGGTCGGGAAACCCTCGGTGTTCCGGTCATCGCGGTCGGCGTGCCGACGGTCATGGACATCCGCACGGTCTCGGATTCGGATGCGCTGGCTGGACTGTTTGTCACGCCGAGAGACATCGACACCACGGTGTCGGATTTCTCCAAGCTTGTTGGATATGCCATCAATCTTGCATTGCAGCCGGAGCTGACCATTCAAGATTTGGATCTCCTGCTGTCGTAAGCATGGTGCGTTGTTTCACGTGAAACAATCGGATTCGACGATTGGGGTGTATACCGTCAGAAATGTTTCACGTGAAACAACGCATATAAAGGGCCACTTGCAAAATCACGTCTTCCCTGCTATACTGTTGAACACAAAAATAACAGGGGAGAATGAAAATGGCAATTACCATCGCCGTGGCGAATCAGAAAGGCGGCGTGGGCAAAACCACTACCTGTGTAAATCTGACGGCAGCGCTGAAAAAGCGTGGCCGCCGTGTGCTGCTTGTGGACTGCGATCCGCAGGGCAACAGCACGTCCGGCATGGGAGTGGACAAGCAGACGCGTCCGAACTGTTATGATATGATGATCAACGGCGCCGCCGCAAAGACATGCGTGCGGCATACAAAATGGGGAGACGTTCTCCCCGCAAACGTGAACCTCTCCGGCTGCTCGGTCGAGCTGGTGCAGCTGCCGAAGCGCGAGCAGATCATGAAAGCCGCGCTCTCGTCGATCACGGATGACTACGATTTCATCCTGATCGACTGCCCGCCGTCGCTGGAGCTGCTGACGATCAACGCGCTTGCGGCGGCAGACAGCGTGCTGATTCCGGTGCAGTGCGAGTATTACGCGCTTGAGGGGATCGCGGATCTGATGCGCACGATCCAGATGTGCAACCGCGGCGTCAACCCGACGCTTGAGGTGCAGGGCATCGTCATGACCATGTATGACAAGCGCACGAATCTCTCGGAGCAGGTTGTGACAGAGGTGCGCAGGTTCTTCGGCAAGAAGGTCTATAAGACAGCAATCCCGCGCAATGTGCGGCTGTCCGAGGCGCCGAGCCATCGGAAGCCCGCCATCGCCTATGACAAGGAATCCAAGGGCGCGCGGGCGTATCTCCACCTCGCGGACGAGATCATCAAGCGCGAGGCCAAGAAAGCAAAGAAAGCGGCGGAGGCCGCAGCGGAGGTGAATCATGGCGAAGGATAAGAAGAAAGGACTCGGAACCGGACTCGAGGCGCTCTTCGCCGAGGATGTGACGCTCGAGGAAAACGAGACGGAAGAGACGGAAGTGACGCAGCTGCCAATCATGAAGATCGAGCCGCGGGCCGATCAGCCGAGACGCCGGTTTGACGAGGAAGCGCTCGAGGAGCTGGCGGAGTCCATCGCGACGCACGGCATGATACAGCCGATCACGGTGCGGCCGCAGGAATCCGGCTATTATCAGATCATCGCCGGTGAGCGCCGCTGGCGCGCCGCGCGAAAGGCCGGGCTTGAGACCGTGCCGGTACATATCCTCACGGTGGACGAGCAGAAGGCCATGGAAATGGCGCTCGTGGAGAACCTGCAGCGCGAGGATCTGAATCCAATTGAAGAGGCGCAGGGCTACGAGGTTCTGCAGCAGACCTACGGCATGACGCAGGAGGAGGTCGCGCAGTCGGTGGGGAAGTCCCGCCCCGCGATCGCGAACGCGATGCGCCTGCTGATGCTCTCCGAGCCGGTGCGCCAGATGGTCGAATCCGGCGAGCTCTCAGCCGGTCACGCCAGAGCGCTCCTGCCGCTCGAGCATCCGGATGTGCAGCTGAACATCGCACAGACGATCCTGCAGAAGCATCTCTCCGTCCGCCGTGCGGAGGCACTGGTGGACAGCCTGCTCAAGCAGCCGGAGCTCGAGACGCCGAAGAAGGATGAAAACGCCGTCGACTACCTCGGCGAGTGCGCCAGAACGCTGGAAAATGCGCTCGGACGCCGTGTGCGGCTGCAGCAGGGCAGGAAGGTCGGCAAGATCGAACTGGAATTCTACGGGGCAGACGACCGTGAAGCGCTCATCGAGGCGCTGCGGACACTGCCGAAGCGGAAATAAGAGAAAAAATACAGGGGAGAATTAGACACAATGATTGATATTAGACTGCTTAGAGAAAATCCCGATCTCGTTCGCGAGAACATCAAAAAGAAGTTTCAGGAAGAGAAGCTCCCGCTCGTCGACGAGGTGATCGAGCTCGATAAACGCAACCGCGCCGCGATCAGCGAGGCGTCCGACCTGCGCGCGCAGCGCAACAGCCTCTCCAAGCAGATCGGAAAGCTCATGGGCATGGCGAAGAAGGATCCCTCCAAGCTGGATGAGGTCGAGGCCATCAAGGCGCAGGTCAATGCGCAGGCTGAGCGTCTCGCCGAGCTCGAAAAGCTCGAGGAGGAATATGAGGCGAAGATCCGTGACATCATGATGCGCATTCCGCAGATCATCGACGATTCCGTGCCGATCGGCCCGGACGACAGCTACAACGTCGAGGTGCAGCGCTTCGGCGAGGCTGTCACGCCCGATTTCCCGATCCCGTATCACACCGAGATCATGGAGTCCTTCAACGGCATCGATCTCGACGCCGCCCGCCGCGTCTCCGGCAACGGCTTCTATTACCTGATGGGCGATATCGCCCGCCTGCACGAGGCAGTGCTCGCCTACGCCCGCGATTTCATGATCGGCAAGGGCTTTACCTATGTCATCCCGCCGTTTCTCATCCACGGCGCCGTCGTCGAGGGCGTCATGTCCTTCCCGGAGATGGACGCGATGATGTATAAGATTGAGGGCGAGGATCTCTACCTGATCGGTACGTCCGAGCACTCCATGATCGGCCGCTACATCGATCAGATCCTGCCCGAGAGCGAGCTGCCCCAGACGATGACGAGCTATTCTCCATGCTTTCGCAAGGAGAAGGGCGCCCACGGCATTGAGGAGCGCGGCGTCTACCGCATCCACCAGTTCGAGAAGCAGGAGATGGTCGTCGTCTGCAAGCCCGAGGACAGCATGTACTGGTATGAAAAGCTCTGGAAGAACTCCGTCGAGCTCTTCCGCAGCCTGGATATCCCGGTGCGCCAGCTGGAGTGCTGCTCCGGCGATCTGGCCGATCTGAAGGTCCCGAGCTGCGACATCGAGGCCTGGAGCCCGCGTCAGTAGAAGTATTTCGAGGTCTGCTCCTGCTCCAATCTCGGCGACGCGCAGGCGCGCCGTCTGCGCATCCGCGTCAAGGGCGAGGACGGCAAGAATTATCTGGCCCACACGCTCAATAATACCTGCGTTGCGCCCCCGCGCATGCTGATCGCCTTCCTGGAGAACAACCTCCAGGCCGACGGCAGCGTGAAGATCCCCGAGGTTCTGCGCCCCTACATGGGCGGCAAGGAGCTTCTGGTGCCATCTGCCAAGTAAATCGAATTTCCCGCCGTCTCCGTGTTGCGGAAGCGGCGGGATTGTGTTATAATTATCAGTGCGAAAGCAAATTTTATAGAGAAGGAGAGTTTGAACCATGGAAAAGAAATCTCTGATTCAGGAATTCAAAGAGTTCATCATGAAGGGCAATGTCATGGATCTGGCCGTCGGCGTCGTCATCGGCGGCGCGTTCAGCGCGATCGTGACCTCCCTCGTGAACGATGTGATCGGCCCTGTGATCGGCATGATCTGCGGCGGTCTCGATTTCAGCGGTCTCGCCATCACCGTCGGCAGCGCGCAGTTGATGATCGGCAACTTCATTCAGGCCATCATCAACTTCCTGATCGTCTCTCTCGTGATCTTCGCCGTCGTCAAGGCCTTCAACAAGGCGCGCGATCTCGCTTCCAAGAAGGAAGAGGAGCCCGCTCCCGAAGAGCCCGCCGGCCCGACCACGGAAGAGCTGCTTGGCCAGATCCTCGAAGAGCTCAAGGCCAAAAAGTAATTGGAAGCAAGTTCCAGAAATTAATCCTTGACACCGAGGGGCTTATGTGCTATAGTATATAAGCTCCTCGGAAAGAGGACCCCATATCGCGGAGTGGAGCAGTCGGTAGCTCGTCGGGCTCATAACCCGGAGGTCGCAGGTTCGAGTCCTGTCTCCGCAACCACAAAAAGTCCTGAAATCTCAACGATTTCAGGACTTTTACTTTTGGTCGAACCAGGAAGAATTTAACTCCTTGGGGCAGGATTGGGGCCGAAAAAATTTTAACAATCCAAAACCGCGCGACCTCCGGGTGCAAAGAAATCCGAAATTCGGGATTTCTTTGGGGCAGAGCAGCAAAAAATATTTGCGCCATGCAAAGCGTTTTGCATGGCGCTTTTTCTGTTTATGCGGGGTGATTGGAAGGTTCTGTTCCGGACTCTTTGGCTTTTCTGTGCTGGAACACCTGAGAGCGGACGGAGCTGGCTTTTGCTTTTGCCGTGGCGATCTGGTGGGCATAGATCGTGGCGGTTGTGGTTGCGTTGGCGTGACCGAGCTCGTCGGCAGTTGTGACGAGATCCACGCCGTTTGCGATCATGGTGGATGCTGCGGTGTGACGGAACGCATGCGGATGCAGGTGCGGAAGACCCTGTTTGTCGCTGAACTTTGCAAGCCAGCCGGTGACTGCAGTCGGGTCCATGTATCGACCATCATCTCGTGTGAACACAAAGCCGGTCTCCCTCCAGCGGTCTCCCATGAGAGCCTTCCTGCGCATCTGCTCTTCACGATATTGCTTGAGAAGCGCCTGCGTTTCCGGCGCGATGTGGACGCAGCGGGTGTGACCGTTCTTCGGCGGGCCTTCATAGATTCCGCGCTCCGGAGAATAGAGCAAAGCACGTTCGATGGTGAGGATACCCTCGTCCAGATCGACGCAGCTCCACTTCAGACCCATCACTTCTCCGCGGCGGCAACCGGTGTCGATCAGCAGATAAACGATAGCTTTCCATTTCAGAGGCGCATCCTCCAGAGCGTCAATGATCTCATCCAGTACATCCGGCTGGTAATAGTCAGGGTTGCTGCGTTCTGCTTTGGGTGGCGTCGCCTTTGCAGCGGCGTTGTATGGCACAAGCAGCTCCTTTTCCGCCTGCGAAAGCACAGAGGAGATGAATCGGTGATGCTCCAGAATGGTCTTGTTGGAAAGCGGGGTGGAGTCCACTTGATAACGGAATAGATCCGAGAGCTGTTTGCCGAGCGCTGCGCAAATGGCTTCCGCTGTTTTCATCATCACCGGTTTGCCCTGCAGGGCTGCCCGGACGGTTGCAGAGCCTGTGCCGGATCTCCGGGAGAGCTCCGCTTTGGAGATGCCCGCCCGAAGGAAGACCGTGTTGAGCGCAGGCTTCGGAATTGCACGCTCCCCGGCAATGCGCACGCCGATCTTTCCGAGGTTCTCATAGAGCTCATTCAAATGCTGTGGCCTGAGCTGGGAGAGCTTGATGTGGCCGATGGCGGCGTTGATGCGAGGGAGCATGCTGCGGTACCGATCGACCGTGCGGGCAGCGGTTTTGGTGCGCTCCTTGAGCTGCAGGACGTATTCTGCATACGCTGCGAATGTCAGGTTGTTATCCGGCCGGTAACCCTTCAGCACATCGGACTCAAACTTCATGGCAGCAGCCTGAAGCGCTTTCTCGATCTGCTTTTCCGTCATTCCGGGCTCTGGCGTCCAGGTCATGCGGCGACGGATGGGATTGCCGTTTCTGTCCACGCCCTCTGTCACGGAGATGCGGTAGCTGGTGACCTTGCCTTGTTTGTTGATGCGTTTTTCAATGTTTGCCATTGTAAAATCCTCCTTGGTCAGAAAGTATCATGATTGAATGAAAATGAGAAATGTGTAAATTCATCGGCATTCAGTGCCCTTTCGCACGGCTGCTCCATTATCCGCGCCGTCCTCGCAGCTGAGCCAGCGCTCCACGTTGGCCCAGGAGATCAGGTACGTTCTGCCGACGATGCGGCAGGGGAGAGCGCCGCTCTTGAGCGCGCGCCTGAGCGTATACTCGCTCAGCGGAATGCCGCGGAGTTTGCAGCGCTCCACGGTCTCGCGGATATTCAGAATGTCCTGCTTCTGAGAAATGTGGCGATTATCTTGCATCTCGATCCCTCCTTGCTCTCTGCTGTCGCTGAAATTCAGACTCAATCAACCGCAGAATGGTGTCGTGGATCTCCTTCGTGCTATGATTCGGAAAGAATCGGCGGAGATCGTCATAGCGGAACACGATTTTCTCCCTTTGGTTGGGCTTGGGCTCCGACATGATCCGGAAGATGGCGTCCATGCTCAAATGACCTCCTTCACTGAACTGTTTCATGCGCTGTGCCTGCGAGAGCGACGGAGTGCAGTCCTCGCTCTCAATGGTCTCCAGCAGGTCGTACTGCTCCTGATCACGAAGGTAGGAGAGTGCCACTGCAGGCGTGAGCGCAATGCGGCCCTCATCCACCAACTGCAGAAGCTCCGGGATCAGATGCGTCAGACGGATATAGCGGTGTACTTTGTCGGCACTGTCATTTGCAGCCTCACCGACCCTCGCAGCGGCATTCCACTTCGTTGCAACTTGCGACGAAGTTAAATCCGAGCGTTTGCCCTGCCGCTTCAGTGCATCAAGCTTTAGCTTATAGGCAAACGCCTTTTCGCTGGGAAGCAGATGCTCCCGGTGGAGATTGCTGTCCACGAGCATAACAGCAGCCGTATCCCGGTCAATGACATAGATTTGGACAGGAACCTCATGGATTCCTGCCCGCTTCGCAGCGTGAAGTCTCCGATGTCCGGAGACCACTTCGTATTCATTTTGAGCGTTTTCCAATGGCCGAACGATCAATGGAGTGAGGATGCCGAACTCCCGAATGCTGTCTACAAGCGCTTCCATTTCGTCGTTGTCCTTCACGCGGAAGGGATGACCTTCAAACGGATGCAGATTGGTAATTTGAATGATAGTAGGGGTATTCATGTTTTAACGATTCCTTTCTCTGTTGCGCTCGCGCTGGAGGGCTTGCTTCTCAGCCTCCCGTTCCGCGAGCAGGATTTCATACAGTTTTTCGCTGCGCTTCAAAATGTTTTCCGCGCACCGGAGCTCCTCTCGCAGAGGCTGGAGCTTCTCGGTGCAGGCGTCCCGCTTCGCCTTGATCTCCTGTTCTATTTCAGGAGATTTCGGCCTGCGGAGCTGATTGCGAAAGCCCTGCCGGTCGTGCTCCAGCAGGGCGATCTGTTCTCTTGTGTCATCCATGAAACGGTGGAGATCCACGTCCGTATGGATGTTGTATTTTCCGAGCAGCCGCGTTTCTCGGTCGATCTGATCGAGCTTCGCCAGCTCCATACGAAGGGACGGTGAGAGCGGACGCACCTTCTGCTTCTGTGCCTCCGGGTCCTGCGCGAGATTGAGCAGTTTCAGCACGGCATAGAAGATCACGTCCAGAATCACAACGTCCGCGCGCTTGCAGTGCGTGATTTCAAATCCAAGGCGCTGTTCGATGCTCAGCAGTGGAAAGCCCTTCGGCCGATACGGCAGATTGCTGTTCCACACGACATAGAAGCGGTTGGAATTGATGTTCGATACCAGCCGCTGACGAATGCTCTCCTTGGAATAGCCCATCCGATCCAGCCGGACGGCGCGCTCCCAATCCTTTGCCTTGACGGAGAAGCGCTGCCAGTCGATGGTGTAGCCGAGACCGCGAAGCTGATCCGCGAACTGATCCCATGTGCCTGCAATCGAAAGGCAGTATTCGATATCCTCCTTGAGAATGTCCCGGTGGGTGTGCCTGCCATCTTTGTGTACCCAGTAGGCGCCCTTCTCCCCACCGTAGAAGCGGGCGTTCTGAATGACTGACAGGCCATGCTCCACGCAGATGTTGTCGGAGATCTCCCGCAAGCGGTAGTGATCCTTTTTATGATTGTGGTATTTCAGCCCTGTTTTGCAGGAGACGGAGTTCACGACGAAGTGATTGTGCAGAGAATCTGTGTTGAGATGGGTCGTGACGACCACCTCATAATCTCCCCACATCTCCCGCGCGGTCTCCAAACCGATCTGATGACATTCCTCAGGTGTGACCTCTCCGGGCCGGAAGCTCTGGAAGCCATGATAGGCGACGTTCCGCCCCTTCTTCCCATATCGGCGCTTGGTCTCTTGCATTTGAGAATAGGCGTCCTCCACACGGCAGTTGATGGCAGAGACATACATCTGCTGATCGGTTTTCTCCGGATTCTCAACATAGCGCAGCGCCTGCGCCAGATCGTCGTCCAGATGCTTGCGGTCGATGGTCTTGTCCGGATTCTCAGCATAGTCCAGTACATCTTTGAGCCGGCCTTTCACCGGCCAAAAGCCTGTGGTCGCCATGCTCACACCTCCGAGAGCTCTGCGCGGATCTCCTCCGGAGTTTGAACGCCGGGAGAGAAGAAGGTTGCGCGAAACCGATTCAGTGTGCTTTCCACCTCTGCCTCCAGTTCTGGGGACATGGGCTTTTTCAGCAGACGGAGCAGGTCGTCATGGAGCGACCAAAACTGCTCCGGAAGCGGAAACGCCCTCGGCTCATAGCCGAGGGCGCGCTGCCGAAGATACTCGCCCTGCTTCAACCCACAGGACTTTGCGAGCTTTGCGATCCGCTGCTTTTCTGCAGCTGAGACCGTAAAATTGAGTTGTGTGCTTTTCATTTTTCCTCCTAAAACAGCAAAAGACCGGCAGCATGAAAACTGTCGGTCTTTCAAAATATAACGGTATACCGTGATAGATATACTCTGATTGTATGCCAAGGGGATTGGGGAGTGCGCTCCCCAAAGGCTGCCGTACTCATGCGGCAGTGGAAAAGCCTATGGTTTTTCCCTGCTTGCTACGGTGACAGACACCGTTTTCCGGGTGTCCTTGGGCGCATGAAAAGCGCCCTTTTCCCCGCGGGTGTCATTTTCCATACCTTTTGACGGTATGGGAATCATGAGGCCGTTTCGATTGGTTCTACTTTGGATGGAATCTGACAGGCATACGACGGTCACTTTTCTCAGCAGTTGACGGTCAGAAGGCGCTTTCAAGGAAATTATCCAACGCCGTGTCGTCTTCATCAGCAGACAAAACAGTCTGTGGCTGCGGCTTCACCGGCTGAGAAGAGAGTTCCGCCCGGATTACGCCGAGGATCTGCTGCTGGAAGGCAGCACATGCTTCCTCCTGCGTCAGTTGCTTGGCATACGCACACACAGCATCGAGGATATATGCGTTCCGGGAACCGGGAACGCTTTGCAGAATGTCCCACGCCTCCCGACCGCGTTCCTTGTCCAGATTGAACCGGAGCTTGTGGAATCGGATGCTCATAGTTTCACCCCTTTCTTCAGATACCGTTCGGCGAGATACTCATATCCCTTCGCCGTGGCGCAGATGTCGTCGAGGATTGTGACACGGCGTCGGTCGTATTTGCCGAAGTTTCGGATGAGGCAACCGCCGCCACCGACCACATAGAGCTGCATCAGCGCTGGGTTGTACTCATGCTCCCGCAGGCGCTGGAAGATCTGTGCGACATACTGCTGTGCAACAGCGGTCATCAGCTCCAGATACTCTTTCTGGATCTCCGCCTTGCCGGTGCGCAGCACCTCCTGAATGGTGAAATCGTCGATGGTCGTATGATACCGATCCATGAAGGCTGCTCGGATCGCCTGCACACACTGCTGCGTTCCGAACTTCTCCGTGAACATGGCGAGGGAGTCCGGCTTGCCGTTGCGGAGATAGAGCAGATTCATCGTGCCGTTGCCGATGTCCGCCAGCAGCGTCACGCCCTTGAAGCTGCCGAGCCGATCTGCTACCGCAGAGAAGCCCTGCGGAAATACGTCGGCGCCAACGATGCGGATGTGGTATTCCACCTTCTTGAACACGAAGTGCACTTCCTTATTTTTCAGCAGGTATGCCTTAAATTGTTCCTTCTGACCGCTGACCCAGTTGAGGGGCAGACCGGCAGCGATGTGCACGTCCGCCTCCGTGAGCCCGGCATTGTGCAGTTCCATGGCAATGGCGGCGAGGGTGAGAATGTAATAATCCTCGTCCTGCATCTTCTCCGGCAGAAATTCCTTGTGACCTTCTCCAATGAGATAGTAGCGCCCCTCATATACCAGAAGGTCCTTGGTAAAGAGGGGCTCTGTGTCGTGGCCGACCACGCCGGCAGGGAAACAGTGGCTTGCGGTCTTAATGTTCCCATAGCCATGGTCGACGCCGATGATTTTGGTTCCGTTGAAATCTTTCACTGTGATAAATCCTCCGTTTCGTTTTGACAGATTTCGTGGTTGAGGTTGGCGTCTGCCGGCAAGACAGCTTCAGCGAAAAACCGGCAGACGAGCTTCTGTGACCGGATCTGTGCACAGGGCGCTTCCATGAGCAGACAGATTCCGTCGTCACAGTTGCAGCAGTGCTTTCTCGCGAGAGAATGAACGGCTGCGGCCTGTTTGGCAGACAAATGTTTCAGCATAAGATCACCTCCAAAAACAGAATCTGCCCCCACTTGGCTGAAAAAAGTGGGGGCAGTTATCAAATATTGCGATTTCGCGTTTTCGGCAAATCAAAGCAAATAGAAATAGAGTCGCCGGGAGGGTGTACGTTCGTACGCCGCTTACGCAAGACGGCATACGCCCGCATACCCTCTCAGCCGCTTTCCGTTCTCATAGAGATTGTTGGAACCGACCATTCCGTATTGTTCTGCCTGCATGCCCATCTGTTGCACAAAGCTGCCTTTGCTCATGGACGGATATGCGTTGTCTTCGCACCAGTTCAGATACACCTCATAGAGCTCCTTCGTGCTGCAGGAAAAGCCTGGCTCGATCTTGATGTAGCCCTCAGACTCCAGAAAGCCGCTCACGGTATTGCTCTCATAGATGCTCTCATCCAGATTCCGCTTTGCCCGTTCGCTGACCGTAAAATTGTAGCCGTTTGCCATCAGACGACGCAATCCCTCCAGCGCCCAGAGGAAAATGCCGTCGAGCTCCTTCAACAGCTTTTCGGACAGATATGGATCGTCCTCGCGGTCGTCAGGTCTGTCCTTCGTTTTCAAAATGAGCTGTCTGCGGTAGAAGCCGTAGCTGCGGTCATACAGCGATTTCAGCGATCCGTTGCCGAAGCCGATCAGTCTTGCGTACATGGCACCCTGATAGCTCTGGATGCCCTTGCGCTCCAGATCCATCGGAATCTCGGAGGTGACGATCGCTTTGATGGTGTTCGTCTCCGGCAGGGCCTCCAGCTTCATGTCATCGTCCACCAGAAGGAGCTTGTGCTCCAAATCCGCTCTGGCAAAGCGGTTCGTCGCCACCTTGGCAATGCTGCCGGCGTAGAGGCTGTCGCCAAAGAGCGCCGAGAGCACGACGCCGATGCGGGATTTGCCCTCTCCGCCCTTGCCGATGATCATGAGCATCTTCTGCGCTCTCGTAGTGGGGAGGAGACAGTAGCCGAAATACTCCTGTACCGTCGGAATGTCCTCCGGATACAGCAGCTCTCCGAGGAACTGCAGCCATCGCTTCGGCTCCGGCGCATCCGGGAGATACGCCACCGGAAGTCGGCTGACGCAGACCTCCTTTTCCTCCGAAAGGCCGCTGTCCACAAACAAAGTGCCATTTGCGACATGGATGCGGTCCTCACGGGCAGGGAGCGCAGCGCAATAGGCCTCGGATTTGAGGACGTCAAACAGCGCCGGCATTTTCTTTGCAAGGCCGGTATGGATATACGGCTTGAGCTTCTGATAGATCTCACTCCGGATGCTGCCCTCATCTGAAATCCAACCGTCCGCACCGAAGAATTTGCGGTTCATGTGAACCATGGGGTGCTCTGAGAGGAATTCCTCACAGAACAGCACCTCATCAATGGTGTCCCTGTGTAGCCAGATCGGTGCCTCCTGCTGCTCATTGCTTTCGGTTGCCTCAATCGCCTGATTGAGGTCTTTGTTTTCTTTGTTGTTCATAAAAATGTTCTCCTTTGAATAAATGATGGTTTTTGGCGTACGAACGTACAGAGCTGTTTTGAAAATTTTTTGCTCTCCAGAGCTCAGAGTCCCGTTTATGGGACTCGATTTTTTTATAATGAAACTGACAGCCCATATTGCGTACGAACGTACACCCTTCTCTGCACTTCTTTTTCTGCCGACGAATGTGTTTGCAGCCCTCCTTTCGCTCTGAATTTCGGCAGAAAAAGAACCCCACTTTCTGAAAAAGTGGGGGCAGTTATCAAATATTCTGAAAACCGGTTTTCGAGGCGCAAAAACCGGAAAGGAGCGTGGTTGAATGGCAAATCAATATATCATTCCGCAGATCTCGGCGCTGAGCCTGCTGGTGCACAACAAAAGCACGACGCTCACGGATCACGACTGGCAGAATCTGATCGAGCGGACGGTGCAGGATGACTGCCCGATCTTCTATCAGGCACGCAAGCTGATGGGCAGAGACAAGCCCTATCCCGGAGACGAAGAGAGCCTGTATGATGTGTTCGTGTACATCGACTTCTCCGGCATCTTCGATCGCAAGCCGGTTGGTCAGGTGCTGGAGCTGCAGAAAAAGGCAGAGGAGCTCTTTCGCCCGGAGGGGGTGGAGCTGGATATCCGTTTCGAGCTGAAACACTATGTCGCTTTCGAGCGCTCCGCAAGCATGGGAAGGGCGAACCGGCTTGCCTTTGTCCGAAAGGACATTTATGAAAAGCTCCGGGAGCACATGATGCTCGGTATGGAGATCGGTAAGTGCCAGCTCTCCAAGCTCTATGCCTATAACGCCCTGATGTTCACTGACGGCGACCGGATCACGAGCGGCGAGTTTCTGAACGCCAAACACATCATCGTCATCGACAATCCGAAAACGCTGGTGCGGGATGTGCCGGTCATCACCGTGACGGATGACGGTTCTTTGGATGCGATGCGCACCTATCGCCGCATTCAGGATCAGATGGATGTGGAGGTGCTGGAATTCGACGGCGAGGGTCTGGTGTCGAAGGAGCTGGCGCCGCTGCTCTGCGGCTATGAGGGCGAGCACCATTCCTTTCAGATCCGTCTGCCGTACATCAAGGGCGTTGTCCATGAGGTGGACTACAAGCGCCTGTTCCACGAGCTTAAAATCTCCGAGGTCACAGACATCTGGGGAGAGCGCCACCGGATCGACGATGTGGATCTCGTTCTCACCAAGAGCATGTTCAAGGGGTTCGGTTGGATGACTGAAAACGGACTGACCTGGGCGGAGTATCTGGAGCGCTGCCGAAAGTACGGTCACGCTCTGTATGTTTCCGGGCGGGACAAGCCGGAGCAGGACGGCGTGATCGATCTGAACTACCAGTTTCTGATCACGCTTGCCATCTCCGAGGAGGAGTTTCGCCCGTCGGATCTTCCGCTTGGCTGGGATCACTCCCCGGAGGACGATCCGCGCCAGTGGCTCACGAAGACGACGGAGACTACCTACTACAATCTGATGGCAGACGAGAAAACACGGCTAAGCTATTTCACCCGCCGTCTGCTCGGCCACAAGCCGGATCACCCGGATGACCGATGGCGGCGTGCGGAGCTGCTGCAGAAGCACCCGGAGTTTATCCATGAGACTATCTTCACCAAGGAGCTCTCCGACCATGCGGAGCGCATCCGAAAGGGATATGCGCTGGGGCAGCTGCTGGTCGCAGGGGATAACCGGTATCTCTCGGATGATCTGATGCGTCTGCTCGCGCACATGACAGGCAGCCAGGCGCTGTGGTCGGAGTGTCTCGATGGGAATCAGATCTATGCGCCGCAGCCGTGCTATCTCCCGTCGGATCACTACACGGTGCTCCGCAGTCCGCACATCGCCCGCAACGAGGAGGCGCTGGTCACGCCGCTGCCGAAGGCCGGGCATTTTCGGAAGAAATATCTCTCTCACCTGAATTATGTGCTGATGGTGGATTCCCGGTCGCTGATCCCGGAACGGCTGGGCGGTGCGGACTATGACGGCGATATGGTCAAGACGGTCGCGGACCCGATGCTGAATCAGTGTGTTCTGCGCAGCTTCTCTGACGGGATGCCGCCGGTTTTGAAGATTCCTGCTGCGGAGCCGCTGATCTCGGACGCGAACGACTGGCAGGCACGGTTTGAGACCGTGAAGCGTACCTTTTCCTCCCGCGTCGGGCAGATCAGCAACGCCGCCATGCGCCGGGGCGTGATCGCCTATAACGAAAACAGCTCACCGGAGGCGCAGCAGCGCTACCGGGAGGAGACGGAAACGCTCTCCATTCTGACCGGGCTGGAGATCGACTCTGCCAAAAGCGGCGTCAAGCCGGATCTCAGTGCTTACCTCGGAAACCAGTCCTCCGTCAGGAATGTGTTTCTCCGGTACAAGGCGATTGCCGGCGATGATGATAACCGGAAGTGGTATGAGTCCACGAAGCAGGCGCGGCTGAAAGCCTATTTTGCTTCCGTGGATTGGAGGAAGGTCAGTTCCAACCTTGAGAAGCTGCCGTATTACGCGCACAAGCTGAAGGAGGACACCGTGCTGGTTCAGCCAGAACCCGCTGACGATGCGGCGCTGTTTCTCTTCGCGCAGGACCCGGACTGGAAAACGAAGCTTGATCCGCAAGCCATGCAGAGGATGCAGGAGATCATATCCGCCTACGAGGAGGCGCAGCGGCGCTGCCGTATGCGGAGGTTTCTCCCGGATGCGTTTCCGCGCCGGAAGGACATTGTCCGCATCCTGTATGCCCGCGGGCAGGAGGAGCTGTACGATGTGGACTATCTCTACAGCCTGCTGGAGAATGTGAACTACACAAACCTGCAGGCGGCGCGTCGGATGCTCACGGAGCAGGCGTGGCACCTCACACCGCCGGAGGATCGCCGGACGGTGTTCTACCGCATTGGGGAGCACCTGCGGAACATCTACCGGTTTGAGGAGCTGTTTTGTGATTTCCGCTGCGGTGGTTACCGGGTTCTTGGCGATCTGATCTGCGACTGGGACGATTACCTCCAGCGGGAGGGCATTGAAAATCATCTGATCTACAAGGATGACGGCGAGGATCTGCAGCACCTGCTGTATGATGCGGACCGCAAGCGGGACATTCAGGAGTATTTGATCTCGCAGTGCAGCTCTCTACTGGGCAAAGCGAATCTGACCAACAACGAGGACGTGAAATGTGCTGCCGCATTGGGAAAGCGCCGGTTCATTCTGGAAGTCATGCCGGGCGCCATTCTGGCCTATGAGCAGCTGCAGGAAATCCACAGGAAAGCGGAGAAGCGAGCGGATCGCAGAGCATTTCTAAGGAGGTTGATTCAGAGATGACGAATGAATGGGCGGAGTTCCGGGCGTATACGACGCAGCCGGTCTATACCTGTGCCTCCAAGCGAGACCACAGCTATCTTGGCCGGTTCACGATAGACATGATTCAGGAGCCGGTCGGGCTGGCGCGCATTCTCACGATTCTCGCACGGGGGTATCTGTTTCACGATGCGGACGGAGCGCTTTTGAACGGCAGTCCCTACGACCGCACAGACCACGCCCGCCGTGCGCTTTGTGCGTGGTGCAGCGTGCCGGAAAAGAAAAAAAGCTCCGATCCTCCGGTGGACTTTCGAGCGTTGTCCACCGAATTTCCGGAGCTTGTGGATGATAGGGGCAGGGGCTGGTATTACCGGCATGTGAAGGCGGTGATTGCCTTCGTCCGCGCCCATCCGCAGGAGACGGACCAATGGACGCAGAAAAAGATCGGCCCGATTTCCAAAGGCTTCACGAACGACTGGAAGAAGAAAGTGCGCCAAATGCAGGTGCCGGTGTTTCACTACAAAACGAAGGGCGCGTGGATTCACCGGTTTGACGATATGATTGCCGACGCGCTGGAGGCAGGGCCGCTGCGGACGGAGGAATACCCGCTGCCCGACGAATATGTAAAGCGGATTGGCGAAGTGGTCTCTGATGACAAGCTGAAATCAGTCACAGCCGAGGTAATACGGTTCTATCTCGCCAACCGCAGCGACGATACCCCGTGGGTTGTCCTCCCGGTGCAGAGCTTCGACGCCTACTACGGCAGCACCGCATTCAGCAAAAAGCAGCTTGCCGCCATACCCAAGGAGCTGATTGTGCGCGAATACCGGGACGGAATTTGCCGGATTTGCTTGATGGAATCATAAAAAATTGCCCGACTCCCAATGGAGTCGGGCATCTTACATTGGATTTGCTTATTTTGCCACGTTTTCACAGAAGCGCATCAGAATGGTTGCTACCTGAGCGCGGGTGGCATTGCCCTGAGGCACAATCGTTTTTGTGGTTACGCCCTGAATCAGCTTCGCGCCGACGGCCCACTGCACGGCGTCCTTTGCCCAGCCGCTGACGCTTCCGGCGTCTGTGAAAGCAGCCAGATCGTCCTTGGCGGAGACATCATACTTCTTGAAGTTCGCGTAGCGCAGCAGAAGCGTGGCGGACTGCTCGCGCGTGACGTCTGCATCGGGGTCAAATTTGGTTGCCGAAATGCCCTTCACAATGTCGTTTCCGGCAGCCCAGCAGACGGCGTCCGTGTACCAGGTTCCATCCTTCACATCGTCGAACGGGTTGTCATATTCGGAGGCATCCGGCTCACCGGCCATGCGGTAGAGCACTGTGACGAACATGGCGCGGCTCATGGCAGTTTCCGGTGCAAAGGTGGTGTCAGACATGCCCTTGAAGAGACCATGCTTCACGGCATACGCAACAGAATCGGCATACCATGCGTCGTCCTTCACGTCGGTGAAGGGATTTTCATACGGCTCTTCCAGATAGACTGCGATTCTGCCCTGCGGCTTGGCGTAAGTATCGCCGATCTTGCCGCCCAGCACCTGATCGATGTACATGGCGACGATGTCGCGGGTCTTGACGCCGTTGCCGTTGTTGATGTATTTCGCGTTTCCGCCGTCACGAAGGTCCTTGATGGTGTAAGCGGTGTCGTTGCCGTTCATGAGATAGTTGTCGGTGATGAGCGCGTAGGTCGCCTTGGGATCAAAGTCCTTTCCGGCGACGCTCTGGATCTCAACGCGGCTGACTTCCTTCGCGCGGAAGAACTTGCCGTATTCCTCGCCGGCCTGATACTCCTTGTATTTGTGAACCGCGTACTCGATGCCGGAGACCTGCCCGAAGCCGGGGCAGAGTTCCTCGCCGTAGTCTTTGGAGGGAGAGGTGCCCGCCTCCAAAATGTTCAGCAGGTCGCTGCCGGTCACATACAGAATGCCCACGCCCATGGGGGAGAAGGGCAGCGCGCGGAGCAGATCAGTTTTGGTCACGTCGCCGGGATAGAGGAACTGATCACAGTTGCCGCCGTTCTGAATGGCGACAACCGGCGCGTCCTTCTGGAAGCCGTCAATCTTGTTTTCCGCGTACCATTTGAGCGCGTCGGCCACGAGGTCGCCCAGGTTGGTCTCTTCCTTCCATCCGATGCTGTCCGCACCGCAGAGGGTCACGTCGTTCACAGCAATCTTGTCGGCCTCACCGGCGGCCTTGGCTTCCGCGGCGAGCTTTGCCACGTCCGCATCCGGGGTCACAGCGGGGAGCTTTTCCTCGGTGACAGCTTTGGTGGCGTTGTCGATCACATACACGCCGCAGACTGCCTTGCCGTCATTCGTGATGGAGATGGTCACGGTGGTGCCGGAAACCTCGGCGCCGGAGTTGTTCAGGCAGACGCTGATGCCGCTGCCAAACTGGACCGCCGCGGGATCGCCGAAGGTGTAGCCCTTGGCAAAGTCATCCTGGAGCAGCGACGGAACGGCGGTATCGGTCAGCGCATAGACCGTCACCGCGCCGTCAAAGAAGCTGGCGGAAGCGTCAAAGTCGTAGTAGCCGGTGGCGTCTTCGCCTTTGGTGACGTTGGAGCTGATGACCTTGAAGGCGGCAGGCGCTTTGGCGTCACGGCTTGCCATGACGGCTTCGGCAGCCCATGGGGCGTTGATGCGGTATTCCTCTGCGTCAGCGCCGCGCAGCAGCTCCGCCTGCGTGAAATACTTATGGAGATTTGCGTGGTAGATCATGCCGGTGGTGGCGTCCGCGTAGAAAAACTCGCGGGTGCCCATGGCGGCAGCGTCATACCCGGCGGCGTCCATCAGGTTATAGATGGCGAGACCGCGATCCACGTTGGCAGAGGCCTTGCCCTGCAGATAGTTGCCCGCGTCCACGAGCAGCACGTCCGCACCTTTGGCGGCATAATCCGCTTTCGCCGCGGCGACGGCAGCATACTGATCCACGTCGCCGTTCAAATTGCCGGTGTAAATGACGACGGTTTTGCCCTCATATGCGCCCGCGGCAGAAGCGGCGGGAACGAGCAGCGCAACGATCATCATCACGGCCAGCAGCAAAGACAATGACTTCTTCATGAGGAACTCCTCGCTTTCTTTTGGGATAGGTCAAGTATAGCGACGTGGTTTTTTTGCCACAACCTACCCCCGGGGATAATTTTTGATTTTTCAGCAGAATGCAAAAAAAGACAAATCATTTTTTGTGAAAAACACAGCCCGCTGAAAAACCAGCAGGCTGTGTTTTATCCTACGTAAATGGAACCGGAAACACCCAGCTCCACAGCGATTCTGGCAGGGTCAACGTCCGCGTACCAGTCCGGATAGAGGAGCTTTGCAAAGCACAGCTTGTAATATAGCTGCTGCTCGGGTGTGCCGGCTTCCGCAGCGGACGGCACGATAAGGATCCGTCTGTCCGGAAAGCGCGAGAGCAGATTTTCGTATGCGTCAGAGAGCGCGCCGGAGGTGCATTTTACCAGCACGTTCGGATTCTTCTCTCGTACCCAATCGTCGTCTACCTCGCCGCCGCCCCGGTTTTCCGCCACATTCAGGACCGTTGTTCCGGCAAGCAGAGGGCTGTATCCGGGCGTGATGTGATCCGTGTCATATTCCAGATAGGCGGAGACTTTCTGGCAGGCATAGAGAGATTCGTTTGTGTTCTGCAGCACAAACGTCCAGTAGGCGAAGGGGTCATAGGTCCAGTGGGCATAGAGCGTCTGGTCCGCCTGAACTGTGATGACGGTTTCCGGCGCGATCAGATCTCCGCCGTCCGGCGCCGTGAACCAGCCGTCAAACGCATAGCCCGGCTGCGTCGGAGCGGGCAGCGCACCGTAGGCGTCACCCGGATAAATGCTTCGCGTCAGTTCGGAGCGCAGCAGTCTGCCGCCCTGCGGATCGAGCGAGAGCGTATACGCCTCCATCTGTGACCAGTGGGCATAAAGCGTGTGCGGCTCCGAGAGGGTTACGATCGTGTTTTCGGTGACTCTTGTGCCGCCGTTTCGGGTGAAGTACCACCCGGTAAAGGCAAATCCCGTGCGCTTTGCGTCCGGCAGGGCACCGTACACGCTGCCAGGCTGCACCTGGACGGCCTCGCGGCCGCATTCGCCGCCGTTCGGGTCCAGCGTGACAGCGATTTTTTCTTTCTGCTTCTCAATCTGCTCTCCCTGACCGGGCGTGATGATGCTTACGTTGCTCTCCGGGGTGGTCTGTTTGTCGTCTTTGGAAGGCGAGGAGGGATTATCCGGATTGGGCGAAGTATCCGGTGGTCTGGTCGGCGTTGGCGTCGGCGTGCTTTCCGGCTCCGGCGTCGGCGTTGGGGAGGGATCGGGCAGGGGCGCCTGCTCCAGCACAATATCTGCGACCGGCCCTTTCAGAATCCGCATCCGGCATCCGGCGAGGGAGCAGATCAGGCAGGCGGCAAGCAGCGCGGCAGAGAATCGTTTCACCATGCGCATTTCCTGTGATCCTCACTTGGAGAAGTATTTTCTTGCGGTGTAAAATGCGTTGTCCAGCCGCTGAGTGTCATGCGATTCGTGCGCCTCCATCAGGGCTTGGTCCATTTCACCGCGCATCAGCTCGTTTGCCGTGGAGGACAGCGCAGAGCGCACTGCCGCCAGCTGTAGCATGACGCTGGTGAAATCTTCGCCCTCGTCAATCATCTTTTTCACACGAGCGAGATGGCCGAGATTTCGGTTGATGCGGTGCCTGACAGATTTGGAATAAACCGTGCCGTGCTCTGCCTTTGATTCCTTCTGATCCAAACCGAGCGCCTCCTTCTTTCGGAATTTGACGACATTATAGCCTCCTTTTGTGAGACTTCACAACCTGGGGAGGGGGATGTTTTTTCGGAAAAATAGCTGTGAGAACCAAATTTTGTGCAATTTTACATCCCCCGCCCCCGGTTGTGACACCGCTGGGAAAACGCTAAGATAAGTTTATTCCAAGCGGAAGGAGACGGGTTATGAGCAAAATGTCTTCTGTCAGACGATCAACCATCTGTGCGCTGTGTATCGCCCTCTGCATCGTGCTGCCAGTGGCGTTCCATGCGCTGGGCGTCGGCGCAGTGTTTCTGCCGATGCACATTCCGGTGTTTCTCTGCGCGCTGACCTGCGGCTGGGGCTATGGGATGTTCTGCGGCATTGCCGGCTGCGTGCTCTCTTCGCTGCTCACGGGCATGCCGACCATCACGGGGCTGCCTGCCATGGCGGCAGAGCTTGCGATATACGGGCTAATCACCGGCCTGCTGATCCAGATCATCCATACGAAAAATGTCTACGCGGATTTATATCTCTCGGTCGTTGCCGCGATGATTCTCGGCCGTGTCGCGGCAGGCGTGATCAATGCCCTGATTTTCGCCCGCGGCGTGACCTACAGCCTTGCCATGTGGGCGTCGGCCTATCTCTTCACGAGCTGGCCGGGCACCATACTGATTCTCATTGCCGTTCCAGCGCTGATTCTCGCGCTGATGCGCGCCAAGCTCATCCCGGAGCGTTATCCGAAAGCAGGAGGAAGAAAAGCATGATTGATAAAAATGACGTCATCCGGTTTTTTGACCGCTGTGCCCCGTTTTGGGATGCGGAGATGATACGGAAAGAGGATCTGATCTGCGCGATTCTGGATTACGGCGGAGTAACCGCCGGGGCAGACGTGCTGGACGTCGCCTGCGGCACCGGCGTGCTGTTCCCGGACTATCTGGCGCGGAACGTCGCCTCCGTCACCGGGATCGACATTTCTCCAGAGATGGCGAAGATTGCCGCCTCCAAATATCCGCCCGAGCAGGTGCGCGTCATCTGCGGCGATGTGGAGACGGAGATGTTCGACCGGCAGTTTGATGTGGTCATGGTCTATAACGCCTTTCCGCATTTTCCGGATGCGAACGCGCTCATCTCAGCGCTTGCAAAGGTCACAAAGCCCGGCGGCAGACTCTCTGTTGCGCACAGCATGAGCCGCGCGCAGCTGGATCATCATCACAGCGGCGCCGCGCACCCGATTTCCAACGGGCTCATGAGCGAGGACGATCTCGCGGCGGTCTTCGCGCCGTATTTCGATGTGGACGTCAAGATCTCGGACGACCGGATGTATCAGGTCTCCGGCGTCAGAAAGTGAGAGGCAGATGAAAAACCAATTATCCGCCGTCTGCGGCGAAGTGAACAAGGTCATCATCGGCAAGCAGGACGTGGTCGAGAAGGTGCTCATGGCCATGCTGGCTGACGGGCACATCCTGCTCGATGACGTCCCCGGCGTCGGCAAGACGACCTTGGCCGTGGCCTTTGCCCGCGCGATCGGCCTGAACTATTCCCGCATCCAGTTCACACCCGATGTGCTGCCGAGTGATATCGTGGGCTTTTCCATGTATCAGCAGCAGACGGGTGAATTTCGCTATATGCCCGGTGCCGTGACGAACGCAAACCTAGTGCTGGCAGACGAAATCAACCGCACCTCCAGCAAGACGCAGTCCGCGCTGCTCGAGGCCATGGAAGAGCGGCAGGTCACGGTGGACGGTATGGTGCATCCGCTGCCGAAGCCGTTTCTCGTCATCGCTACGGAAAACCAGGTCGGCGCCGCGGGCACACAGCTGCTGCCCCATGCGCAGCTCGACCGCTTCCTCGTGCAGCTCACGATCGGCTATCCCGATTTTGAGAGCGAAGTGGACATTCTCCGCGGCAGACGCACGGAAAACCCAATCGATTCCGTCCGCCAGACCATCACGGCGGCGGATCTGCTCGAGTTCCAGCGGCTGACAGCGGCTGTCACAATGAAGGACAGCATTCTGGAATACATTACGCGCCTTGCCTCCGCCACGCGCTCTCATGCGTGGATTCAGCTCGGCGTCAGTCCGCGCGGCGCGCTCGCCGTGAGCAAGATGGCCCGCGCCTGCGCCATGGTGCGCGGGCGGGACTATGTGATCCCCGAGGACGTGCAGGCGGTCTTTTCCGATGTATGTGCGCACCGCATTCTCCTCTCGCAGAAGGCGAGAACCGAGCGCAAAACCGCGCAGGATGTGCTCGCGCAGATCCTGCAGGACGTTGCTGCGCCGACGGCGCTGGACTGAAACCATGTGGAAACGAAGGCTGGTGTGGCTGCTGCTGATTCTGGCAGCGGCTGCGCTGTATCTGTTTGAAAACAACGGCGCGACGCTTGCGGTGCTGCTGATTGTGTTGCTTGTGCCGCTCTTTGGCATCCTGCTTGCCGCCTTCGGAACAAAGAATGCGACAGCTGACATTGTGCTGCCGGAGCGCTGTGCCTGCGGTGATGAAATCCACGGTGCGCTGCACTCTCAGACCCGTGGTGAGGCTGTGCTCCTCGTTGAGAATCATCACACCGGCGAGTCGGCGGAGCTCTCCCTGCCGCTTATGCGGAGTGAAACACCCTTTACTGTACAGGCCGCGTGCTGCGGCGTCGTGCGCGCAAGGGTAAAGCATCTGCTTGCGCGGGATCTCTTCGGCCTCGCCGCGTGGAAGTGCCCGGTCACCTCCGAAGCGGCGACCGTGGTGCTGCCCGCACTGTTTCAGCCGGAGGTTGTGCTCACGGAGAGTTCCTTTGCCATGCTCGACAGCGAGGAATATTCCGCCGTGAAGCCTGGCTTTGATCCCAGTGAGACCTTCGGCATCCGGGAATATCGACCCGGCGATAATATCAAGACTATCCACTGGAAGGCCTCGCAGAAAACGGGCGAGACCATGATCCGCGAGCTCAGCCTCCCGGTAGAGCATCAGGTGCTGCTGCGATATGAAAACCCCGCGCTCGGTCAGGCGGCGCCGGAGACGATCCACAGCATGACGACGCTGCTGCTGAGCCTGTCCGCTGTGCTCACAGAGCAGGGCGTTGTCCACGATCTCGGCTGGCGCGGCGCACTCTGGCAGATTGATTCTGAGGATGCTCGCCTTGCAGCGATGGATGCGCTGCTGTCCCTTCCTCCGGAGACGGCGCCTGCGCTCCCGGCGCGCATCGGCGGAAGCTATGCCCATGTGGCGACAATCTCTGCAGAGCCGGTGCTGGGGCTCGCGGATCTCTATAACGGCAGTCACGTCACGGTGCTTAAGCCCGGCGCCGGCGCGGAGGGCATGCAGCCGGACGGCACGGTGCAGATCTGTTATGAATCGCTGGAGCAATTGGGGAGGGTAGAGCTGTGAAATCCAATACCCTTGTTGTATCCGGAGCGAGCGTTGATCGGCAGCTGCCCTATGCCGCTGTGTTTCCGTTTTTGCTTTGCGTGGCCCTTTGGGGCGCGTTTTTGTGGATGGTTGGCCGTATTACGCTGCTGCCGTATTCCGCGGCAGGTTCCCTTGCCGCGCTGTTTCCGGTCTTTTGCCCGTCGCGAAAACACCGGCGTCTGGTTGGCTGTGCGCTGCTGATTCTGCTCACATTGACTGCTCTTTTGTTTTGGCGTCAGGTCTTTGGCGGACTTGCGGGGCTTCTAAATCGGCTCTTTGATTTGAGCGCTGCCCGTCAGCGGTATTTGTATGACAATTTTGCCGTTTCTGCGATTTCTCCGATTCCGGCGGTGCTGTGGGGCTCCGCACTGACTGCGGTCTGTTTCGGCTGGCTCGGCGCGCGGAAACGCGCGCTGCCTGGCGTGCTCGCGGCTGCGTTCACCGCTGTCTCCTGTGCCTATTTCGGCGTCACACCCGGTGCGGCATGGCTGCTGGGGATTTTGGCGCTCTCAGGGCTCTCCATGGCAGCGAGGTCTGAGCTTCGAGCGGCTGTCCTTTTGCTGGCTTCTGCGGCGGTGATTGCAGGGCTCACGCTCTGGCTCCTGCCGGGAGAAAACGCGCGCGTCTCCGTGCTGGACAATCAGCTGCGCGACACGCTCGCCCTGACCACTGTGACGCAGCAGCGGCAGCCGGAGAATGCTCCCACACCCACGCCGGAAAGCCAGCCGGAGCAAGAGAACAAAGAGCCCATGCTCCTCCAGATCCGGGAGAGCATGGACCCCAAAACCATCCTTTTGATTGTGTTGATTGCGGTGATTCTTTTGGTGCTGTTTGTCCCTGCCATTCTCCGTGACCGGCTGCAGAAGCGGCGCGACCGAAACCGCGCGGGAATGGAGAGCGAGAACAATGCCGAGGCGATTCGCGCCACCTTCCGCTATGCGCTGCTCTGGCTGCGCGCTTCCGAGAGCGATGCGCTGGAGATGCCCGGCTATGACGCTGCATACAAGCTCTGGCAGGAGGCCGCTTTCAGCGACCATGCCATGAGTGACACCCAGCGTGATCAGATGACGGCATTTCAGCAAACGGTCTCCGACACCATACAAAGCCGCGCCGGAAGGCGGCTGAGGTGGAAACTACGGTATCGATACGCACTCTGAATCAAAGCTGCGGGGAAAGCACAGAATATGCTTTCCCCGCAGCGGTTTTGGAGAGAGTCATGCGATACATGGCATGATCGCACGATATATGAAAGAGACGCAAATGAAGAAGCTCCGATTTGGGAGGGGTGCGGGGAGAACACATTGTGCCTGTCCTCCCCGCAATTTGGAAGGGGGTGTGCAGGCGCAGACCAAAACGCCTGTACATGGAAGCGAGACTTGAAAGATCAGAAGTTTTATGGTTAAAGCTTAGCATAGGAAAAAGAGCCGCACAAGCTACCCCCGGGGATGTATTTTGAAAAGTATTTTTCCTTGATTTTTCAATGCTTTGCAGCGTTAAAATCAGCCTGAAAATCCTCTATCCCCCCGATACGGAAGCAATCAAAAAGCGCATGAAAACCTGCAATGGATATCCCCCGGGGTAGCTTGTGGCGGCATTGCCCTTGTGATATGGTGGCGCAAGACAACAAAAATGGACGGGGCGAGAATTTGAAAAAGACGTTAGACCTGACCGAGGGGAACATCTGGAAAAAGATGCTGCTGTTTGCGCTGCCGCTTCTTGGTACCAGCTTCATTCAGCAGCTGTATAATACGGTCGATCTGCTGGTTGTCGGCAATTTACTCGGCAAGGAAGCGCATGCCGCCGTTGGCGCAAGCTCGCTGCTGACCACCTGCGTGGTGGGCTTCTTCACCGGGCTCTCTGTGGGTTGCGGTGTCATGACGGCGCAGGCCAGAGGCGCGGGCGACCGGAGAAAGCTCGACCGCATCCTCCACACTGCCATGGGCGTCAGCCTTGCCGGCGGCGCAATCCTGTCCGTTCTGGGCGTGGCGCTTGCACGGCAGTTTCTGGTCTGGATGAACGCGCCGGAGGAGATCCTCGCTCCGGGCGCCGGCTATGCGCGGATCTATCTTATGAGCATGATCCCGATGTGCATTTATAACATTTATGCCGGCGTTATGCGCGCCCTGGGCGATTCGGAGGCTCCCATGCGGATGCAGCTTTGGGGCGGAGTCATCAATGTGGTCATGGATCTTGTTTTGGTCAAGCTTCTCCCGGACGGCATCTATGGCGTGGCGCTGGCGACGCTGTTTTCCCAGAGCGCGGCGGCGGTGCTGGCGGTGCGCTATCTGCGCCGCGGCACGGAATTCGGCAGGCTCGACCTCAGCCGCATCCGGCTGGAAGGGGAGATCGTGGGCGAAATCGCAAGGCTCGGTGTTCCTGCCGGGCTGCAAAGCCTCGTGATCACGCTTTCCAACGTGTTCGTCCAGTCCGCTGTGAACTGGCTGGGCGTGGACGCCATCGCGGGGTTCGCTGCCTACTTTAAGGTTGAGCTTTTGATCTACATGCCCATCGTGGCGCTGGGCTCCGCCATGATGACCTTCAGCGGGCAGTGCTGCGGGGCGGGGAATATCCGCCGTATCTCCGAGGGCGTACGCGTGTGCATTGCCATGGGTGTGGCCTATGTTGCCGTCATGTCGGCGCTGCTGTATTTCTTCGGGCAGTATGCGTTTATGCTCTTTACGAGAGACCCGGGGGTCATCGAAAGCGGCATGCGGATCGTCCATGTGACATTCCCGCTCTATTGGATCTATGTATTCCTTCAGATATTTGCCGAGGCTGCCAGAGGCAAGGGAAAAACGCTCCAGCCTATGCTGATCATTCTGGCGACCATTTGCGTCTTCCGAACGGTCTGCCTTATGATCTTCACCCGCAGCGGCGTCACCATCGAGCGCGTGGCGGCGGTTTATCCCGCGGCCTGGTTCGCAGCGGCAGTTTGTCTGTTTCTGTTCTGGATGAAAGAACGACGGAGAGAAGCATTTCCGGAAAGGATGAAATTATAACGCGTATTACAAAAAACACGGCACACAAAATGTGCGCCGTGTTTTTTGCATATGGATCTGAAGAAGACGAAAATGAAGAAACTCCGAAAGAAAAAGGGCCGCGGGGAGAGTCAGACTGCGTGAACTCTCCCCGCAAAAAAGGGAAGGGGGGGTGTGCCGGTGCAGACCAAAACACCGACACCATGGAAGGTGAGACTTGAAAGCTCTGAAATACTTGATGGTCAAAGCTTAGCACACATGGAAATCCCGCACAAGCTACCCCGGGGGATGAATTTTGAAAAATATTTTTTCCTTGATTTTTCAATAGTTTGAAGCCCTTCGCGGCTGCTCCTGATCCTCCATCCCCCCGATACGAAGCCAGCGGAGAAAACTGAAAAAACAGAGTATTTAATATCCCCCGGGGCAGCTTGTGGAGGCGGTGCAGGTGTGATATGGTGGAACCATCCAGAAAACAACAGAAAGGATGATTTTCATGCACGATCACGAACATACGCACGATACAGCAGCGGCTCACGTCCATGCCCACCCGCACGGCGATCAAAAAGCCATGAGCCCCGAGGAAACGCTCGCGCTGCTGAACTACATGCTGGATCACAACCGGCACCACGCGGATGAGCTGCACGACGTCTGCCACAGTCTGGAGGCCAACGGCAAGTCCGAAGCGGCGGAAAAGCTCGCCGAGGCGCTGCATCATTTCGACCACAGCAACCTTCTCCTCGCCGAGGCAGTCGCCCTTGCGAAGGCAGACTGAAAACAGGGAGGAACGATTATGGATTCCATGCCCAGCAAAGTGGAACTGTTCGAGAAAGGCTATAACTGCTGCCAGATCATCGCGGTCTATCTCGCGCCGGTCTGTGGCTTTGACGCCGAGGAGATCAAGGATTCCTTCAACATCATGTGCGACACCTGCGGCGGCACGTGCAGCACCCTGCGAGGCGGCACCTACTGCCTCACCGCCTGGGCGAAGCAGCAGGGCTATGACCACGATCAGACCCGCGCTCTGGTCGATCGGCTGTATGACGCCTTCAGGGAAAAGCACGGCGGCATCCTGTGTAAGGAAATCGCGAAGAACGACCTTATGGTCTGCGCCGGCTTTGTCGACACCGTCGTGGAGCTGACGAAGCAATTGATTGCGGAGGGAAAAACTGCTTAATCGAAGCGGGGATATCGTCTGATATTCCCGCTTCTTTGTAAAATTTTCACAAAAATCTAAAAATCCTTATTTTTTATCCCCGGGGGTAGGTTGCGAGCGTTTGTCAACATTGTGTATACTTACCACAATAGCATATGGAGGTGGCAGCGGTGGATCAAACCAACATCACCATGAAAGAACGCAAGCTGCTCAATCTGATTCGAGAGATCGGCTTCGGCGAAGTCAAGGTTTTCATCGCGGACGGCCAGCCCGTCCGGGTGGAGGAGATCAAAAAGAGCGTAAAGCTTTGAATCTGAATAACTGACCGACTGAACAACAGCAGGTCCCGTTTCATGCCCAATGGGCGTGGTATGGGGTCTGTTTATTTTTTTGCAAGAAATCAGGTGATCTCATGGCACATCAGATGGATCTGGATACCATCGCCGCCTTCTGGAACGGCCGCGCGGCGGAGTTTGACAGCGAGCATGACACAGAGGATCTGGCGCTCTGGAGCCGGACGCTGGAGCAGGCGATCGGTCTGAACGGCGCCGGCTCGGTTCTGGACGTCGGAACCGGCACGGGCTTTCTGGCGCTGCTGCTCGCGAAGCTCGGCTATACCGTAAGCGGCGTGGACATCGCGGCAGATATGCTTGCGCAGGGCGTCGAAAAGGCGAAATGCTTCGGTCTGAACGTCGATTTTCGCGAGGCTGCCTGCGAGCGGCTCCCCTTTGCCGACGAGACGTTTGACGCCGTGGTCAACTGCCGCGTCATGTGGACGCTGACCGTGCCGGAGGAAGCGGTGCGGGAATGGAAGCGCGTGCTGAAGCCCGGCGGGAAGGTGATCTCGTTCATGCGCATGATGGACATGACCGGCGGCGATTTTTACGGCGGAATCGACCTGCCCCTGACGGTCGGTACGCGGGAGGCCTATTGCGAGGTCTATGACGCTGCGGGCCTCAAGCGCATTACAGTGACGGAGCTGCCGGAGGCCATGAGCTCGCAGGAACCGCACTGGACGATGTTTGTCGGGACGAAGCCATGAGAATCACGAGCTTATCCAAACGGATCATCCGCCGTATCGGGCTGCTGATCCTGGTCATGTTTATCCTCTCGCTCGTCGTGTTCTTCCTGGCGCGTCTCGCGCCCGGCGATCCGCTGCAGTCGTTTTACGGCGATCAGCTGGACTCCATGACGCAGGAGGAAATTGACGCCGCGCGCGTCCGGCTCGGCCTGAACGACGGGCTGGTGCAGCAGTATATCCGCTGGTTCACCAATGCCCTGCACGGCGAATTCGGCATCTCCCTCAAGCACAAGCAGCCGGTCATGAACGTGGTCAAGCCCCTCATCGGCAACACGCTGCTGCTGGGTGTGCTGGCCTATGCGGCGGTGTTCGGCCTTGCGACGGTGCTCGCGGTGTTCTGCGTGCTGCACGAGGAGCGGTTTCTGGACCGGCTGATCTGCCGCATCGGCACGGTATTTTATTACACGCCGGGCTTCTGGCTGGGCGTCGTGCTGGTGCTGATCTTCGCCGTGAACCTCGGCTGGTTTCCGAGCAGCGGAGCATATGACATCGGCATGAAAAACGACCTCGGCAACCGCGTCTCCCATCTGGTGCTGCCGCTGTTTGTCATGATCGCGAGCCATCTCTGGTATTACGCCTATATGATCCGCAACAAGCTGCTCGACGAGGTGCGCAAGGACTATGTCCTGCTCGCCAAATCCAAGGGCTGCACGCGCCGCCAGATCGTCTGGAAGCACTGCCTGCGCAACGTCGCGCCCACCATTGTGAGCATCATGGCCATTTCCATTCCCCATGTCACGGGCGGAACGGTCGTGGTGGAATCCGTGTTCAGCTATCCCGGCATCGGCAATCTCGCCGTGGAGGCAGCAAAGTACCATGACTACAATCTCCTGATGGTGGATGTGCTGATCACGGGCTTTGCCGTGTTCGTATCGAGCTTCATCGCGCAGACGATCAACGAGGAGATCGACCCGCGCATGAAAGAAATGGAGACGATCCAATGGTAGAAACAACTTTGGAGCGCACCTCTGATTTTGAAATCGTCGGCGCAGGCTGGCGGCACCATGAGCCGAAGGAGCAGACGCCCACGCTCCGCCAGCGCCTGAAGGGCAAGCCCATCCTCGCCGCGGTAATCCTGCTGGTGATCGTGCTGGGCTGCATCTTCGCGCCGTACATCGCAAATCACGACCCCGCAAAATACTATTATGACGCCACGAGCCTTGCCCCGAACGGGGAATATTACTTCGGCACCGACTCGCTCGGCCGCGACCTGTTTTCCATCATGTTTTACGGCGGACGCTCGTCCCTGACGATCGGCGTGCTCGGCGCTGCCGTGGTGGCGCTGCTCGGCATTACCTATGGCACGCTCAGCGGCACGGCGTCCGACCGCGTGGACAGCCTGCTTATGCGCATCATGGAGCTCTTCGGTGCGATCCCGGGCATCCTGCTGATCCTCATCATCACGGCGGTGTTCCCGGCGGGCAATGTCATCTCCATGTCGCTCGTCGTGGGCATCACGGGCTGGTTCGGCCTCGCGCGTATTGTGCGCGGCGAGGTGCGGCAGATCCGCAACACGGAGTATGTGCTCTATGCCCGCAGCATCGGCGGGAAGTTTTTCTATGTCATGCGGCGGCATCTGGTTCCGAATTTCCTCTCGGCGATCATGTTCGTCGTCGTCTCCAGCGTCAGCTCCTGCATCACCACGGAGTCCACGCTCAGCTTCCTCGGCCTCGGCCTGCCGCTGGACGTGCTCTCCTGGGGCAGCATGCTCTCGCTCGCCAACCGCGCGCTGATTCTCAACACCTGGTGGGTCATCATCATTCCCGGCCTCTTCCTCGTGATCACGCTCCTGTGCATCACGGATCTCGGCAACTATCTGAGAAAAGAGACCAACCGCAAATCCAGCAATCTTTAATTGTGAACGCAGCAGATGCGCTCATATATAATCTATCATTGGAGGTACGAAATGAAACACACAAGATCCCTGATCGCGCTGCTTCTGGTTCTCGTGCTGTGCTTCTCGCTGGCCGCCTGCGGCAGCAAGGAGGAGCCCGCTCCGGCAGGCTCCGCCGAGGCGGAGACCGAAGCGGCAGAGGAGTCCGGCGGCATGAACGCGTCCAACACCCTCGTCTATGCCGGCGAAAACGAGGACACCATCAACCCGCTGCTCACCAACCACGATGAGATCACCGACGTCATCTTCTCCGGTCTGATGAAGTATGACGGAAACGGCAAGCCCGTGACCGATCTCGCCACCGAGTACAGCTACGACGCGGACATCTTCACCTATGTCTTCAAACTGCGTGACGGCGTCAAGTGGCACGACGGCGAGCCCTTCACCGCCGAGGACGTGGTCTTCACCTACGACGAGCTGACCCACGACGACACCCTCTCCAGCAGCCTGCGCTCGGACTATGAGGACATTGTCAGTGTCGAGGCCACCGGCGACAATGAGGTCACCATCAAGCTTAGCCAGTATGACGCGAACATGCTCGGCTACTTCACCATTGGCATCGTTCCCAAGCACCTGCTCGAGGGCGAGGACATCTCCACCTGCTCCTTCAACCAGGCGCCTGTCGGCACCGGACGCTATAAGTTCGTCGAGTGGGACGCCACCGGCGGCATGATCACCATGCAGGCGAACGCCGACTACTACGACAAGGTTCCGAACATTGAATATCTGGTCTACAAGACCGTCGCCGTTGAGAGCACGAAGGCCACCATGCTGCAGTCCGGCGAGGCGGATCTCGCCTGGCTGAACGCCAACTACGCCGCGCAGTTTGAGGGCAAGGACGGCTACAACGAGTGGATCTTCACCACCGCCGACTACCGCGGCGCCTCCATGGCCATGACCTCGGACTTCTGGGCCCAGAACGCGGACTCCATCGGCGTGCTGAACTACGCCATCGACAAGGAGACCATCGTCAAGAACGTACTCAACAGTCAGGGCTGCACCGCTTACAGCCCCATCCAGCTCAACCCCCTGGGCTCCAACAAGGACGCCGACATCTACACCTATGATCTGGACAAGTTCGCCGAGGAAATGGCGAAGCTCGGCTGGGTCAAGGGTGACGACGGCATCTATGAGCGCAACGGCACCAAGTTCCATTTCACGATCCAGACCCGCGACTATGAGGAGGAGCGCGTCGACATCGCCAACATGATGAGCACCATGCTCAAGGAAGCCGGTGTGGACATGGAGGTCGTGCTCGTGACGAAGTTTGACTGGCAGGCGGGCTACAACGGCTTCCTCGCCGGCTTTGCCACCCAGTTTGACCCCGATATGGCCTTCAAGCAGTTCACCTCCACGGGCAGCAGCAACAGCATGAAGTACTCCAATCCCAAGGTGGACGAGCTGCTGACCGCCGCCCGCCACGAGGCGGACGAGGCTGCGCGCAAGGACCTCTACGGCCAGTTTGAGGTCGAGTATGCCCAGAATCCGGGCGTACTGCTCGTCGCGTATCTGGACGGCAACTATGTCGGTACCAGCGCGCTGAGCGGACTCGATACCACCCGCGTCCTCGGCCACCACGCCGTCGGCGTCATGTGGAACATAGAGGAGTGGACGCTCGACAGATAATCGAAATCAAGAAAACGCTTCAGGCCGTCAGACACAGGGCTGGCGGCCTGAAAACGAGGTGTTGCTATGTCTGAACCTGTTTTGGAGCTGAAGGATCTGGCGGTGAGCTTCCGCACGCCGAAGGGCGAGGTGGAGGCCGTGCGCGGCGTGGATCTTACCGTAAACGAGGGAGAGATCCTCTGTCTGGTCGGCGAGTCCGGCTGCGGAAAGACCGTGCTGTGCCAGTCGGTCATGCACCTGCTGCCGAAATACTCCTTCGTCAAGCGCGGGAGCATGTCTGTCTGCGGCGAGGATATTACGCACTATTCCGAGCGGCAGATGCGGCATATCCGCGGCAGAAACTGCTCCATGGTGTTTCAGGATCCGCTCACCACGCTCAACCCGACGATCCCCATCGGCAGGCAGATCATGGAGGCGATCCGCAAGCAGGAGAAGGTCTCCCGCGAGGAGGCGTCGCACCGCGCCATGGAGCTGCTGGACCTGGTCGGCATCGAGGATGCGGCGCATCGCTTTTCGCTCCAGCCGCATTTCTTCTCCGGCGGCATGCGCCAGCGCTGCGTGCTGGCCATTGCGCTGGCGTCCAATCCGAAGCTGCTCTTTGCCGACGAGGCGACCACCGCGCTGGACGTCACCGTGGAGGCGAAGATTCTCGATCTTCTGCGGGAGATTCGGCAGAAAACCGGCATCGCGATTGTGTTCATCTCCCACGATCTCGGCGCCGTGGCGCGCAGTGCCGACCGCGTGGCGGTCATGTATGCCGGAAAAATCGTGGAGATCGGCACGGCGGACGAGATCTTTTATGATCCCCGCCATCCCTATACCTGGGGGCTGCTGTCGTCTCTGCCCGCGCTGGCTGCCGAATCCGGCGAGCTGCGCCCGATTCCGGGCATGCCGCCCTCGCTTCTGGACCCGCCACCGGGCGACGCCTTTGCCGAGCGCAACGAATACGCCCTCGCGATCGATTATGAGCAGATGCCGCCCATGTTTCCCGTGAGCGACACGCATTTTGCCGCCACATGGCTCCTGGACCCGCGTGCGCCGCGTGTCGAGCCGCCAATCCGTTTGAAAGCCGGGAGTGGAAAATGGACAAAAACCTGATTTTAGAGGTGCGGGAGCTCAAGCAGCATTTCCGCATCAACGACCGTCTGACCATCAAGGCCATTGACGGCGTCACCTTCGGCATCCGGCAGGGCGAGGTGTTCGGTCTGGTGGGGGAGAGCGGCTGCGGCAAATCCACGTTTGCCCGTTCCGTCACCGGGATCTACCGACCCACAGAGGGCGAGGTTTTCTACCGCGGCGCATTGGTCTCCGGCAAAGCTGCGGACGCCGCAGCAGTCCGTCAGCGGCAGACGGAGCTGCAGACCGTATTTCAGGACTCTGCCGCCTCGCTCAATCCGCGCATGACGGTGGAGGAGATCATCCTCGAGCCGTTTCGCATCCTGCCGAACCGGCCGAATCCACAGACGCAGCGGGAAAAGCTGCTGCAGCTGATGAAGGATGTCGGCATGGCGCAGACCTATCTGCAGAAGCGCCCCGGCGAGCTCTCCGGCGGTCAGCGTCAGCGCGTGGCCATCGCCCGCGCCCTGATTACCGACCCCGCGTTTGTGGTGGCGGACGAGCCGGTCGCGTCGTTGGATATCTCCATTCAGGCGCAGATCATCAGCCTCTTTCAGCATATGCAGCGCGAGCATGGCTTTACATTTCTTCTCATTGCGCACGATCTCTCCGTGGTGCGTTTCATCTGCGACCGTGTGGGCGTCATGCTCCACGGAAAGCTGGTGGAAATGGCGCCGACGAAGGAGCTCTTCTCCAATCCGCTGCATCCTTATACGCAGGCCCTGCTTTCTGCAATCCATGTACCGGACCCGGTTTATGAAAGAAACAAGAAGATTCTGGAGTATGATACCAAAACACCGCTTGGCAGCACGTTTGAAGAAGTCTCCGAAGGACATTGGCTCCTGAAATAAGAAAACAAATCTCCGGATACAAAGAAATGCCCGGCGTCTTTTGACGCCGGGCGTTCTTTCGTTTTCTTATTTCTTCGCGCCGTTCTTCTTGCGAAAGAATCCGCCGAGGAAGCAGATCAGCACCGCAAGGGCGGCGACGATCGCGCTTCCGACGAGACCGGAGACGGTGGTGCCCGCCGCGCTGTCGCTGTCAGCGAAGGCATAGTCCGGCAGGAATGAGGTCTTCTCCTGAATGGCCGCGGCCTTGTCCGCCGCGTCGCTCTGCACGCCGTAGTCCTCCTCGTCGAGACCGAGGTTCTGGCTGTAGCCCGCCTCGGCGTTGCCGAACAGGGACCACTCCAGACCGTCGGGGTTGGAGCTCGCGATCAGGCTCAGACCGCCGCCCACGATGGCAGCGACGATGGCGAGGGAGATGACCGTGGTCTTGAGGGAGTTCTTCTTCTCGGGAGCGGAGGCGTTCATGTCGCGCAGCAGCTCCGGGCGGCTCTCATAGACAAAGAGCAGCACCGCCGTGGTGATCAGACCCTCAATCAGACCGATGGCCAGGTGGATCGGCTGCATGATGCTGAGGAACACGCCGAAGGGCAGCTCCGTGATGCCGGAGAGGCTCGTCTCCACGCAGACGGAGAAGGCGCCGAGCTGCAGCGTAATGACGCAGCCGAGAATGGAGGCAAGGATGATCTTCGCGCGCGCTGCGCCCTTTGCGCCCAAGCCGGAGAACAGGCGGCTTCGCATGATCGGACGCCAGATCAGATAGTATCCGATGAAGCAGCCGTAGAACGCCATGTTCCAGACGTTCGCGCCGAGGGCAAGTAACCCGCCGTCGGCAAAGAAGAGACATTGAATTGCCAGAATGACGATCATCGACAGGAAACCCGCCTGCGGCCCGAGCAGAGCCGAGAGCAGCATACCGCCGCACATGTGGCCCGAAGAGCCGGTGCCGGGAATCGTGTAGTTGATCATCTGTCCCGCGAAGACGAGGGCTGCGGTGACGGCCATCACGGGGAGCTTCTGCTCCTCATCGTCTTTACGCAGCTTGTGTACGCTGACGCCGGCGGTGACGCCGGAGGCCACGTACATGGTGGCGGCTACCGCCGGGGCGAGCAGCGCGTCTGCCATATGCATAGGTCAACACTCCTTTTTTCTCTATTGAGACACCTGCCATCCTAATCCATTCGGGCAAGAATCACAAGCTCCCCCCGGGGATGAAATAATGCACAAATTGTTGAAGATCTTTTTGGTTATCTCATATAACGCTCAATGACGGCGTTCAGTTCCTCGAGCGCGTGTGTGTCGTTTTCGCCCACAGCGTCCTTGATGCAGTGCTCAATGTGATCCTTCAGAATCACCTTGGCCGTGCTGCTGAGCGCGGACTGAACGGCCGCCAGCTGCATCAGCACCTCCGTGCAGTCGCGGCCGGTCTCCACCATGCGCTTGACGGAGTTTAAGTGCCCGATCGCGCGGGAGAGCCGGTTGATGACCGACTTGGTCTGCGTGTGGCTGTGGGTGTGCGTGTGCGGATGCTCCTCGAGGTGGTCGTGGGAATGGTACGTTCCGTCCTCGTGCATGTGAAAGCCTCTCGGTTCGCTCATAACTTGCCTCCAATCCCGGCTACCGCGCGCCCGGAAATCAGATACAGGTCGTCGGTATCGCAAATACAGTCAACTTTGAAGAAAGGTGCCCAGTCCTTTGCTTCCTCCTCCGCGCTTTTGAGTTGACGGGCAATGCCCTTCGGCAGCGTTTCGCTCAGGGCGTTCGTGCGCTTGCGGCTGAAGCCGCAGGCGACGGTCAGCCGCCCGTCCTCCCGCAGCAGGGAATAGGCCTTGGCGATGAATGCGCCGGGGTGGCGGAAGTACTGATAGGTGTTGAACGCCACGGCGAGATCATATCCCGCGTGTTCCAGCGCGAAGAAGTCGATCGTTTCAATGCTCACGCGGGGATCAAAGCTGAATTTCTCCCGCGCCATCTCCGCCATGGCGGGCGAAAAATCGACGCCCTCAACTTCATATGCTCCATAGCGCAGCAGATCCAGAATCATGCCGCCGCTGCCGCAGCCGATGTCCAGCGTATAGCCGCCGCCGCGGGGAATGGAAATCGAAGCAGTAATTTCCCGCGCCAGCTCGTTGTCGGAGTACTCCATGTCCCAAAACTGTGCGATGGAATCAAAATATTCAGCAGCCTGCATCGTTTGCTCCTTTCGTTCAGGGGACTGCCGGGTGAACGGCGTGCACGAGAAACATCGGCGTGGAGGCGAAGTTTACCTTCTCCTCTGCCGACCAGACGCGGCTCCATGCCTCCGTATCCGTCGTCACGTGCAGACCGAGCTTTGAGAGCACGCTGTGATCCCAGGCCGGACGTGCCGCGCGGGAGAGGGGAATGCGCATGGCGATGCGCTCCATCTGATCGAAGTTCTCTCCGATGTTCTCGTCATGGATCCCCTGCTCCGCCGTGGCTTTGCGATCGGCGTCATAGCCCTCGCGCGCAGCGTTGTCAAACAGGTAGTGATACCAGTTGGCGTCGAAGTTCAGCAGCATGCCGCCGGGGCGAAGCACGCGCTTCCACTCCTGATAGGCCGTCTCCGGATGGGGGAGATTCCATGTGAGGTTGCGGGATAGAATCACGTCAAAGCTCCCGTTCGGAAAGGAGAGCGCTTCGGCGTTCATCTCCAGAAACGTGATCTTCTCCGCGAGCGCGCCGGCGTTCTTTTTCGCCTCTGCGAGCATGGCGGGCGTGAGATCAATCGCCGTCACGTCATATCCCAGCTCTGCAAGCAGAATCGCGAAGAAGCCCGGCCCCGTGCCGATCTCCAGAACCTGTACGCTCCCTGCCTCACGGTCGGGAAACTGCCGGGCAATGTGCGCTCTCAGCTCCTCGCGCCAGACCTCGCGCTGCGAGGTGCGAAGCTCTGTCTGGTTCACTTTGGAATAGCCGTCAGCGCGGCCGGTCCAGTATTCCCGGTTTTCACTCAGAATCGTTTTGCCGGATGCCATAGGTCACCATCGGTCCTTTCTCAATGATATTCAGCGACGCACACTGATGGATCAGCACCCCGTCGCACGGCGCGAACGCCGTAAAGAGGCTGCGCCCGAAGTAATCGCGGATCTCGCCGAGCTTCTCGCCCTTCCGGAACCAGTCGCCCACCTGCTTTTCGGGGTACCAGCAGCCGGTGCACGGCGCGTCGTCGCTGAATTCCGCGAGCTCTGTTTTCTCGTAGGTCGTATAATCTCCCGGCAGGATGCCGATGCGGCGCAGAATGTTCCGTACGTCCGCCTTGTCCGCCTCAATCTCCTCGCGGCTGAACAGGGAGAGCTGCCCGCGCTCAATGAGCACGCTGGGAATGCCGTGCACGGACGCCAGATTGTAAGCGCCGCCCGTGCGGCACTTCGAGCGGACGAAATACTTTGTGTTCACGCACTCGATCATCTCGCGCGCCTTCCCGGCCGCCGGCGCGTCGCCGAGGTAATAGGCGTAGGGAATCAGCTCCTCGAAGCCGTCGCCGCTGTGCAGGTCGATGTAATAGTCCACGTTGCGGATGAACACGTCAAAGAGCGTGTGCGCCAGTTTTTCCGCCGTGCTGCCCTCCGCGTCGCCGGGAAAGACCCGGTTGAGGTTCTTTCCATCCTCCCAGACCATGGACATGGTCCGGTTTTCAAAGCCGGAGCGGTTCGCCAGCGGCAGGATGATCACATTGCCGCGCAGCTCCTGCACGTCCAGCTCATTCGAGAGCTCAATGGCTGCCTGGATGCCCACATATTCCGCGTTGTGGATGCCGGCGGAGATCAGCGCGGTCGGCCCGTCCTCCATGCCGCAGAGCAGAACATGGGGCACATGCAGCTCCGTGCCGTGCACGTGGATGTGGTCTTTTACGGTTTTGCCGGGCGTCAGAGCATGCCCGGCGATGATCTTGTCCATGCTTTTCCTCACTTCATCTCGATAAAGTTCTATATGTTATCCTAACACGGTAAGCAGGGGCTCACAACCTACCCCGGGGGATAAAAAATTGCACAAAAATGCAGAAAGTTTGAAAAAATATCCCCCGGGGTAGGTTGTGCGAGCGGATTGGCAGTGCTATAAAAGTAAGACGAAACTAACAAATCAGGAGGTGTGCCGATGGGCAAATATGTGCTTCGCAGAATCGTGCAGCTGATCCCGGTGCTGATCGGTATCACGTTTTTGTCCTTCGCCATGATGCGCATCGCCGGCAGCGACGCCATCACGGAGATGTACGGCAACAAGGGCGGCGTGGATCAGGCAATCATTGACGCGGCGCGCGCCGATCTCGGCCTCGATAAGCCCTTTTTGACGCAGTATTTCTCGTGGCTCGGCGGTATGCTCACTGGCGACATGGGCACGAGCTACATCTCCGGGCGCAACGTGTTCGATACCTTCGTCTCCAAGCTTCCTGCGACGCTGCTGCTCACAGCGCTTTCTATTTTATTGACCATCATCATCTCCATCCCGCTCGGGGTGCTGGCTGCGGTGCGGCACGATCGGTTCACGGACTATCTCATCCGCTTCTGCAGCTTTGTCGGAAACTCGCTGCCCAATTTCTTCGTGGCCATGCTCCTCATGTATTTTCTCAGCATCAAGCTCGGCTGGCTGCCGGTCATTTCAAACGGCTTGAGCCTCAAGAGCGCCGCCATGCCGACGCTCACGCTCGCCATCGCCATGAGCGCGAAGTACCTCCGCCAGGTGCGCGCCACGGTCTTGGAGGAGCTCAATAAGGACTATGTCTACGGCGCACAGGCCAGAGGCGTGCGCGGCAGAGTTACGCTGTGGAAAAGCGTCATGAAGTCCTCCATGCTCACGATCATTACACTTTTGGCGCTCTCCATCGGAAGCCTCCTCGGCGGTACGGCGATTATCGAGTCCATCTTCATGTGGGACGGCGTCGGCAAGCTCGCCGTGGACGCCATCACCATGCGCGACTATCCGATCATTCAGGCATACGTCGTCTGGATGGCGATCATCTATGTCCTCGTGAACCTCATCACCGATCTGCTGTATCACGCCATGGACCCGCGTATCAGACTGGGGGTGGTGCAGGATTGAACAAGGAACCGACTGTCCGCGTGCAGAAGCTGCGCCGCGATACCCTCAAGGCCAGACTCATCGTTTTCGGCACGCTTGCGATCCTGCTCCTGCTCGCGTCCGTCTTCTGCGAGCAGCTCTGCCCCTACGATCCCTATGCGCAGGATCTTTCCATCGCCAAGATGGCCCCCAGTGCTGAGCATGTCTTCGGCACCGACCGCTACGGCCGCGATATGCTCTCGCGCGTCATCGTCGGCGCGAAGACCAGCATCTTTTCCACCCTGCTGCTCGTCGCCATCATCACCGTCATTGGCACGATCGTTGGCGTTTTCGCCGCTTGGGTCGGCGGCTGGACGGATACGATCCTCATGCGCATCTCCGACCTCTTCCTCGCGTTCCCCGGCCTCGTCTTTGCGCTGGCCGTGGCGGGCGTGCTCGGAGGCGGCCTGCACAACGCGATCATCGCGCTGGCTGCCATCTCATGGCCGAAGTTTGCGCGTATCGCCCGCAGTCAGACGCTCGCGCAAAAGGAGATGCCCTATTTCCGTGCGGCAAAGCTCGCAGGCGGCAGCTCCATGAAGATCATTGTGAAGCACGTTCTCCCCAACATCATGGGCCCGATTCTGGTGACCTCCATGCTGGACATCGGCACCATGATGATGGAGCTTGCGGGTCTCTCGTTCCTCGGCCTCGGCGCCAAGCCGCCCGCCGCCGAGTGGGGCAGCATGATCAGTGATACCCGCGGTCTGCTGCAGACCGCCCCGTGGCTCACGTTCGCGCCCGGTCTCGCCATCTTCGTCTCCGTCATGATCTTCAATCTGCTGGGCGATACCGTCAGAGATTATCTCGACCCCAAGATGAGAAAGGGGGCGCGCGCATGAGCAAGCTTCTGGAATATGACCGCGTAGAGATCTCCTACAACGGCAAGCCTGCCGTGCAGGACATCTCCGTCGATCTCGCCGAGGGCGAAATTCTCGGCATCGTCGGCGAATCCGGCAGCGGCAAGAGTACACTCATCAAAGCCGCCATGGGGCTGCTTGGCCCCGCCGGCATGGTCACAAGAGGCGATATCTGGTACAAGGGCAAGGATCTTCCCGATCTGAAGCCCGCCGAGATCCGCAAGCTCTGCGGCCCGGACTTCGGAATGATCTTCCAGAGCGCCGGCGCCAGCTTCTGCCCAATCCGCACGGTCGGTGCCCAGCTCTACGAGAGCGTCATCGAGCATGAAAAGATCACAAAAGCGGAATTTGAGGACCGCGCGTCTGAGATTCTCAGCAAGATTGGTTTCCTCGATCCGGTGCGCGTCCTCAAAAGCTATCCCTTCGAACTCTCCGGCGGCATGCAGCAGCGCGTCGGCATCGCGTCGGCCATGCTTCTGCGCCCGAGCGTGCTCATGGCCGACGAGCCGACCAGCGCGCTGGACGTCCACGTTCAGAAGCAGGTCGTGGAGGAGATGATGCTCATGCGCAAGGAGTACGGCGTCAGCATCATCATCGTCACGCACAACATCGGCGTCGTCGGCGCCATGGCGGACAACGTCCTCGTCATGCAGAAGGGCCGCGCCGTCGAGTACGGCGAGACCGACAAGATTCTCAACCACCCGGAGACGGAGTATACCAAAACGCTGATGGCCGCCGTGCCGCGGCTGGAGAGGGGAGGCGCGAAACATGGCTGAACCGATCCTGTCCATCCAGAAGCTGACCAAAACCTTCAAGCTTCAGGGCAGGGAGGACGTCCACGCCGTGAAGGACGCCACCTTTGATCTCATGCCCGGCGAGTGCCTCGGCGTCATCGGCGAGAGCGGCAGCGGCAAGACCACGCTCGTGAACATGATCACGGGTCTGCTTCCTGCCACCTCTGGCAGCGTCACGGTCGACGGTCTGGAAGTGACCAAGTGCAAGGGAAAGGATCTGCGCAAGGCATGGAAGAAGATGCAGGTCGTCTTCCAGACGCCGACGGAGTCCTTCGACCCCCGCCGTACGCTGGGCGACGGCATCTGCGAGAGTATGCGCAACAACGGCGTCTCCAAGGCCGAGGCGCTGAAACGCGCGGAGGAGCTGCTCGAGCTCTGCGGCCTGCCGAAGGAGTTTGTGGGGCGCTATCCCCACGAGGTCAGCGGCGGTCAGTGCCAGAGAGCCGCGATCGCCCGAGCCCTTGCCATCGAACCGAAGCTCCTGATCTGTGACGAGGCGACGAGTGCGCTCGACGTCACCATTCAGGCGGAGATCATCGAGCTGCTGACGGAGCTTCGCCGGAAGCTCGATATGTCCATCCTCTTCATCTGCCACGACATCGCGCTCGTGCAGCAGTTCTGCGACCGGCTGGTCGTCATGTACCGCGGCCAGATTGTGGAGCAGGGCGTCCCCTCCGAGGTTATCGCCGCGCCGAAGAACGGTTACACGCGAAACCTCATCAACAGCATTCTTTAATCTGCATTCCGATTTCATCGGTGCAAATAAAACAACAAAGGACAGAAAGAAAGGAATCCACGTATGAACAAGAGAATTCTTTCCATGCTGCTCGTCGTTGTGCTGGCCCTCGGCCTGCTCGCCGGCTGCGGCAGCAAAGAGCAGAGCGCACCCGCCGGCAGCGAGGAAGCTGCCGCCCCCGCGGACGCCAAGACCATGATCATCGGCGATACGACCTTCAACAGTGAAAACTGGGAAGAGACCGTCGACCCCCACACCACCTACAACGGCTGGCCCTGCATTCGCTACGGCATCGGCGAGACGCTCGTGCACTACACCGACACCATGGAGCTGGAGCCCTGGCTCGCTACCGCATGGGAGAATGACGGCGACTGCACCTGGACCATCACCCTGCGCGACGGCGTGAAGTTCTCCTCCGGCCGCGACATGGATGCCGCTGCTGTCAAGCAGTGCTTCGAGCACCTGCTCGAGGTCCACGACCGCGCTCCTGCCGACACCAAGATTGAGTCCATCGAGGCTGACGGCATGACCCTGACCATCAAGACCAGCGAGCCCAACCCCGCTCTGATGAACTACCTCGGCGACCCCTACGGCTGCATCATCGATGTGGACGCTACCGATTTTGACAAGGGCATCGCCGTCGGCACCGGCCCCTACGTCGTGAAGGACATGGTCACGGATGACCACGTCACCCTCGTTCCCAACGAGCTCTACTGGGGCGGCCTCACGAACACCCAGCCGAAGCTCGATGAGCTCACCATCAAGACCATCTCCAACGGCGACACCCTCTCCTCCGCGCTGCAGGCGGGCGACATTGACGCCGCCTACGGCATGGCTTACGAGGCTTATCCGAACTTCGAGAACGACAACTACCAGTTCTCCAGCATCCAGACCTCCCGCGCCTTCTTCGGCTCCATGAACATGACCAGCCCTGTCATCCAGGACCCCGCTGTCCGCAAGGCCATGGCCATGGGCATCGACAAGCAGGGCTTCGTTGACACGCTGCTGGACGGCCACGGTGTTGTGGGCAACGGCGCGTTCCCGGACGGCTTCTCCACCTTCGGCGGCGATAAGGTCAAGACCGAGGGTTATGATCCCGAAGCTGCTGCCAAGCTCCTGGAGGAGGCCGGCTGGGTCGACTCTGACGGCGACGGCATCCGCGAGAAGGACGGCACCAAGCTCGTCATCCGCTGGCTGACCTATCCCAGCCGTCAGGAGCTCCCGCTGCTGGCGGAAGCTGCCCAGGCGGACCTGAAGAAGATCGGCATGGAAGTCGATATCAACTGCACCGCCAACCGCCGCGAGTTCCTGGCCGACATGACCAGCTGGGACGTCTACGCCTCCGCGCTGGTGACCGCCCCCTCCGGCGATCCGCAGTACTTCTTCACCACCAGCTGCCTGCCCGGCCAGAGCTACAACTTCGGCGCTTATGAGAACGAAGAGGTCAATGCGCTCATGGAGCAGCTCGCCACCGAGTTCGATACCGCCAAGCGCGGTGAGCTCGCCGTTCAGCTCCAGCAGAAGATTCTGGACGACAACGCCTATCTCTTCTGCTCCTTCCTGCAGATGAACATGATCTCCAAGGCGAATGTGACTGGTTACACCGCCCACGCCTGCGACTACTATCAGGTCACTGCCGATCTGGACATTGCCTGATCCATCCCGCAAAACAGCCGGGGGTGCTGCAAAACACGCAGCACCCCCATTTTCAACATCAGGAGGAAAACCCTGAAGAAAACGGATGAGATCGAAGTGGACTGCGCCAACTGCGCCAACAAGATGGAGGGCGCCGCGAACAAGACCCCCGGCGTGCAGAAGGCTGTCGTGAACTATATGGCGCAGAAGATGGTCGTGGAGTTCGACGAAGGCGCCGATCCCAAGGCCGTCATGCCCGAGGTTCTGAAAAACTGCAAAAAGGTCGAAGACGACTGCGAGATTTATCTCTGATATGACAAAGAAGCAAAAAAAGATGCTGCGGCGCATTCTCATCGCCGCAGCGCTGATGATCGTACTGCACTTCGCCGTGGAGCTCCTCGGCGAGAAGGTGCACGAGCCGATCTGGTTTCTCCTGTATCTGATCCCGTACTATATCGTCGGCAACGACATCCTGCTGAAAGCCTGGAAGGGCATTCGCAACGGGCAGGTCTTTGACGAGAACTTTCTCATGGCCGTCGCCACCATCGGCGCCATCGCCATTGCGCTCATCAGCCGCAGCGGCGATTATACCGAGGCCATCGCGGTCATGCTCTTTTATCAGGTGGGCGAGCTGTTCCAGAGCTATGCCGTCGGCAAGAGCCGAAAGAACATCGGCGCGCTCATGGACATCCGCCCGGACTATGCCAACATTGAACGCGACGGCGCGCTGGAGCGCGTCGATCCCGACGAGGTTTCCGTCGGCACGGTCATTGTCGTACAGCCCGGCGAGAAGGTGCCCATCGACGGCACTGTCATCGAGGGCGTCAGCGCGCTCGATACCAGCGCCCTCACCGGTGAGAGCGTCCCGCGTACCGTGCACGAAAACGACGACGTGGTCAGCGGCTGCATCAACCTCTCCGGTGTTCTGAAGCTGCGCACCACGAAGGAATTCGGCGAATCCACCGCGGCGAAGATTCTCGACCTCGTGGAGAACGCCACCTCCCGCAAAGCCAAGAGCGAGAACTTCATCTCCCGCTTTGCGCGGTACTATACGCCCATTGTCTGCTATTGCGCCCTGGCGCTGGCGGTGCTGCCGCCGGTGGTGCGGCTCATCGGCGGCTCTGCCGCCAACTGGGGCGACTGGATCTACCGCGCCTTGACCTTCCTCGTCATCAGCTGCCCCTGCGCGCTGGTCATCAGCATTCCGCTGAGCTTCTTCGCGGGCATCGGCGGGGCGAGCCACGAGGGCATCCTTGTCAAGGGCTCCAACTATCTGGAGGCGCTCTCCAAGACGAAAACGGTTGCCTTTGACAAGACCGGCACCATGACCCACGGCGTCTTTGAGGTGAACGGCATCCACCACAGCAGTATGGAAAATGACAAGTTGCTCGAGCTCGCCGCCCACGCGGAGATTGCCTCCTCGCACCCGATCGCCAGAAGCATCCAGAAGGCCTATCTGGAGGGCCTCACCTGGCAGGACGACGGCGAGATCGCGCCGAAGCCGGCGGATCTGGCTTTGCGAAAGCTGGACCGCAGCCGCGTGACGGAGCTGGAGGAGATCGGCGGTCACGGCATCGTGGCGAAGATCGACGGCAGAACCGTCGCCGTCGGCAACGCCAAGCTGATGGAGCAGTTGGGTGTGCAGTACATTGACTGCCACCATGTCGGCACCATCGTTCATATGGCCATCGACGGCGCTTACGCCGGCCACATTCTGATCTCCGACGTTGTAAAGCCCACGGCGAAGGAGGCCATCCGCGCTCTGCATGATGCAGGCGTCGCGCGCACCGTCATGCTCACGGGCGACGCGCAGAAGGTTGGCGAGGCGGTCGCGTCGCAGCTCGGCATCGACGAGGCGCGCTGTGAGCTGCTGCCGGCGGATAAGGTCTCGGCAGTGGAGGAACTGCTGCGCTCTAAGCCGGAGGGATCCATCCTCGCCTTCGTGGGCGACGGTATCAACGACGCGCCGGTGCTGGCTCGCGCGGACGTGGGCATCGCCATGGGCGCCCTCGGCGCGGACGCGGCCATCGAGGCGGCGGACGTCGTGCTCATGGACGACGACCCGAAGAAGATCCCGCTGGCCATCCGCATTGCGAAGAAGTGCATGCGCATCGTCTATGAAAACATCTGGTTTGCCATCGGCGTCAAGGTGCTCTGCCTGATCCTCGGCGCGTTCGGCATCGCGAGCATGTGGCTCGCCATCTTCGCGGACGTCGGCGTCATGGTCATCGCCGTCCTGAACGCGATCCGCGCGCTTTTCACCAAACATCTGCATGCCTGAATATCCCCCACCGGGGGTTGCGGAAACCGACGTTTCGTCGTAAAATAAGGCACTACGAAATGACTGCAAGGAGCTTTCTCATGGATCCGTTGAAACAGAGAATCATGGAATACTGGTCCCGCCGCGCGGATTCGTTCTGCGATCAGCGCATGCGCGAGCTCGTCGATCCCAAGCGGGAGCGCTGGCTCGCGGAGCTTCAGCGCTATCTGCCCAAGGACGGCGGACGGCTGCGCGTGCTCGATCTCGGCACCGGCACGGGCTATTTTGCCTTTCTCTTTGCCGCCGACGGACATGACGTCGTCGGCATCGATCTCACGGCGCATATGATCGAAAAGGCAAAGGAGGCGTCCGAGACGCTCGGGCTCCCCGTGGATTTTCGCGTCATGGACGCGGAGCATCCGGATCTGGAGGAGGCGAGCTTCGATGTGCTCGTCACGCGCAACCTCACGTGGACGCTGCCGCATTTGCCGGCGGCCTATCACGAGTGGTATCATCTGCTCAAGCCCGGCGGCGTGCTCATCAATTTCGATGCGGATTACGCGAACTACGCGGAGCTGAATGATCCGGACAACCTGCCCGAGAACCATGCGCATAAGAACATTCCGCGGGATATGAGCGAGGAAAACGACGAGATCACCATGGAGGTCGCGGCCTATCAGCAGCCCCGTCCCCAGTGGGATGTGCAGCTGCTCCTGAGAGCGGGCTTCGAGCAGGTCCATGTGGACAACGGCATCTGGAAGCGGATCTACGCCGAGATCGACGAGTTTTATAACCCCACACCGATCTTCACCCTCGTGGCTTACAAAGCTGAAAAATGAATCAGTAAACACAACAGCGGAGCAATCACTCGCTCCGCTGTTCGCTGTTTATACGCAGATCAGATCGTGATATATGATCTCAGAAGCCTGATTCTGAAAGGTGGTCATCTTTTGAATCCAGAGCATCTGGTTTTCAGACTTCAGTTTTTCTGTAATTTTCTCGCGTTTTGCCATTTGCTCCATCAGTCGATCCAGCATCGCCTCCGCGGAACGGTCAACCTCTTCCAGATGTGCGTTGAGAGTCCCATTCATCATCATGGCATCGTATACTGACCTCTGATGACTGCGGAGAAATCGCCGTCTGCGCTCACCCCAGATGCCAATGCTCGGTGATTCTGGCGGTAGCAAATCTGGGATCAAATAATCTCCTTCCCAATGGTAAGTCAGTTTTTCGCTCATTCCAAAACTCTCCTCCAAAAGCTCGCGTCCGGCGTGTCGATGATCTTCAGAATCAGCTGCTCCAAATCGGGACGGAGCAGGCTGTCCTTGGGCAGATCATTGCGCCAGTCATACAGTGCCTTGACGATCAACTGCCGCTCATCGTCGTTGATTTTGATTTTATAACGCATGAAAAACGCCCTCCTTCGTTTGATGGTTCCATCTTAGCGAAGGAGAGCATTGCTGTCGAATGTGCGAAAACGGTTATTTGAAGTAGTCGATAAAAACAAGAAACCCGAACCCGTCGCCAATCGGCACCAGGTTCGGATTTCGTTGCTTTGGTGGGAGTCATTATTGCAAATCCCAAGCCCTGCAATGCTCGGAGTTTGGTAAGTACTATTCGTCGCTCTGCTCGTCAAAGGAATAATCATTCAGTTCCGGGAAGTCTAGGAACTCAGATAGCGTCATTCCAAAGGCCAGCGCAATCTTGTGCAGGGTCATTGCCCGAGGATTTCTGGTCAGACCACGAACGATGTTGTCGATCGTAGATTGATTGATCCCGCTCATCGTAGCGAGCTTGTTGATTGCAATGCCGCGCTCCTTACAGAGCTGCCGAATCCTCTGAACATATAAATCCGAATACTCCATGACAAACCCTCCTGCTACCCGTATTTGGGTTAAGAAAATGATAGCAAGAGATCCGTGTCGAATTACCCGAATACGGGTTGACAGAAGCAGATGATTCAGATTAAACTGTTTCTACCCGAAAACGGGTAACAACGTGCAGGGAGGAAGCGGTATGGCGGATTATAAAATGATGTATACGCTGCTGTGCAAGACCATTGATGATGTGATCGATCCGCTTTCGCGGATTTCGGATGCAAAGATTTATGCTTCGTATTTGCAGAATGCATTATTGCAAGCGGAGGAAATCTACATATCTACTACTCCTTATCAAGAAGCTTCTGACTCTAAAATCATACAGCTGAAAACAGATTTCGATGGGAGTTTCTAGTGAGCAACTATGAAGCAAAATTGTTGTGAAATGCACCCGGCGGTCGCGCACATTTGAGCCTTTTTGTGTGCGACCGCCGGGTGCAGACCCGTGGGGCAGGATTGGGGCAAAGTTATTTTAAAATCCGCAAAGTCAGACGAATCAACGCAAATTTCGGATTTCATTTTTCGCTGATATTTCAAGCATTTCGCCGTGGGGCAAAATTACTCAACAATATTTTGCCGACTCTCATAACCCGGAGGTCGCAGGTTCGAGTCCTGTCTCCGCAACCATGTCGAGTGAAGATAACGGATTTCGTTATCTTCACTCTTTTTTGTTGCAGCAGCAAGGTTTTCGCCTTGCTGCTTTTCTTATGCCGGGCGGGGGATGTACTCGATCTCCACGCCCTGGCGGACATCTTCCCGATAGTCACGGCTGCACCGAAAGGCGCTTTCCGGAAGCTCAATATAGCCGACGAAGCGGTAATAGATCACGATCCTCTGGGTGCGGCTCTTGCCGGAGCCCTGCGCCTCATAGACGTCGATGTGATCAATGAGCTCCTGCAGCAGGGGAGCGGTCAGCGTCTTCATCTCCATGAATTTCCGGATCGCAGCGAGGAAAGACTCGGAGTTCTGCGACTCCTCTTCCATTGCCGCAAGCTTTGCATGGAGTGCTGAGATCTTCTCTTTCAGCTCCAGTCGTTCGACCTCGTATTTGTGGGAGAGCTGCAAAAACCACTCATCTGTCACCTTTCCGGCGACATTGTCCTCATACAGCTTTTCGAACAGACGCAACAGCATCTCGCTGCGGACAGTGGCTTTCTGCAGATCGGCTTCCGCCTGCTTTCTTTCGGCAATCATTTCCTGATTTGTTTTCTGCGCAAGCAGGGCGGCGAAGCCCTCTTCGTCGTGGCGGAGGTACGAGGCCAGCCGACCGAGCTCCAGCATGACGATCTGCTCCACGGCGTCAGCGCGGATATAGTGACGGGTTTCGCAGGTGCCGCGGTAGTCTTTCACATAGTTGGAGCAGCTGAAATAGTGAATGTTCTTGTTGATCGTGTTGGTGTGGTACCAGAGCTTGCTGCCGCAATCGGCGCAGCGGAGCAGATCGCTGAACATGTTCTTTTCGCCGTTCTCGGGCTTTGGCGGACGGTGTTTGGTGCTGCCGAGCATCTCCTGCACCCGCTCGAATACGTCACGCTCGATGATCGGCTCATGGACGTTTTTGAAGACCAGCCAATCCTCGCGCGGATTGTCGATGCGATCCTTCTTTTTGAAGGATTTGGAGTGCGTTTTGAAGTTAAGCACGTCGCCGCAGTACTCCTGACGGGACAATATGCCGAGCACGGTGTTGTGCTTCCAGTCGTAAGGGTCGGCGTTGACCTTTCTGCCGCCTCTGCCGATCCCCTTGGAACGCCAATAGGCGGTGCAGGTCAGCACCTTTCGCTCCTTCAGAATGTGGGCGATGGAATCTGCGCCTTTGCCGTTCAGATACATGCTGAAAATCTCTTTCACGATCGCGGAGGCCTCCGGATCGATGATCCATTTCTTCGGATGATCCGGGTCCTTCATGTACCCATACGGCGGCTGCGAGAGCGGTTCGCCGGAATTGCCGCGAATGCGGTGTGCAGTGCGGACCTTTCGGCTGATGTCTCTGGCGTACATCTCATTCATGACGTTGCGGAACGGTGCGAGCTCGTTTTCGCCGTCGTCGCTGTCTACGCAATCGTTGATGGCGATGAAGCGAATGTCGTGATCGGGGAAGTACGTATCCGTGTAATAGCCGACCTTCAGATAGTCACGCCCGAGGCGGCTCATATCCTTCACGATGATGGTGGAGACATAGCCCATTTCAATGTCCTCCAACAGCTTTTGAAAGCTGGGGCGGTTGAAATTGGTGCCGGTGTACCCGTCGTCTACATAGTATCTCGTGTTGCCAAAGTGATTTTCCTTGGCATATTTCTCAAGCATCCGTTTCTGATTGGCGATGGAATTGCTGTCGCCCTCGGTGCCGTCGTCTCTGGACAGGCGGCAGTAAAGCGCTGTGATTCCGGTGTTTTTCTGTTTCTTTTTCGACTGCATTCAGTCCTCCTTTCCGGCAGCCGAACAGGCATCTTCACCCGTCAGCATACCTTCTTCCATAAAGGCTGACAAATCTGCAAAGTCGCTGCCGATATAGTGGCGCAGGCAGTGGGACAGCGTTTGTTGATCGTCTCTGTGGTAGTCAACGGGCAAATACCGCGATGCCACGGTATACCGGACGCCGTTGACGGTGTATTCCTGCTCGTCATGACCAATGCCGACGATAAAGGCAGTTTCGCTGTTCATGCAGAGCCCTCCTTATCTGGCGTCTCGGTCTCGGTAGCGCTGCTTTCTCAGCAGGTTGAGACCGGCGATGATGTCTTCTTTGATTTGCTTATCCGTATAGTCGGCGGGGAAGTAGGAGCGAAAATCATCCCGCCTCAGACGGATCTGCTCCCGCTGGTTCGGCTTCGGCTCGGACAGAACCGACGCGACAATCTGTGCGGTATCTCCCGCATAGAGCATTTCACTCTCCTTTCGCATCCGACATGCCTGCGAGTAGGAAGGTGTACAATCATAGAGCTCGATTGCATCCGCCACGGCACATTGTTCGTTTGGCGACAGATACGAGAGCTCTACACCGACTGAAAAGGCAATACGGCCTTCATCCATCAGCGTCAGCAGCGGCGGAATCAGATACGTAAGACGGATATAGCGTTTAACCTGCCTGCCGCTGTCCTCCTCTGAAATAGCATCGACGGTCAGCTTCGGGCCAACTTGGCCCGAAGTCCTGCCCTGATGCTTCAAAGCATCAAATTTCAGCTTGTAGGCGAAGGCTTTCTCACTCGGGAGAATGTGCTCCCGATGGAGATTGCTGTCCACCAGCTGAATGGCCGCCTCCTCACGGCTGACAGCGTGCACAAAGGCAGGAACCTCCGAGATTCCTGCCTTCTGCGCTGCGTGGAGCCTCCGATGACCGGAGATCACTTCATATTCCATTGGTGCGTCCTCCAGCGGACGGACGATCAGAGGCGTGAGAATGCCGTGCTCCCGGATGCTCTCCACGAGGGCATCCATTTCGGCATCGTCCCGCACCTGATAGGGGTGCCCCTCAAACGGGTGCAGATTTGCAATTGCAATATAGGTTGTGGTATTCATCTTTCATAACTCCTTTGTGTTCTGTGTTGTTCGGGAATGTGCTGTTCCCGCTGTTTAAGCTCGTTGTCATAGACCAGATCGAGCGTTTTCTGCATATGAAAAGACCGCGCCTCTACGGACTTGGCGAGCTTCAGCTGCTCACGCAGAGCCGTGATCGACGCGGTCTTTTCGGTTTTCTGCTGCCGCAGCGATTCCTTTGTTTCGGGATCGGCGCGGCGCATTTTGTTTTGGATAGATGTGCGCTCAGCGGCGAGCTCATCGAGCATTGACTGTTTATCCGCGATATACGCCTGCAGTTCATCCATGGTTTCAATTCCGGTTTCGCCAAGAAATCGTGTTTCTCTGTCATACTGATCCAGCTTTCGCAGCTCCTCCCGGAGGAAGGGGCTGTTGGGTTTATAAGTCGTTCCTTTTGGGAGGATACCGAGCTGATAGCAGTAGTACAGATACAGCCGATAGATGTGAGATGGCTTCTGATGCGGGAAATGGACATGGCGAAGGTGCTCGGGAACATCAGTCTGCCAACAGACAACCGCCTTCTTCGTCTGACTTGGATGCGATGCCAGGAACCGATACATGTTCTCCGGCACCCAGCGCTTATCCAGCGTGTCCAGACGCGTGAAGTGCGTATACTGCGGCAGCCGGATGCGGTAGTGCGACTCGCTGGTGAAATCCGTGATGTACCCGAGCCGCTGCAAGTATTTCTCCGCTTCCCGAATGGTGAAGCTGTTTTTCAGCGCTTCCCGGATATCCTCCCGATAGACGTTGTACCGGGTTGGCTTGCCGTCCTTTTCATCGAAATAGACCGGACGGGACGGCGCCTTGTGCGGCACAGGGATGACGGACAGACCGTGCACCTGACAGTAGTAGTCCGACACGCGGCGCATCCATTCGATCTCTTGCTTGGAGTGGTTATACTTCTTCCCATCCACGAAGGAGACGGAATTGAAAACCCAGTGGTTGTGCAAGTGCCCTTTGTCCAGATGCGTGGTGACGATGATCTGGAACCGATCGCCCCACAGGTGTTTTGCGGTCTCTACGCCGATCTGATGACACAGCTCCGGTGTGACCTCGCCGGGCTTGAAGCTCTGGTAGCCGTGCCATGCGATATACCCGTCGGTCTTGTGGAACTGCTTCTTAGTCAGGATCATCTGCTGCACGGCAGTCTCTCTGGTGCAGTTGATGGCGGTGACATAGGTTCCGTCTGCGGTGGCTGCGGGACGCTGCACATACCTTGCCGCGTTCCACAGATCCTCCAGATCCGGGATGGGGCAGGTCTTGTCCGGGTTCTCGGCGTAGTCGATCACGTCCTGCAGCCTGCCGGAGATGTGCCACAGCTTGGTCGTTGCCATCAGGTCGCCTCCTCATCCAGCGTATACGCTTCCTGCAGCTCCACGATTTTGCGCTCCAATCGACGTGCGGCCTCAGTAAATTGCGGCGACAGGTTTGCTGCCCTCAGCAGCATTTCGTGGATGTCATAGAGCTCCTGCATTACACCCCAGAACTGTTTGGGCGGCATGGTCTCTGAAGATTTTCCGGCGATGAGAGCGCAGAGATATTGAGATTGCGATACGCCGCGCTCCCTTGCCAGTCTCTCCAGCCTGCGCTTGAGTTTTGGCGGCAGGCGGAGCGTGAATTTAAGTGTTTCTTGTTTCAAAATGTTTTCCTCCTGATAGATTTGTGGGGGTATTCAGGGGTGCTCCCCTGGGTCAAATGGATTGTGACGGCACAATCCGATGCTCGCTACACTCATGGACAGAGGCGGGACGCCTCCATCCAACGGATAAGAAATATGTAGCCGCACATGAAAAGGGGCGTCACTTTTTCTGGACAGGTATCGCTACAAATCGTGTGCGATTCCTCAACCGGTTCCTCTTCGGGTGATCGTTGACGGGCGTGGTGCAAATGAAAACCGGCTGAGAAAGGGTGTACGTTCGTACGACCAATGTCACAGCATGCGGCATATTCCTTTGTAACCTCGCAGCCGCCTTCTGTCCAGATAGAGGTTATTGGTCGGCTCCAGACCGTATTTCTGTGCCTGCATCCCCATCTGCTGAACAAAGCTGCCCATGGACATGGTGTGATACGCGTTTTCCTCGCACCAAGTCTGATAGACCTCATAGAGATCCCTGGTGCTGCACTGATACCCTTCGCCGATGCGGATGTAGCCTTCGGATTCCAGAAATCCGGTCACGGTGTTGCTCTCATAGATGCTGTCCTCCAGATTGCGTTTCGCGCGTTCGCTTTCCGTGAAATGAAAGTCGTTTTTCAGCAGCCGGTGCAGCCCCTCCAGCGCCCACAGAAAGATGCCGTCGATCTCTGAGAGCAGCTTTTCTGACAGATACGGGTCGTCAACTCTGTTTTCCGGCCGATCCTTTGTCTTCAGAATAAGCTGCCGGCGATAGAATCCGTCACTGCGGTCATACAGCGATTTCAGCGACCCGTTGCCGAATCCGATCAGCCGTGCGTACATGGCGCCCTGATAGCTCTGGATACCCTTGCGCTCCAAATCCATAGGAGTCTCTGCTGTGACGATGGCCTTGATGATGTTTGTTTCCGGGAGCGCTTCGAGCTTCATATCGTCATCCACCAAGAGGAGCTTGTGCTCCAGGTCCGCTCTGGCAAAGCGGTTAGTCGCCACCTTCGCGATGCTTCCGGTGTTGAGGGAGCTTCCGAACAGGGCGGATAGGACAACGCCGATCCGAGATTTGCCTTCGCCGCCGCGGCCCACGATCATCAGCATTTTCTGCCCTCGGGTGGAGGGAATCAGACAGTAACCGATATACTCCTGCAAGGTAGGGATGTCCTCCGGATACAGCAGCTCATGGAGAAACTGCAGCCATCGCTTCGGCTCCGGCGCATCGGGGAGATAGGACACCGGGAGGCGGCTGACGCAGACCTCCTTTTCTGTGGACAGTGTACCGTCCACAAACAGAGTGCCGTTTGCAACGTGGATGCGGTCTGCAAGCGCAGGGATCGACGCGCAGTAGGCTTCCGACTTCAGGACCTCGAACAGCGCCGGCACTTTCTTGGCAAGACCGTTGTGGATATACGGCTTTAGCCGTTTGTAGATCTCGCTTTTCAGTAGGCCTTCGTCTGCGATCCATCCGTCCACGCCGAAGAACTTGCGGTTCATGCATACCATTGGCAGCTCTGTGAGAAGATCCTCACAGAACAGCACCTCATTGACGCCGCCGTTCAGCAGCCAACGCGGCGCTTTCTGCTCCGTGTCGGCATGGATTGCCTCACCCACAGGGGTGAGGGCTTGGTTTTCATTGTTCATAGTAATTTTCTCCTTTAATCATGATAGGTGTTGGCGTACGAACGTACACCCTTCACTGCTCTCTTTTTCAGCCAGTAGAGTATTTGTAGCCCTCCTTCCATATAGATTTGGCTGAAAAAAGTGGGGGCAGTTATCAACAAACAAAAAACACCTGCTGTAGCAGGTGCTGCGCGTGTGGTTTGCTATAACATATGACCAATCCTTTCTGAGGGAAGGCGTCCCTCTATATGGGCAACGGCATTTCTACCCCCGAAATGTTCCTGAGGTCTGATATTTTTATAGAAAAAAGCGACATCGGCTTCATTTGCGTCATAAACGCAGAAAGCGCCTGCAGGGGGTTACCCTCTGCAGGCGCTCAATCGGATTCCTTATTGAATTGTTCGTAAGCCTCGCCGATCTTTTTCAGTCGTTTCAGAACGGCACTGTGTGTTTTGAAGTCGGTTTTCTCCGCGATCTCTTTCAGCGTGTATCCCTGTGCACGGAGCATCAGGATGCGACGATCGGTCGGATCAATGGCTTCGAGAAACTGCTCTGTGTTAACCAGTGCGATCACAGCATCCTCGAGCTTGCGACCGGGAGCTCCGAACTTAAGCGGAAAGCTCTCAAATGGGTTTTTGCAGTTGTCTTCATCTCTCTCTTCTTCCTCCTGCAGCCGCTTTGCGCGCTCTGCCTCCAGAGAGCACTCCGCATGGGGCGATCGAGTGTGATACCACGAACGGTAAAAGTCGCGCTTCTTATTGCTGTTGCGGCGGTCAAAATCTTCCGGGCAGCGAAACTCGTTCGCGGTTTGAAGGACGGCGTTCAGATGATGCTTTTCCATCGCAGCAGGGACGATCTGCGACAAATGAGCGTGAAACTCTTCCAGAGAAACATAACCAAAGGTTTCGTGTCTGGCACTGCGATACAGCGTCTCAACAGAAGGAATGATACCGCCGTCCAGCAGTCCCTGCACCCAGTATCCGCAGGAATGCGCAATCATGTATTCCGGAGCATAACCCGAGTAGGCCTCCATGAGTCCCTTGAAACCGAGATGGTTCCAGACCATATAGGCGTAGCTGTCCATCATGAGTTCAAGAAACAGGTCGCTCTCGACCGCACGGATCACGTCCCAGTCGGTGAAATACGCGTCGATGCGTCGTGGCAGCTGCAGCTCCGGTGGCGCCCGGTCTACAAGCTCCTTCGGGAGGAACAAATACGCGGGGATGTATTCGGAGTTGCGATAGGGCGTGATTTGCCCGTTTTTTCGTTTCAGTTGGATCGGCATACGCATCCGCTCCTTCCTGTTTAGCGTGTTGTCGGAGCGGGGAGGGAGTCTCCCATGCTCCGACGATATTCTAGCAGGAAACGAGTCCCATAAACGGGACTCCGAGAACTTGATGTTCGTTTTTATGGCGGTTTTTTCGGAGAAATCTTTAAAATTACATGGAATTATTATAAGTACACTTACAATCATTTCTGAAAAAGAGGCTGCGGGATGACGGAATATCATCCACGCAGCCAATGTTTTATTCTGTTTCAATCCATTCCTTGCAAACGATTTCCTCTGCGGCAAAACGGATTGTATTCATTTTCTGCACCCATTTCATTTGATTGGCGGCTTTCATCGCCTCGGTAATCCCTTCGCGTTTTGCCATTTCCGCTGTCAGCCCATCGAACATGCGCTGCGCTACCCGATCTACTTCTTCCAGATGCGCGTTCAGCGTGCCAGACATCAGCAGTCCACTGTAGAGCGGCTTTCGATGCCTGCGGAGAAACTGCCGCCTGCGCTCGCCCCAAACGCCGATCCGCGGCGATTCGGGCGGAACGAGATCGGGGATGAGATAATCGCCTTCCTGATGATAGGTTAATTTGGTTTTCATTCCACAACCCTCCTCCAAAGACTCGCATCGGGCGAGTCAATGATCTTGAGTATCAGTCTCGCAAGATCTGGACGAAGTAGATTGTCTTCCGGCAGCGTGTTTCTCCAGAGATATAGTGCTTTCACGATGATTTGCCGTTCTTCATCGTTGAATAGGATTTTATAACGCATAAAATCGCCTCCTTCGTCTGATGGATTCATCATAACGGGAATGGCGGCAGAAGTCGAATGTGAAAAATGAAATGTGTAATACTCTAAAACAAATACTCAGCGCAAAAACGCAAATATTCCAGTTTTCGCGACGAAACTTTCAAAATTGCATCGAATTATTGAAAGTATACTTTGAATAACAGTTGACTTAAATACATATATATGCTAAGATTTCACTGGAGGCGATGCAAATGGCAATCACAACCAAAGAGGGTATTTTGAAAGTGCTTTCCGCTTATAACCCGTGGTGGAAAACGGGCGTTGTGAATCCGAAGCTTTCCAGATCTTATAAACGCTTTGCTTTTTATGAAGCAATGAAGCGAGTAGAGCAGAAGGATCTTCGCAGAACGGTTGTTCTGACCGGGACGCGACGAGTTGGAAAAACTACGATTCAGTATCAGATGATAGAAGCCCTCCTTGCAAAGGGGGTCCCTCCGCAGAAAATCGTTTTCATTTCAATGGATCACCCTATGCTGAAACTAAGTAGTTTTGATGAGATCCTTGATTGTTATCATGAAAATATCTATGCGGAACAGGATGTATATTACTTTTTTGATGAGGTTCAATATGCACAGGATTGGGACAAATGGCTGAAAACAATTTATGATATGCAACCGGACACGCAGGTTATCGCAACCGGTTCTGCAAGTCCTGCGCTCATAAAAGGAAATCAAGAGAGTGGCGCAGGGCGCTGGTCAGTGATTCAAGTTCCCACCATGTCCTTTTATGAGTATTGCGAGCTGCTGAATCTGGATCGACCGGTGTTGCCAAAGGAACTAAAGGTTACTCCGCTTATTCATATGAGTCAGCAGGAAAGAACCCAAATAATGCTGCAGCTGTCAAAGGTTCAAAACCATTTCTCCCGTTATTTACAGGTTGGTGGGTTCCCTGAGCTTGCGCTTGCTGATAACGACATCATGGCACAGCAGATCATGCGTGAGGATGTTGTGGATAAAGTTCTTAAGCGCGACCTACCCTCTCTCTATAACATCCGAAATGCGACGGAACTGGAACGCATTTTCCTTTATCTGTGTAACGTCTCATCGGAAATTGTGTCGATCGAAGCAGTTGCAAAAGAGCTTAGCGGCGTTTCCCGGCCTACAGTAGAAAACTATATTCAGTATCTGGAAAGCGCTAATCTGATTTACCAGAGCTGGCCGATCAATATGGCAGGGAAAAAAGTGCTGAAGGCCAGCCCCAAAATCTATATCGCAGATGCAGCAATTCGTAACGCAGTCCTAATGGATGACTCCATGTTGACTGACCCTGTCCAGATGGGAAAGGTAGTGGAGACTGCGGTTTATAAGCATGTGGCAGCTTTCTATTATCAGCAGGCCACCTCTGTTGGATATTTCCGCGGCGGGAAGAGAGGCAAGGAAATCGATATCGTAGTGGACTACCCCAACACAAGGAACATTCTCATTGAAGTGAAATATCGTGAGGGGGCGCCAATTGCGGATGATGATGCGATTTCCGAACTGTGCGGAGAGTCTGCCGCTGCGATTATAGTAACAAAAAACGCCGTCGATTTCGGAGTGCAGAGCACAAAAGCTGGAAAGGACATGATTCGTATTCCCGCGTTTGCATTCCTGTATCTTCTTGGACACGCTGAAAAAAACGGGTATAAGGGAATAGAGTAATTCGGCGGAAGTATGTTTGCTTAAACCGGAGAAGGGCGATAGGACATCCAGCTAGGCTCGAAGGGTCAGTTGCTGTTGGTATTTTGATTGAGCTGAAAGCAGAGAAAAAGCCGGTTGAGAAGCGCTGAAGATGTTAACAGAAAAAGCACGGCAGCAGAGCGATGAGCGAAAAAACTTGACTGCTATGCAAGCTAAGGACATTACCACCATACAACAATACTGAAATATGGTGTTGGATTCAGCGGGAAGAATGATGAAATTGCAATGAGAACAGATGCCGAAATGAATAACACAAAGGACGAGGCTGATAATTTATCAGTCTCGTCCTCGCAGTTAGCCTTTGGGCGGGAAAGGATCGTTCCCGTGGCTGTCGGAACCTTGAATGCGTCCGTTCATGCCATGGATTACAAGCTCGGTTCCTTGGTTTCTGCTGATTTGTCGACCGGCCGCGATGGCCTCTGCTTTTGTTTCGTAGTGACCACTGGAGCGAGATGCTCCACCCTTCTTTACGTCCCATCCACCATCAGAGTTTGGGACAATGTGATGTGTTTCTCTTGCCATAATTATCACCCCCTGTTAGAGAGCGGGCAGCATGTTTTACAGCCATCCGCATCCAAGTAGAAGCGCTTTGCAGCCCTGACAGCATCAACTTCGTTCGAGAAACGCCCGACATATGTTGCATTTCTGATTCTAAGCTGTCTCATGTGCGCTTCAGTGTGAACCTCATGATGACAGCCGGGGTTATGAGTCTGATCCTTGTTGATAAAATAGTATTGAATCATAAAATACCTTTCTGCTTGAGTACAAGCGGTCCGATGGGTTAATTCCTATTTGATCTTTCGAGCCATTTGGGGGGGGAGCTCGTGCGAATTCGTACGTTTAATATCACCTTCTTATATATGAAAAGCCGCCAGACAAACACCTGTAGGATATGGGCCAATGAGTCATTGACCGAGTCCTACAGCTTAGCTCGTCTGAGCGGCTTTCCTGTGAGTTACTCGACAGTGTTATGCACCGATTTCAACCGGGATTTTGGATCTGTGTCGAACAGGACACGTAATAATGACGGTCATTTTTTCTCTCAACGCTACTGGAGTTTCAAGAACATGGCAGTGCTTGTGCCCTTCACAATTGTCACCTTCATAGGGACATTTATACACGAAAGAGCGGGGCTCTTCCGTAAACGGAGAATTTGTTTGCAACGATAGCCTCCTTTGTTAGACGATTGCTGGGGGAAGTTTGGCGTTGTCGTCGTTTCGAGCATTACGAATAATATGCCTCACTTCATCGACCTCGGCTCTAGTCAGCTCGCTCCCCATAACAAGATATGCAATAACAGCACCGGCACAGCGAATAGAATCTTTTCCGGTAATCATCTTTTTGTTCGAGCTGCCAATTACGAGGATGTTAAACCAGAGATCATTGGTGTAGCTCCAGTCGATCTTATTGAGCCTCTCAACTATTGTTTCCCACATAACGCCTTTCCGTTGGGCCTTTAGTGCTACATGGGCGAGTGCCATCTGTGTAACAGGCTTCAGAAGGATATTTTTCTCTCGCAATTTAGACACCGGGAAGTCGTTGCGTGTAAGATCAAGATATTCCTGAAAAGCCTGTATTTTAGCGAGGGAAACAACCCAGAAGTTTGCCACTTTCTGATAAGCAGCCTCCAACTCCTCCTTTACAGGCAGCACCTTTGACGAATACCGCTCGTCTTTTAATAAGGTTTCTGAAATGGTGTACAGAGCGCTCAATGTTGTGAGATTCTTGCTTCGTTGAGAGAGCGTATTGCTTTTCCAATTGACCAGTTCGATCTTGCCAATTGGAGCAAGCGGACCTCCATCAGCGATTAGACGTCTGGCGATAACTGCGAAGGTGTCATCGTCGCTAGTGATGATGTTATCGCTTCGGCTGGTTTGCTTGGCGTATTTGTTAATCTTATTGAAGATTTTCCGAATTTTGGCGTTGTCTGTATGCTTAACCAGAATAACGCAGAGTTCGTCTTTCGCAAGCTCAGGGTGCGGAACAAGCTTGTTCATAGCGGGAAAAGTTTTTGTCCCGGCAGGGATTCCCATCATCCCTCGAATCGCGATTCTCAGACTGAGCAAGCGGTGCTGGCCATCTAGGGCAATTAAACGTTCTTTTCCGGGAAGAGTGAGGAACCCCATATCCGCCATCGGCATTGCATAAGCTTCGGGTATTTTTCCTACTGCGTCGGATAAGGGCTCAAATTTGATTTCTTCAAATCCTGAGTAAATATCAACAATTAGACTTGAGAAAAAATGGTCAGGATCATCAACGACATACGGGACAATCTCCTCGACAATGCGACGAATATCACATTCACGTTGCATTTTTTCTTCGGCGGTCATATCAGGCCATTCAGGCATTTCTTTCGCAATGCCGACCTTCTCAACCAATTCACCAGCAGCTATCTTGACCACATAGTATTCTGTTTCACCCATACGAGCTCTAAAGCATCCCAGCGTTGCCATTAAACGATCCTCCTACGTGTTTGCCCCCTGGAAGATGGGCAACTGCATTTTCTTGTTTTATTATACGCCGCAAAACATAGAATGTCAACAGCAAAACACGATGTTTTTGAAAAACACGTAAAATTATATAAAAAACATTAGACGCAGAATGAACATTTCCACTGTTTACCGCTATGTTAGTGCAACAGACGGATACGTTTTTGTGTTTGAAGGGAAAGGAATGCCTTACTGTGAGGCGATTTCGTTGACGTTTTATTGGATAAATGATACAATATTTTAATTAGGCATGATTATTACGATACAAACTGGCAGATAGAAACTGGCGTTGAAGAGGGGCGAGAAGATGAGTGATAGCGCAGCTTCGGTCGTTCATAGAAAACCTTTTGATATTCAAGAAGCGGTTATGCTGCTGGATGTGTATTTGCTTGAAAAACGTAAAAAGATAAGTCGAGCTGCAGCCGCTCAGATTGCGTCGGAACGCTTACGCGAATTATCTGTACATCGCGGTATGAAGGTTTCTGCGTCTTTTAGGAGTCCGGAAGGCTTGCAAAATCGCCTCAGAAGTATTGGCTGCCTGTACGAAGGAATCGAATCTCCTTCAGCGCCGGGCACGGCGGTGTTCAGGGAAGCAGTTGATCTATATAAACATGACATGAAGAGATTTAAGGACATATTACGCGAGGCGGAATATGCCTCTCCTCAAAAAGCAACAAGGAGAACAGGTAATAAATTCACGCGGACTAAGTTCGTTCGCACACAGGAAGACCAGCGCCTGAAGAATAAGTATCCTTCAGAGTTTAAAGAAGTCTATTATGCGCTCAAAGCTATGACTGAGAAGCATTCTGACTGCGTCACGGGGACGGATGTTTTTCTGGCGCTTGATCGTCTGATTAAGCGTAAAGTTATCCTTGAAATATTAGATAATGCGAGCTGGTCCAGGAAATCGTCTGGGAATCGGTATTGTTTTTTTGATAAGCAGGGAGAAGAAAGGAAAAGGCGGAAAATGGAAGAGGCAATGAAAAGCGCAGAAAAGGAATTTTTTGCATGGCTGCCGAGTGCTGTCCCGCCGCGTTCCTTAGAGGAAGTTCGCAGCTCCTATCAAGTGATCAGCTCTATGCTTGTGCAGAAGAAGGTGTTGCCACAACCCCTGATTGCAACCAAGCAAATTGGTCAGGTCGAAAATGCTTTAAGGCAAATAAAGGGCGTGTTTGGCAGCAAACGGCTGAGAAACAGGGCGACTGTTCTTTTAACGGCTTATTTAGCATATCTCAGAGAAATAAAGAACTCTCAGCATGAAAAAGCTGAAATACAGGGAATCGAAATTCAAGAGGATTGGATTCGATTTGATTTTACAAATGCGCAGTCGTTTGAGCGGACATCTCCTGCGTATTGCAATGTTGGCGGAACGGTTTTGGAAGGACGCAGCTGGGCAAGGGTTTTAGTGGCAATCGTGGAGCGTGAAATTGCCAATGGCAATCCTGCGATACAATTGCTTTACAAAAAACCCCTGTATGCGAATAGAGCTGAAAGACCGTTTTTGATGAAAGAGCGCATTGATGGGCTGAACTGCGCTGAACTTTCCAATGGCTTTTGGATCAATGTCAATTGGGGTATTCCGCGCTTGATGGAAATCATTCAGGCGTTCTGCTTGCACTGCGGATACAGCAAAAAACAAGTGGTGTTGTATGGCGTTCCCAAGGGAAGCGGCTCCTACAAAAGAGCGAACAGCGCTGAAAAGAAGGCTGTGGATCGCAGCTTTAATATGGAGAAAGCGGAGGAGCGCCTGAGAGAAGCCGGCCTGCACGGGCTTACTGTGCAGGAACTGATAGACGCGGTGCAACCCAATGCAGCGGTATCATCTACAAGAAATGCGTTAGACGGCAACCGGAGTGTGGTAGCAATGCCAGAAAACCGCTATGTCCTTGCAGACTGCTTTTTCGACTTGGATGAAGCAGAGGACGGCTTTGCGAGAATTCTCAAGACGCACTTTGCACAGTTTGGCGGATATAGCAACAATCAGCTTCTTTTCCGCGCAGCGTCACAGGAATTGTTCATGTTTTTGAATGATAACGATTGTGAGAATATCGACGCCGTGTATGCAATTGCCCGCTATCTGTTTGAAAAAAAGGCGGACGCTGGACAGGCATATAAGTTTTCTCTTCCTCATATTTTCGAGAAAGAACCAGATTATCCCATGACGCTCAGGGGCCTGATGATCAATCGCGCCCGGAATTGCGGCGGAGTTTTGGACGCACTTGATGCCAAGAATTATCTTCAGAAGACCATGCTTGTATATGGCAGCCTTGGGCAGCTTCTGCAGATTGGCTCGTCCGACACGTTTCTTCTCTATGACTCGAATCGGTACATATTGAGTGAGTCTCTTGGAATTGACGATGTTTGGTGCCGTCGAATGCATGACAAGATGGACGATCTCTTCCGCAAGGCGAATGTGGCATATGTCATTCCGAGAGATATAAGCAATGCGTGGATGGATACGCTGCCGGCGCTTCCTCTGGATCTTCCGTGGACGCATCTCCTTTTGCAGGAAGTCATAGATAAGTTTCCGGCCATCGGATTCAAATCCATTTCACCAGATCTGAACCAGACGCATGATACGCTTTCTGCCGCCTTTGTACCTCTTGAATCTCCGCTGCAGTCTTTCCCGGACGTGGTGACACTTTTCATGGAAGAGCGGCACGAACTGCCGATGCGCATGCCGGGAGAGGAACTAAGAGTGGAACTGAGAGATGCGGGGATGTTGGAAGCCGGAGAGATGATATATGCACTTCCAAAGGCATTAGATGACTACCGTTTTGCTTGGACAGACGAGAATAAAACTGTGCTGATTCGCGGGAATAAGTAAGCGCTCAGCCATAGAAAAAGAGGATTTATTATGTACGGATATGAATGGACAGATCAAAACGGCATTTACCGTCTGTCTGTGAACAGTAAAATTCAAAAGGAGATACGTCCGGTTTTTAAAGAAGAACTGGATTATTTTGGATTCAACGAGCACTGGTCATATCCGGACACAAAAGCTCCCCTTTTGTGGGCAGAGGGCATTCGCCGATATGTATTGAATGGTGAATGCGTTGCCGAAGCGGTCGGCGGCGGATTTTACACGAAACCCACAATTAAATATAACAGCGAAGGATTGACGCTGAAGCCCATTGACGTTGAGGCTCTCTGGAAAGAGAATGAGCGCTTGATGCTTGGTCTCGAAAAGACAGCTATGGATTTCATCCGCAGCACGTATGAGAAATACGAAAAACAAGGCATGGCGTTTGCCGTTGCTTTCAGTGGAGGAAAGGATTCTCTGGTTCTTCTGGATCTCGTTGCTCGGACACTGTCCCCTGATAAGTTTTCGGTTGTGTTCAGCAATACAGGCATGGAGCTATCTACGACTATCCAATCTGTAGAGAAAGCAAAACAGCACTGGCCGTCTCTGAAGTTTTATGAGGCGAAGAGTCACCTTGATCCTGAAGATAGTTGGGAGGAGTTTGGCCCGCCGGGACGTAGAATGCGGTGGTGCTGTGCGGTGCATAAATCAGTTCCGACGATACTGCTGCTCCGGGAGATCACCGGCAACTACAATGTGAAAGCAGTTGTGTTCGATGGGGTGCGTGCTGAAGAAAGCGCAGCCAGAGCCGACCGAGAGGAGATAAGTGTCGGCGCAAAAAATATCAATCAGATAAACTGCAGCCCTATTCTTCGATGGGGAACTTCAGAGTTGTTTATATATTTGCTCCATAACGGAATATTAATGAATGATGCGTACCGTCTTGGACTATTTAGGGTAGGATGTATTGTTTGCCCCATGTCTTCAAATTGGTGGGATGGAATTGTGAATGATGTTTATCCAGAAGAGATGCATCAATTACTTTCCAAGGTGGAGCAATACTCTGCAGCAACAAAGCCCCAAAGCGAAATGACGAAGTTTATCGAACAGGGCGGCTGGAAAGCTCGTATGGGCGGTCGCGGTTTGAAAAATGGTGGCAATCGAGTAGTTGAGCGGATCTTTGACGACCGTATTTCTTTCAACTTCATTTCAAAAACACAAAACTGGTTGGATGTGTGTAGTATACTCGGCCCGATTGTTTACAAGGATGGAGATACTTATACACAGATAATCGGGAAACAAGAATTTCACTTTCAAGTGATTTCCGGCAATAATCCATCTGTTGTTTATTGGCCACATTCGAAAATGGACAGATTCGTTCTGAGCCACCTGAGAGGGGTGGCCAACAAAACGGCTTATTGCTTTGGATGCAAAGCATGTGAGGTTCAGTGCCCTGTCAATGCATTTACGATTACAGAAGACGGTCATATTTATATCAGAGAAGAAAACTGCATCCACTGCTATAATTGTATTGAATTTACCAATGGAAAGGGCTGCCTTGCGGCAAAATCGCTTTCAATTACAGGAGGAGAAAACGGAATGGATCTGAAAGGAATGAACAGATACCAGCATTTTGGTCTGAGGCGTCCTTGGCTGGAGCACTTTTTTGTAAATAGAGAGAGCTGCTTCACTATGGGAGTTTTGGGAAATCGTCAGTATGACTCCTTGAAAGTGTGGCTTCGTGAGGGCGGTTTGCTTACTGCGACGGGAAAAGGTGAAAAATCAGGTGTTCCAACTCCACTTTTCGAGAAGATTCAGCCTTTGGGAGCGGGAAATCCTCTGACATGGGCGATTATCTGGGTCAATCTTGCTTATAACTCCATTATCACGAAATGGTATATGCTTCACGCTCCTGCAGGAGAGATATATGAAAAGAATGACCTGATCTTTCTCCTTGGTGATGATTATTCAAAGTCAACGCGCGACAACGCTGTGACGGCTTTGCTTGAAACCTTCCGGCACAGCCCTATCGGAACCGTGCTGAAGCAGGGAATTCCCATTCCAAGCGGCAACAGCTATAAGTTCTCAAAACAAGGCTGGAACACGCCGGACGCGGTTGCAATCCTCTATGCCCTGTATATGTGGGCAGAGGCGACGGGGCGATATACCTTTACCCTGAGCCAGATGGCTGCGGCGCGGGGGAATGCGGATGCAAAGGGTGTTGACCCGGTCTCTATCTTCGGCATCAATCCAGATCGCTTTAAGGACATCCTGCAGGACATTGCCCTGCAATTTGACAAATATATTCGCACGACTTTTGTTGCAGATTTGGACAACGTTCAGCTCTTCCCGGAATATAAGTCTCTTGATATTCTGGATTTGATTGTTAAGTAAGGAGACGGCATATGGCAAAGTATAGTACATACATAGAACTGAGCCCACATTATGAGTCGGTGGTGGATATCGATTCTGAATCCCGCCACCCTGACATGTGGCAGGAGTATATCGTCCACGAGGATATGAAGGGGGCTATAGAGGTTATCTGTGACTCTCTGAAATATGAGGACGAGGACAAACGCCGCTCCTTCTGGATTCACGGTGCATACGGTACCGGTAAGAGTTACGCTGCCATTGTATTGAAGCATCTTTTCGAGGACAGTGTTCCTAACATCCGCAGATTCCTGTCCAATCAGATGCTGATTCCCTACCGGGAGCGGTTTCTCTCCATTCGAGAGAAAGGCGACTTCCTTGTGATCTGGAAGAGCCAGGCTACCGATATCCGGAGCGGCATCCAGCTTATGATGACAATGGAAGATGCCATCCGGGAAAAGCTGAAAGAGAAATACGGTGCCGCCGCGTACTATGGCAAAAAGTCTCTGGTTGCCGCAGCGCAGGAAAAAGTAAAAGACACCTCGTTTAACTGGGATGAGATCTTCATGAATCAGACCTATGCTCTCTTTGAAGAGTATGGTTCTGTTGATCAGTTCCGTGAAGATGTTTTGGCGGGCAGCGTGAAGGCAGCCAGTATTGTTGCGCGTATTTGCCGTGACAAAGGATGGGGCCTGTTCACCAGCCTGACCGATTTTAAAGAGTGGGTAGCAGATGTCATTGAAGGCAATCATCTTCAAGACACTGGTATTATCTTCATTTGGGACGAATTTACTTCCTACCTTCGCAACAATCCCACAGACGATGTCTTGCAGCCCCTCTCTGAGTTTTGTAAGGAACAGCCGTTCTTTATGTTCCTGATCGTGCATAGAGCACCGAGCTGGGTGAGCCAGATCGGAGAGGAGATTTATGAGCAGATTGTACACCGCTATCATTCCCTCGACTTCCATGTCAGCGAGAGCGCTGCCTATGAGCTGATTGGCAGTTCCATTCTGACTCGTGCAGGAATGGACGAGCAGTGGAATTCGATAAAAGATACCCTTATGAAGTCAATCAGCAAGAATTTTGCTGATTTTGACAATCTGGATATGAGCAACAAAAAAGAGCGCTTTCGTCAGCTTTGTCCGCTGCACCCGATGACGCTCTCTCTGCTTGCCATCGTTGCGCAGAACTTTGGTGCATCTCAGCGCACTTTGTTCCGCTTCATGAAGGATCCGAAGGAATCCGAACAGAACGTTGGCTTCATCTATTATATCAACACTTATGGGCCGGATGACTGGCGCTGGTTGACGCCCGACTTTTTGTGGGATTATTTCTTCACCAGAGAGAGCGATATGCGCAGTTTCTCTCCGGAGGCGAAGAGCGCTTATCAGCACTACATGACCAAGAGAGAACTTATTTCGGGTGATTATCACATGCATGTGTTCAAGGCCGCCATGCTTCTGCTCGCTGTCATGTCTTCCGGAACGGTCAGCAATCTTTACAGCCAGGCCACGCAGCGCAAGGTCTCTGCCACGAGTAGCACACTATATAAGTGCTTCGCAGGTCAACTGACCAAAGAGGATGTGGAGATGTATCTTGCTGATCTTGAGCAGATCGGCGTCCTTCGTCTGGATGCAATGCCCAATGGTGATAAGCGTCTTCAGATTCCCTACAGCGGGAATGCCGATGTGTTCGATGTCCGCAAGGACATGCTTAAGAAAAAATACACCCGCTATGAACTGTTCAAAAAGGGAGGCATTTTTGCCAAATCCATGGAGGCAAAGATCTGGGACAAAACCAATGCCTCTTTTGGAAGAATGTATATTGCGGCTTGCGATGCCGGAACGAACTCTATTAATCTGAGGTTTGGGGAAGTACAGACAGAGTTAAAAAAATCCCCCTATAAATTTGGCATCCTTGTGATTGCGATTTCCGAATCGAGTCAGTTCGCCGCCATGCAGGATAAAGTGAAAAGTCTTGCGGCGCAGGATACCACTGGCCGTATGGCAATCTATCTGCTGAAGTCTCCGCTTACCGACGACCATCTGGATCGTTGGTATAATGCGATGACGCATTCTGAGCTTGCTGCCGAGGAAGGCAAGAGCGGCGATGCTGATCGCTATTCTGATGAGGCCAGCACAATTATCGAAGAATGGTCCGGAATAGCAAAAGATGATCAGTTGATGGTGGTGTGTGGTGAAAAGGTATATCCTTCCGAATACGGAACGGAATATTTTGCGCCGAAACTGGAAAGAGACATTCTGTTTGGCACGATTTTCACCGCTGCTCCGGAGCTGATTGTGACAACGAATACGGCGTTCAAAAAAATCCAGCAGAGCACGGCACTTGCCGGCGTACAGAAATCTTCGCCCAACACGCAGGTCGGCAATATCGTCAACGGCCTGAAGCAGGCGCATGTGTGGGATACGGAAGGCCTTGAGCAACTTGCGCAAAGTTCTGGCAGCGAAGGAGCTGTTGCCATAGCGAAAATTGCGAATTTCATTCTTCAGCGTTTCTCTCAAGGCACGCAGATCAAGCTGGATGCCTTTTGGCAGGATCTGCAGGAAGCGCCTTTTGGCTATTACAATAACATGACCTGTGGATATATCCTCGGCTTCCTTCTGAGATACTATGTAAGCAGTGAGTTCAGCTGGAATAAGGGTGACAACAATCCATGGCCATTGACCGAACAGACCCTTGCTACGATGATTACGGCCATCTGCAAAGACGAGGTCGTGAATAATTATCTTTCTCCCGGCTCAGAGATTTGGCGGAAATTCAAGCCTTATGTCAAAAAAGTATTCAAGCTGGATGATGGTGAGGCGGTCAACGAGACCGAAGCCCGCAAATACATGTCGAAACAGTGCACCGAGAAGGCTGGTGCGCCATTCTGGGTTCTTAAGTATGTGCCGGAGGACAAATTTGGAGGTGCAGCAGCCAAACAGGTGGCTGATGAAATCGTTGATCTCTTCAGCGACTTCATGACCGAGACGGGAGACCAAGAACAGGTGATGGGCGATATCACTGTGAAGTTTACCGGTAACGCCGCTGTTCGGAACGCACTGACAAGCCTCTACTTTGATCAGAATACGGTCTATGATGCATTTAGTTCGTTTATAGCGCAGAAGTACCCGGAGCTCCAGCTGTTACGAGATACCATTGGCCTGACAAGCCACGATCTGTTTGATGCCATTCATCAGATGATGCAGGGGCAGGTATCCACATGGACGGAAACGCAAGTAGAAGAAAAGCTTGCTGAACTCTGCGTAGAATACCATGCGGTTTCGATTTTGAACAATGCGCTCAATATAAAGCGTAAGAGCATTAAGGCGTTGAGCGCAGATATTGAAAACGCGTTCAAGAACATGAAAATACCCGGGACAGTGATCGAAAAGCTCGACTACGCATGGATTCCGGCTTTGAAGGCAATGCAGCGAATTGCCACCACCCAGTGGTCAAAAATCGAATTGACAGACCGAGAAGCCTATGTTCAGCTGCTGGAAAACGATGCACAGAAAGTTTGGAGCAGCATCACGTCATCGCGAGCGATCCTTCAGCAGTATATGGCGAAGCATGGTCACAATTGCACTGATGAAGAGCTGGACGGCATTTATGCGGCATTGAAAATCGTAACCTACTCTTCTCCTGCTTCCGACTTTGACGCCAGAATCGACGCTCAACTGAACAAAGTCGCATACAACCGGAACAAGGTGCGCATTCAGGCGCTTTGGGAAGCTCAGAGCGGATTTGAATCCATTACTAAGTGGTGTGATAGTTATGCCGTCCCAATCCAGTGGGTGGTAAGTGATGATGCACTGTCTCATATTACGGTATTAAAGACTGTTCAGGACGGGAAGATAGCTGATAATACTGCGCTGCACAATGCCACACAGTACTTTGAGAGTCACACAATCAGCGCATTGAATGACAAGAAATATATAATGGATTGCTTCATTGCTCAGGTTGGCGAGAGCTATCGAGCGGCGTTTGAGTCCACCGGGATAGTTTTGGTTTCTCGACTGAAAACGAATAAAAACCTGACATCGGATGTGTACTCTTGGTCGAACAAGGTCGGAGAGATTCGCAAAACCGTGGATGCGTTCTTGCGGGACAAGTATTGTGGCGATGCGAAACAGAGAGTAAAAACCATGCCTGAAGCGCAGCTGCGTGACAGAGTCGTTCAGCTGCTGGATGAGAACCCCGATCTCTATTCGCTGTTTATGAAATAAGGAAGGAGGACCGAGTCGTGACGGTTACCGAAATCAAGGAAAAACTTAGTCAGGAAAGGGGCTTTGGCTCCCGCTTCCCGGCTCGGATCATCTTCACGGAAAGCCTTGATGTGTACTCTTTGCTGGAAAATCAGCTGAAAGGCGTTTGTGATGTCACACTCAATGTCGCTGATTTTTGCAGAGCGCCAGACACGGTTCCGCAATTGGATCAGATCAAGGCAAAGCTGGATGAATACGACGGTAAGCAGGTGTTGTTGCTGTCTGTTGGCGAGTATCTCCGGCTGTGTATCAAGCGAGAGCTGAATGTCGAGCGCCGACAGTTCCTTTCGTTCTGGGAAACGCAGCAGCCGGAGGCATCAAGGACCAGAATTGTAATGCCTATGTTCTGTTGCCGTGATATTTTCGACCGGATCGTTGGCGCGATAGATGAGCGGCAGCAGGATTATGTGTGGACTCTTGATACCTCGCCGGTTGTAAAGAACTATAATATCACGGTTTATTCCCCCAAGTTTAAGGACTCTGTTCATGCTGATGCAGACAATCTGTCCGAATGGCTTCAAAAGTGGCCGGGTATCCTTCA
>JAFRDQ010000087.1 GCA_017411225.1 Oscillospiraceae bacterium
AGGGGAGGGGCTTGCCCCTCCCGCGCAGAACGCCTGAAAACGAGATAAAATGCGAGGCGAATCCGAACCGTCCGCGAATTCGCCTTACACTTTCTTTTGTTTTTGCGCCGGATTGCCGGGAGGGGCACGCCCCTCCCCTACACCGTGATTTTAGTTCAGGAAGTCGCGCAGGCGCTTGCTGCGGCTGGGGTGGCGGAGCTTGCGCAGGGCCTTCGCCTCGATCTGGCGGATGCGCTCGCGCGTGACGTTGAACTCCTTGCCGACCTCCTCGAGCGTGCGGGTGCGGCCGTCGATCATGCCGAAACGGAGCTCGAGCACCTTCTTCTCGCGGGGCGTGAGCGTATCGAGCACCTCGGCCAGCTGCTCCTTGAGGAGCGTGAGAGAGGCGGCCTCGCTCGGCTCGGAGGCGTCCTCGTCCTGGATGAAGTCGCCGAGGTGGCTGTCCTCCTCCTCGCCGATGGGGGTCTCGAGCGAAACCGGCTCCTGCGCGATCTTGAGGATGTCGCGCACCTTGTCGACGCTCATGCCCATCTCGGCGGCGATCTCCTCGGGAGAGGGATCGTGGCCGAGCTCCTGCAGGAGCTGACGGCTGACGCGGATGACCTTGTTGATCGTCTCGACCATGTGGACGGGGATGCGGATCGTGCGCGCCTGATCGGCGATGGCGCGGGTGATGGCCTGACGGATCCACCACGTGGCATAGGTGGAGAACTTATAGCCCTTCTCATAGTCGAACTTCTCGACGGCCTTGATCAGGCCGAGGTTGCCCTCCTGAATCAGGTCGAGGAAGAGCATGCCGCGGCCGACATAGCGCTTTGCGATGCTGACGACGAGACGAAGGTTGGCCTCCGCCATGCGGCGCTTGGCGTCCTCGTCGCCCTCGGCCATCTTCATGGCGAGGTCGCGCTCCTCCTCGGGAGAGAGCAGCGGCACCTTGCCGATCTCCTTGAGATACATGCGCACGGGGTCGTCCGTGGAGAAGGTATCGGCCATGGCGTCGGTATCGGCGAGCTCCTCTTCGGTGATCTCCTCGATCTCCTGAATCTCCTCGAGCTCGGGCACGACGTCATCGAGCGGGGGCAGGGTATCGTCGCCGGCGGCGTCGATGTTCAGACCCGCGAGCTTTTCATCGAGCTTTTCCTGCTCCTCGGGCGTGAGCTGCAGCTCCTCGAGCGCGGCGAGATCCTCGGCCGAGAGCTTGCCGGCCTTCTTGCCCTTTTCGATGAGCTCGTGAATGCGCTCCTCCTTGGTCTTGGCGGGCTTGCCGTCCGCGGCGAGCAGAGCGTCGGCCATGGCCTCGAGCTCTTCGGGCGTGGGGTTGGTTTCTTTTTTCTTCGTCATACCTTGTCACCGTATGCCTTTCTTTTCTTGTAGAGTCGGGCGGCTTCGCGCAGATCTTCATTTGTCCTGCGAAACGCCTCGTCCCGGATAATCTGTATGTAATCCGCCAGCGCCTTGGATCGTTGGCTGCTGTCGTCGGATTCCTGAATGACGCCCGTGAGAAGGTTCATCTCCTCCGGGGAGAGCTGCTCGCTCATGGCGGCGAGCGAAACGGGCGCGCCGCGCTGCATACAGTCGAGCAGGAGCGCATAGAGATGCTTCAGCTCCGGGCTGGAGAACCACTCCGCGTCCGGCGGCTCGATGCGCTGGAAGAGCTCCGGCTCCTGACAGAGCAAGCGCACCACGCCCTCCTCCGCCGCGGCGGAGCGGGGATTGTCGTAGCGGATGCCGGTGCGCTTTTGCTGCTGCAGCACGGGGCGAGACTGATCGCGCCGCTCCTGCCGCTCGGCGGCGCGGAGCTTGCGCTTTCGGATCTGGGCGATCTGATCCTTCACGGCGTCGACGGAGATGCCGGTCGTCTCGCTCAGGCGCATGGCATAGACCTCGCGCTTGATCTTGTCCGGCAGGGCGGCGACCATGTCGCACGCCTCGCGCAGGAAGGCGACCTTCTGCTCATCGACGGCGAGATCATATTTCTGCCGGATGGAGGCGAGGCGGAAGTCGATGTGGTTTTCCGACGCCTCGAGGAGGTTTCGAAACGCATCCGCGCCGAAGCGCTTGAGATATTCGTCCGGGTCCTTCGCCCCCTCCATGCGCAGCACGCGCACGCGCAGGTCGAGCTTTTCCAGCAGCCCGATCGCACGCTGCGAGGCCTTCTGCCCGGCGCCGTCGCTGTCATAGGCGATGACGATCTCGCTGGTATAGCGGCTGAGAAGCCGCGCCTGCTCGGGCGTGAGGCTTGTCCCGAGAGAGGCCACAGCGGAGTCAAAGCCCGCCTGATGGAGGCTCGCGACGTCGACATTGCCCTCGGCAAGGAGGATGTACCCCGCCTTGGACTTCTTCGCGAGGTTCAGCGCAAAGAGGTTGTGGCTCTTGGAGAAGACGAGGGTCTCCGGGCTGTTCATATACTTCGGCTCCCCGTCGCCGAGGATGCGGCCGGAAAAGCCGATGACATTGCCGCGCACATCGATCACGGGGAACATGAGTCGGTTGCGGAACGTGTCATACACGCCGCCCTTCTTCCCGTGGCGGACAAGCCCCGCGTCGAAGAGCTCCTGCTCGGTATAGCCGAGGCCTTTCATCGCGCGCGTTAAGCTGTCCCACGTGTCGGGCGCGAAGCCGAGACCGAAATTCGTGACGGTTTTGCCCGTGAGCTGCCGCCGGGCGAGATATTCCCGCGCAGGTTGGCCGGACGGCTCCTTGAGCGCAGCATGGAAAAATCGCGCGGCCTCGCGGTTTAGCGCGAGCATGCGAGCGCGCTTTTTGCTCGCGGTGTCCTGCTCCTCCTCGGGCATCGGCATGCCGGCGCGGCGGGCGAGGAACGCCACCGCGTCCGGGAAGGAGAGGTTTTCGATCTCCATGATGAAGCTGATGACGCTGCCGCCCTTGCCGCAGCCGAAGCAGTGATAGATCTGCTTGTCCGGCGCGACGGAGAACGACGGCGTTTTTTCGCTGTGGAAGGGGCAGAGCCCGAACAGATTCGAGCCGCTCCGCTTCGTCAGATGCACATAGCTGCCGACGACGTCCACAATGTCATTGCGGGAGGCAAGCTCCTGCAGGAAGTCCTCGGAAAACGCCATTCGGGATACCCTCCTTTCTGAGTTTTTAGTTTTAAGTTTTAAGTTGTTAGTTTTTAGTGAAACGGCGCAAAATAACAACTAACAACTTACAACTAACAACTTACAACTTACTTAATGCTCCACGACGCAGGAATGAAGAGTTTATCATACACCTCCATCGCGTAGCCGTCTGTCATGCCGGAGATGTAGTCACAGACGGCGCGCTCGGGGCCTTCTGCGGCGGCGACGGTCTGGTAGAGACCTGGCAGCTGCGAGATGTGGCGCACGTAATAGTCCCAGATGGAGCGGAGAATGTTTTCCACCTTCTCCTCCTCGCCCTTGGCGACGGGGTTGTGGTACACGGCCTGGAACATGAAGGTGTGGAAGGTCTGAAACGCCTCCGCCATCGGCGGGGACATTTTAAGCTCGCCCTCCCGGCTGTTTTCGATCACGTCCATCAAAATGGAGTTGATGCGCACGCTGTTGCGCTCGCCGATGCGCTCGCGGATGACGGCGGGCACGTCCTCGGGGTGCACGATGCCGCCGCGCATGGCGTCGTCCAGATCGTGGTTCACGTAGGCCACGCGGTCAGAAAGGCGCACGACGTCGGCCTCGAGCGTATCGCGCGGCAGGCCGGTGGTGTGATTCAGGATGCCGAGGCGCGTTTCAAAGCAGAGGTTCAGGCCCCTCCCCTCGCGCTCGAGCCGGTCGACGACGCGCAGGCTCTGCTCATAGTGGCGAAAGCCCGTACCCTCGAAGATGGCGTTGAGCGCGCGCTCGCCGGCATGGCCGAAGGGCGTGTGGCCGAGATCGTGACCGAGGGCGATCGCCTCGGTGAGATCCTCATTGAGCATCAGCGCGCGGCTGATCGTGCGCGCGAGGCGCGTGACCTCGAGCGTGTGCGTCAGGCGCGTGCGGTAATGATCCCCCTCCGGCTGGAGAAAGACCTGCGTTTTGTGCTTCAAGCGCCGGAACGATTTGCTGTGGGTGATGCGGTCGATATCCCGCTGGAAGCAGGTGCGCATCGAGCAGGGCGCCTCGGGCGTCTGCCGGCCGCGCGAATCGGCGCTGCGGACGCCGCGCGGGCCGATCAAGGTCAGCTCCAGCTGCTCGCGCTGCTCTCTCGGACAGGCCATGCGATCTCCTCCCCAGATAAAAAATCGGGCAATGCAAAGTCCCTTGCATTACCCTTTATACGACGTTTGTTTGGGAAAATCCTTTTTTCTTTTGAAAAATTTTTTATTTTTTTGAAAAAAGCTCGGTCATTGGTCCGTTTCGGCGAGATATCCGGCCTCCGCGGCGCGCTGCGCGCGCACCAGAATCGCCTGCGCGCGGACAAAATCGCCCCGCTCCATGGCGCGCAGCGCGTCCGTGGCGGCGTTGAACATCAGATGGTACAGCGACTCAAACAGTTCCATGCATCCGCTCCCTTCTCACTTCTTACAGAGTATGTGAAAAAGAGCGTGCATTATACGCCGGACCGAAAGAGCATCCGTAGGGCGGGTTGCGTCAGCGCCCGCCTGTGAAATCCTGCTCATCGTACAGGCGGGCGCTTCGCAACCCGCCCTACGGCGTCTGAACGGGTGCGCATATAATTTTAAAAAGTTTTGACCAATGTCAGCAGATTCTGCCCCTCTTCGTACTTATAGCGCATTTCGTCCATGGTCTGCTTGACCATGAAGATGCCGAGGCCGCCGATCTCGCGCTCTTCGGCTGAGAGCGTGACGTCCGGGTCCTCGCGCTCGAGGGGATCGTAGGGCATGCCGCTGTCGGCGAAGGTGATCTCCGCGCGGCCGGACTCGGCCAGAATGCCGATGACGGCGCGGCCCTCGCCGGGGGCATAGGCGTACTTCGCAATGTTGACGAAGATCTCCTCCACAGCAATGTCGATCTGCATCTGCGCCTTCATGGGGCAGTCGACCCGCTCCAGCTCGGCGTCGATGAATTCGAGCACCTGCTGCAGATTATCCACTTTTGCGTCAATGGTACGTTTTTTCATAGGCGACCCCAGATATCGGAAGCAGAGCATTGTGATATCGTCAAACTGCTCCGCTGAGCCGACAAAATCGTCAAGATGGGTTTTGACCGCGTCGAGCACGCCGTTGGCCGCGTGCGCCGCGCTGTTGAGCGCCGAGAGCATGCGCGCCGTACCGAAGAGCTCGTTTTTCACATTCGTCGCCTCGGTGACGCCGTCGGTATAGAGGAAAAGCTCGTCCCCGGAGGCAAGCTGCAGCTCATATTCCTGATAGCGCATGCCGTCCATGCCGCCGAGCACAAAGCCGTGCACATCGCGGTAGAGCTGATAGGCGCCCTTTGCGCGGCGGATGACGGGATATTCATGCCCCGCGTTCGCCGCCTTCATGCGCCCGGTGGAGAGCTCCACGATGCCGAGCCAGGTGGTGACGAACATTTCGGCGGGGTTGTTCTGGCAGATCTGATGGTTCACGAGCTCGAGCACGCGCGCGGGCGAGGTTTGCTCGATATAGGCGTAGTTTTTGATGAGGATCTTCGACGCCATCATGAACAGCGCCGCCGGCACGCCCTTGCCGGACACGTCCGCCATGACGATGGCGAGGTGATCGTCGTCGATGAGGAAGAAGTCATAGAAATCGCCGCCGACCTCCTTGGCCGTGTGCATGGAGGCGAAGATGTCAAACTCCTGCCGCTCCGGGAAGGCGGGGAAGATGCTCGGGATCATGCCCTCCTGAATCTGGCTCGCGATATTGAGCTCGGCTCCGATGCGCTCCTTCTCGCCGGTGACGCGCGTGAGCGTGGCGACATAGTCGCCGAGCTCCTGCTCCATGTCCTTCATGGCGAGGGAGAGGTTTTCAATCTCGTCGCCGGTGGTGATATGGAGCTTGGAGAAATGGCCGCCGGTGCGGTGCTCGTCGATGCGGTCGTGCGTATAGGCCTCGGCTGCGGCGGCGAGCTGGTTGATCGGATCGACCACGTTCTTCTTCATGCTGCGGATGGCGAGCAGCGCCGCGGCGATCGCGACGAGGGCGACCAGAGCGATATACTGCAGCAGGAAAATACGCCCGGCCTGCGTGGCCTGATTCATGTCGAGATCCACAAAGACCATCGCATGGCGGCCGTCGAGCTCAAAGAGCTCCGTGCCCGCCGTGCAGCGGTAGCCGTAATCCTCCGTGCGGTAGGCGATCGAGGGCATGGGCGGCACATTATAATATCCGTCCAGCGCGCCGGTCGCGTCGCCGTTGATGAACGCGGAGATCTGCTCCGGCGTATAGTCGAACCACATGCCGGGCGGGCAGTAGGTTTCAGGATTGTCGTCGCTGTCGGCGACCATGATCATGCGGTTGGTCTCCGGGTCGACGACGGCGATATAGGCGGCGATGGCGCCGCCGTCCCCGCGCAGTTCGGTGAGAATCCGCTGGATCTCGCCGAATTCTCCGAGCTGCGTATAGCCGACGGGGGGCGGATCGTTTTTCTCCAGCTCCTCCGGCGTCAGCCCGTCATAGAGCGCGAGGGCAGCTTCCGTCTCGCGGCGCAGGGCGCGCTTGTCGAGCCGGTCGACCGCCGTTTTGGACAGATGCCACGCCTCCGAGCGAAATTCGCGGTTGACCGTGGCGCTGAACAGCAGATAGCCGAAGAGGATCGCCGCCGCGCTGATGACCAGCGAGACCAGAACCAGGGAGCGGAACGTGCGCGCGCTGAGGGAATAATGGCGCTGCTCGCGCCGGCTCATCTCCCTTACGCTTTTGCTGGGCATGCGCTCCCCTCCTTACCAGTCGAGGCGGTCCAGCTGATCGAGCAGCTCGAGAATGTGCTGCTTGTAGCACGCGATCTCCTGCTGGCCGACGGGGTCAGTGAGTCCGCCGCGGCGGATGCGGCGGCGCATGAGGCGCGTATAGCCGATGAGCATGGCCTGCTTTGCGTGCAGAGCGCGCGCTTGCTCGTCGGCGTCGTCGAAATACATCTCCAGCACGAGCTGCCAGATGCGGCGGCAGGTCTCCGCCGGGAAGCCCTGAAACTTCAGGGCGACGCTCTCATCGAGCTCGGAGAAGCCGACGAAGGCGTTATAGACCGAGGCGAGCTCGAACACCGGGTGGCCGGTGCAGAGCGTGTCCATGTCGATGAGGATCACCTCGCCGTTCTGGAGCATGACGTTCTTGGTGTGGTAATCGCCGTGCAGCATGGTCAGCTGCTCCGGCACGGCCGCGATGAGATCGTGCAGCTTGCGCCACTTCTCCTCCGGCAGATAGTCGCGCAGAAAGTCCGCCCAGTCGAGCGCGACGGAGCGCATCTGCGGCATGACGCCGGGCTTCACGGTCGTATCGTGAATGAGCTTCATGAGATCGACAAACTGCCGCACATAGCCCTCGAGTCCGTCGGGATCGGCGGCGATGAGCTTGGAAAAGCTCTTGGCGTTCAGCAGCTCGAACACGGAGCCGTATCCCTCGCCGACGCGCACGACGTCATACGGGATCGCGGTCGGCACGCCGAGGACAAAGGCCGTGCGCGCAAGCTCGCGCTCGCGGTGGATGTCGGGCAGCGCATCGGGGTTATAGTAGACCTTGACGATCGTGTCCGGATCGATGCGGTAGACCTCGCCGTTGGCGCCCTGACCGATGACCTCGCAGCCCTCGACGGAGATGCGGCGGTAGGCCTTCGAGATCGGCATCATCTCGGTAAAGCCGGTCATCTCGAAGATCTCATACACGTCCGAGGAGACATTGACCATCTCCGTGCCGGCAAAGCGCTTGCGCAGGCGCAGCAGCACGCGCAGGCCGGCGGAGGAAATGTACTCCAGATCGTTCAGATCGAGCGTGAGCGCCTTCCCGGCGTAATCGCCGAGGGCGGCATTGGCCTGCTGCTTGGTTTCGGCGGCGTTGGCGCTGGTGATGCGGCCGGTGAGATTCAGAACGGGCACGCCGTTCTCGGTTTTCATGGTGACTGACATGGCAATCCCCCTATTCTGTATCCGTATATATTTCCATATCCAATTCGTTTTCCTTGTTGGCGACGATCACGCAGACGGCAACGTCGCCGATGGCATTGCTGGCGGTGCGCGTGAGATCGAGAATCTGATCCACGCCGAAGATGAGCGCGAGCGCCGTGGTCGGGATGCCCATCATCATGGCCAGCGAGGACACCGAGAGCATGCCGGAGTTCTGCACGGCGGCGGCGCCGCCGGAGAGCACGAAGGCCATGACCGCGATGAGCAGCATCGTGTTCGGCGTGAGCTCCACGCCGAACAGCTGCGCCATGAGCACGCAGCAAACGACCATATGGATCGCAGAGCCGTCCATGTTCACGCTCGCGCCGAGCGCGGCGGAGAACGACGCCACGCGCTCGGACACGCCGAGCTGGTTGGTGCACAGGCCCACGACCTTGGGCAGATATTCCCCGCTGCTGGCCCGCGGATTGACCCGGCGGAAGAACCGGAGGGTCTTGCGCGCATAGGGGCCCGATTTCACGCCGCCGAAGACGCGGATCATGAGATTGTAGATCAGGAACATGATCGTGCAGCCGGCGAGCTCCACCAGACCCAGCAGCAGAATCATCGGCAGCGGTCGGAAGGCAAAGCGCGCAGCGAGACTCGCCGTGGCGATGAACGTGAGCAGCGGCACGACGAGCGCGATGATCGCGACGATCGTCTGAAAGACCTGATTGAGCGCGGCGATGAGGCGGCGCAGCGGCTCTGACTTTTCGCCCACGATGCCCATGGCGACGCCGGTGACCACGGCCAGAAGCAGCACCTGCGGCATATTGTTGCTGAGAATGGGCTCGACGAGATGGACCGGCACGAGAGACAAAATGAACTCGCGCAGGCCGGGCGCGTCGAAAAACGCGTCGTTCGTTGCGCCCAGAAGAATGCCGTCCGGCAGCAGATGCGTGAACACCGGCAGTGCAAGCGCAAAGGCCACGAGGATTGCAAGCGCCGTCGTGAGCGAATACAGCCGCATGATCCGTCCGCCCATGCGCCCGGTGTCCGTGAGGCTCGACAGGCCGGTGATGCTGTCGACCACGGCGCAGAACACCGCCGGGACGACCATGGCCGCCATCGCGTTCATGAAGATCTGCTCGATGAGGCTGAACACGTTCGCCTCCAGCCACTCAACGGTGTCGGCCGGGAAAAGCACATGCATCAGCAGACCGATCACCAGACCGGCGAGGAGCGCGACGAAGGAGTAGACGATATACTTCTTCTCCTCCGTGTGGACGTGGATGGTGACCACGTTCCTTCCTTCCACGCGGTGATAGTTCAAAAGATGCTTGTGCGCGCGGAGAATCATCGTGCGGTAATAGTCCTCGGAGCCGGCAGACCAGTTCTGCGTCTCCAGAATGGGATTGTGCTCCGGCCCCGCGGCGGAGAGCGAGACGCTGAGCTTGCCGAAGCTGCGCTGCACGCGCGCCGTGACCGGCGCGCCCGGCATACATTCGGAGAACTTGACCGTGATCTCCTCCACAAGCAGCAGCGTCTGGCGAATTTCCCTGTCGGTGGCCCGCTCGGCCCGGAGCGCCTCGCGCAGCGCCTCACTGACAGCGGCAATGTGCAGGAGGTCTACGTCAAAGGTCTGTGCCATGCCTTATTCGATCGTGAGAATGCCGGAGAAGCCCGTGATCTCAAAGACCTCCATGACGCCCTCGTTCACGCCGGTGAGCACCATGCTTCCCTGCTTGCTCATGAGCTTCTGCGTGGAGAGCAGCACGCGCAGACCCGCCGAGGAGATGTAATCCATCGCGCTGAAATCGAGCACGAGCTCCTTTACGCCCGGGAGCGCCTCCTTGAGCGCGGCGTCGAGCTCCGGCGCGGTGGTGGTATCGAGCCGCCCGATCACGGCCATATTCAGGCGGTCGCCCGTCAGTTCCTTGCGAATATCCATAATCGTTTTGTTCCTTTCTACCTGCATCAGGATTGATCTGGGAATACAGTGTATAATCGACCAATTATGATTATAACACAATTCGTTTCACAGCTCAATGATTTCACAGGGTTTTCCGACATTTTCAGAATTCTGAAAAATCGCGCCCCGGTACTTGTATTCGACGATGCGGAGTGGTATTCTGTTTCCAAACGGACCGTTGGGGCGGCCATGTTTTTTGGCATGATCTTGAAAGGAGTCGGTTTACATGAAAAGAACACTTTGTCTGGCTGCGGCGCTGATTTTGGTCATTTCACTCTGCGCCTGCGGCACGAACGGAGCGCAGAGCGCGGGGTCCGAGGCTCTGCCGGACGACGGACAGAACCCCGTGATGAACTTCATCGGCGTTTACGGACACGACCGTGCCTCTGTGATGGTCGAGCCCGACGGCACAGACGGCGCAAAGATCACCGTCACATGGGCCAGCAGCGCGGCCGAGAACTCCGAATGGGTCATGAGCGGCAAGTTCGATCCCGATGCGCTCACGGTCACTTACAGCGACTGCGTGAAGACCACTTACGTCTGGAACGAGCAGGGCGAGATCGATTCCGAGACCGTGGAATATGAAAACGGCGAGGGCACGATCACCTTTGCCGACGGCGAGGCGCTCACGCTCACATGGGACGACGCGCAGGAGCACATCGCGGACGGAACCGTTTTTGAGTACGCAAGTTTGGGAGAATGACCATGATAAAAAGAGAGTCTGCAAAAGCAGACTCTCTTTTGATTGTTATCGTTTCGTCTGCAGCTGCCGCAGGGCGATGACGAAGCTGATGCCGGCGGCGATGGCGAGGGCGGCCTGCATGGTCTGCGAGCCGTAGTGCCGCGCATCGGGTAAATTGCCGCGCACGGCGCTGGCCATGGCGTAATAGAGGCTGCTGCCGGGCACGAGCGGGATGATCGCGGGGACGACGAAGATCGTGGCCGGCGTTTTGCGCAGGTGCGCGAGCGCCTCGGCATAAAACACGGCGAAGCCCGCCGCCATGATGCAGGGCAGAAACCCCTCGCGCAGCAGCGCGCCGACGGCGAGATAGATCCCCCACGTGAACACGCCGCCGAGGCTCGCCCAGAGCAGATGACCCCTGCGCATGCCGAATAGGAGCGAGAAGCCCATCGAGCCGAGGAAGGCCGTGACGAGCTGAATGATTGCGGTTTTCAGATCCATAGCTTCCCCCTCCTCACATCAGAATGTCGCAGATGCGCATGGCGACCATGAAGCCGCCGGCGAGCGAGCCCGCCCAGAGCAGGCTGTCGGCCAGGCGCACGAGACCGGAGATCGTGTTGCCGAGGAGGATGTTGCGCACGGCGTTCGTCATGGCAAGGCCCGGGATGAGCAGCATGATATCGCCGATGAGGATCTTGTCCATATGCAGCGCCGGGATCGCGACTGTCAGGAGCTCCGCCGCGACGCCGATGAGAAATGAGACGAGGAGGTTGCGCGCGACGGTGTTGATCTCCGTGCGGTCGAGCCGCAGCTGCAGCAGGCAGATGAGCGCGCCGAGAATCGCCGCCGCGAGCCCGTCCCAGACGGAGCCGCCGAAAAACACGGCGAAGCTCCCGGCGGCGAGCACGCTGCCGACGAGCTGCACCCGGAAGGGCTTGCGCCCCGCGGCGACCGCATCGATCCGCGCGCGCAGCTCTTCGATCTCCAGCGGTTCGGCACAGACGGCGCGGCTGAGCGCGTTGAGCTTCTCGAGGCGATAGAAATCCGTGCCGTCGTCGCGGACGATGCGGCGCGTCTCCGTGACGGCCTCGTGCCCGGGAAACTCCATCGTGAGGCTGATGATCGATGTGATGACGAACACATCCGTCTCCGAGGCGCCGTAGGCCCTGCCGATGCGCGAGAGCGTGTCCTCCACGCGGCTGATCTCCGCGCCGCAGCCGAGCAGCAGCTGCCCCATATCCAAAATGCAGTCAAGCAGTTGCCCCTGCAGTTCACTGGTCAGTTCCATTTTCTGTTCTCCTATGACGGAAAGCCGCTCTGATGAGCGGCTTTCATTTGATTTGGCGTTATTATTGACACATCGCAAGCTGCACGTCGTTCGGCTGGTGTGCGGTTTCCTTTGCCGGAAGCGGAGCGCCGCTCACCGGCTGCAGGACGCCGTCTATCGAGTGCGCGGCTTCCTTCGCCGGAAGCAGAGCCTCGGTGATCCAGGCGTTGTCCGAGCCCATCAGCTGACGGGTCTGCGACTTGAGCGCGTCGGCGCGGATCGCGTCGAGCGGGATCTCGTCCATGTCGGCGGTGATCTCCATATCGGTGATGGCCCAGTAGGCCGTGGCATTGCGGAGCACCGCGTCCTGCGTGCCGCCGAGGCGGTAGCCGTTCCAGCTGTCCGCGAGCGGGATGCGGCGGCAGCTGTTATACGGCGCGGGGTCGGCGCAGTAGAACGTGTCGCCCTCATAGTCCGTGAGGAACACCGCGTGCGGCACATTGCCGCAGTAGAACTCGATGCCCTCGGGGTGCGCGTCCAGCACCGCCTTGAGCTCCTCGGCGGTGATGCCGTAAAGCTCGGTGCGCTCAACGCTGATGGAGGCGTAATCGGTCTCAAACGACCACTGATACATGATCCCCTGTCCCCAGAGCCAGCAGGCGTTGGCCGCCTCACGCTCGCCGATCTCACTCCAATGGCTGCTGCCATTGACATACAGCGCGGAGCGCAGGAGCATCGCGGCCGAGGTCATCGTGCAGATGCCGCCGCGGGACTGCTCCAGATAAAGCTCCTGCGGCAGGATCTCCGCCGCCTGCGCGCTGGTGCCCAGCGCCGCCAGAAGGCCAAAGCACAAAACTGCAATCAGCAGAATGCTGAGGATTCGTTTTTGTATTCGTAAAATTTGCATAAAAGCTCCTTTCTGAAAACGTTGCCCATTATACCAAAGGATTATGGAAACCACAATTGGCAATTTAAACGAAATGTTTACAGAACGCTCTTGACATGCGGTCTTTATCCACTATAATGGTTACGAAAATGTAATCTTTTTGTGAACATTTCCTGAATCTGTAAAAAGGAGCACTGGCTTCATGAATGAAATTTACGTCACAGGGCACCGCAACCCGGACACCGACTCGATCGTGGCGGCGATGAGCTATGCCGCGCTGCAGAACGCGCTCGGACACCGCGAATATGTGGCGGCGCACCTCGACCACATCAACGACGAGACGCGCCGCATGCTCGACCGCTTTGGCTTTGAGCCGCCGGTGGCGATCTCCAATGTGCGCACGCAGGTGCGCGATCTGGATTTTGACACGCCGCCCGCGCTCGACTCCTCCGTGACGATGGACCGCGCATGGCGCATCATGCTCGAGCAGAGCATCTCCGTCGTGCCGGTGACGACGGAGGACGGAAAGCTGCACGGCATGCTCTCCGCCGGCGACATCGCAAGCTACGACATGCGCTCGATCACGGACAACCACGTGGAGAATCTGCCGCTGTTCAACCTGCTGAGCGTGCTCGAAGGGCGCGTGCAGGGCGAGGGCGACCCGGTGGACACCGTGTCGGGCACGGTTTCGATCGCGGTGCCGCAGAGCATTGAAAATCTGCTCTTCGAGGGGCAGGACCACGTGGTGATCTGCGGAGACCAGCCGGACATGATCCGCCGCGCGCTGGCCCATCAGGTCTCGTGCCTGATTCTCTGCCAGACGGACGTGCGCCCCGAGTGGCTCGAGCACGTTGGGCGCACGTGCGTCATTTCCACACCGTTTGACGCGGCAAAGGTCGCGCGCCTGGTGTATCAGGCGATCCCGGTGACCCGCGCGTGCCAGACGAAGGGGCTCGTGAGCTTCCATCTGGACGATTACATCGACGATGTGCGCGAGGAGGTGCTCAAAAGCCGCTACCGCTGCTACCCGGTGCTCGACGAGAACGACCGCGTCGTCGGCACGCTCAGCCGCTATCACCTGCTGCGGCCGCGCCGCAAGCGCGTGGTGCTCGTGGATCACAACGAGCGCGCGCAGGCCGTGCCCGGGCTGGATCAGGCGGAGATCCTTGAGATCATCGACCACCACCGCCTCGCGGACATCCAGACCGCGCAGCCGGTGCGCATGCGCAATGAGCCCGTGGGCAGCACGAACACGATCATCGCAGGCATGTATCAGGAATACGGCGTGATGCCGAGCCCGAACATGGCGGGACTGATCGCCTCGGCGATCCTCTCCGACACGGTCATCTTCAAGTCCCCCACCTGCACAAAGCGCGATATCGACATGGCAGAGCGCATGGCGCGCATTGCGAAGGTCTCGCTCGAGGAGGTCGGCAAGGAGCTCTTCTCCGCCTCCGGCTCGGACGACAAGAGCGCCGAGGAGCTCTTCCTCGCGGACTTCAAGGAGTTCCACATCGCCGAGCAGAAGCTCGGCGTGAGCCAGATCACCTGCGTGGACTCCGCGCGGCTCTTAGAGCGCAAGGCGGAGTTCCTGGAGCTGATGGCGAGCCTGCGCAAAACCAACCGCTACGACATGGTCATCCTCATGCTCACGGACGTGCTGCTCGAGGGCACGCAGCTGGTGTACCTCGGCAGCGACGACACGATCAGCCGCGCGTTCTCCATCGAGCCGCACGACAACACGCTCTTCCTCCCCCGCGTGATGAGCCGGAAAAAGCAGATCATCCCGATGCTGACGGCGTTGTGGGGATAAAAAAATCAAACTGTCGAAAAACTCGTTTTTCGACAGTTTGAGAGGGATACTCGCTTTTATCGCACCGGGCTCTGCCCGGTTTGGTCGAAGCGAGGGGCTGGCGTCGCGCCAGCCCGAAGGAGTTTTTCCGCCGCACATGTCGCCGGAAAAACGATTTGATTTCTTCGCGCCTTCCGAGGCGCGAACTCTGCGAGGCTATTTTGATGCATTGAAAACAGGCAGTGCTCTCTTGAGTGCTGCCTGTTTCTTATTCTTTTGAACCAAGCAGGGCAAGCAGGACGCCGGTGACGGTGACTGCGCCGCCGATCCATAGTGTCTGGGGGACGGTGAGGATATCGTAGAGCTTGCCGGCGATGAGGCTTGCGAGCACGGCGCCGAGGGTGGTCATGCTGAAGGCGAGGCTCTGCGCCTTGGCGCTGTCCTCAAAGGGGACGGTCTCGGCCACGTAGTCGACGATGACCGCGGTATAGAGCGCGAAGGACGGCGCCTGCAGCAAAAACGCGCCGAAGAGCAGCGGCACGGACGAGGCAAGCGGGATTGCCGCCGCCTTGGCGGCGAAGAACAGCAGCGACAGCCGCAGAAGCGTTACGCTCTTGCGCCCGCCGCGGATGCGGCCGAAGAAGAACATGACCGGGATCTCCACCGCCGCCATGAAGCCGTTGAGCGCGCCGAGCGTGCTCTCATCGCCGCCGACCTGACGCGTGACGTTGATGAGAAAGTTCGTGCAGGTATTGTGCCCGAAGAAGATGAGCGCGGCGCCGAGCAGCAGCACGGAAAAGCGCGGGTTTTCGCGCAGGAAGGCGAGCATGGTGCGGCCCCGGTGCTCGCTCTGCCCGCCGCGGACGGCGGCGGGGGCATAGCCCCGGCGGAGCAGCAGATGCGCCGCCCCTTGCAGCGCGACCATCACGAGCCCCGCCCACGGCAGAAGGTGCACGCCGAGGCGCTTGACGAGCACGCCCAGCACGAGCGACGCGAGCACGAACGCCGCCGAGCCCATGCTGCGGGCCACGCCGTAGTCCACGCCCTGCCCGCCGTGCACGCAGTCGACGAAGAGCTTGAGGTTGATCGAATTGAGCGAGACGGAAAACGCCACATAGAGCGCGAAGGCCGCGCTGGTGACCGCGCCCCTGACCGGCACGGCGATGAGGGCGAGCAAAAACACCGCCTCGATCAGCAGCCACGGCCAGACAAAACCCCACGCCGAGAGCCGCTCGCTGCGGTCGATGCGCGCGGAGACCTCGGGGCCGAGCAGCGCGCCGAGGAGATTGCCGACGGCCAGAATGAGGCCGAGCGACGCGTTGGAATAGCCGAGCCCCTGCAGATACACGGCCGCAAAGCTGATCGTGACGCAGTAGCCCATCCAGAAAGAGCCCTGCACGGCGGAATACCGCGCCGTGAGAGAGCTGCGCTGATTCATAGTTAAAACTCCCTTTTCTGAAAAACAGCGCAATTATATCACCGGCGCGGCAATTGTCAAGCGTCCGCGCCGGTTTGCACATCCTATTTAATTATGGTATACTGCGCTCATGAGACAGTTTTATCTATTTTTCAACCGATTCCGACATGCCGGCGCCGCCTTGCTTCTGCTGGCCTGTCTGCTCAGCCTCGCCGGCTGCCGCGAGCGCGACCCGCACGCGGGCATGGCGGAGGTGCACAACGGCTCGTCCCTCGTATGGGTCTACCCGTGGAAGGGCGCCGAGGTGAACCCCCTCGCCGCGGCGGATTTCTACACGCCGGACAACGGCGAGCTGGTAAGCTATACGGGCGACGCCGTGCAGGCGCAGCAGGGCGTGGACGTGAGCTATTTTCAGGGCGAGATCGACTGGGAGGCCGTGAAGGCCGACGGCGTGGACTTCGCCATGATTCGCGCGGGCTACCGCGGCTACACGGACGGCTACATCAACATGGATCAGAACTTTGCAGCCAACGCCCGGGGCGCGCTGGACGCGGGGCTCGAGATCGGGCTCTACTTTTTCTCGCAGGCCACGACCAAGGATGAGGCCGTGGAGGAGGCGCGCTGGCTCGTGGAGGCCGCAGCGAGGTATGACGTGACGCTCCCGCTCATGTTCGACTGGGAGACGATCGGCGAGGCCCCCGCCCGCACGGACGGCATTCTCGGCGAGCAGATGACCGCCTTTGCGCAGGCCTTCTGCAGCGAGATCCGCACCGAGGGGTACACCCCGGGCGTCTACTTCAACCGCTGGCAGGGCTGCTATGACTACGACCTCGGCAAGCTCGCCGGGGCGGAGCTCTGGCTCACGGCGGACGACGTGGCCGACGACTGGTACTATGCGCACACCTACTGGCAGTACACCTACACCGGCTCGGTCGATGGGATCGAAGGCGATGTGGACCGCAATCTCCGCTATCTGCCGAGGGCGGAGGACTGAACAAGGAGAAGCAAATGAAACGCAGACTTTGGACCATTTTTCTCACGCTTGCACTGGTGCTGAGCCTGACGGGCAGCGCCTTTGCGGCGAAACCATACATCGAAGTCTCCTCCCCGGAGGAGCTCGCCGCGGCGCTCGCGCCGAAGGCCGGCATTCTCTCGCTGAGAAAGGCGAGGGAACCGGTGCGCGTGCTGCTGCGCTCCGACGCGGCGGAGGATTTCAGCGGCGCGAAGCGCGTGCTGCACTATGCCGATCTCGGCATGTTCGTGCTGGAATATGACAGCGATGCGGAAGCCCTCGCCGCCGTGGAGCGCTTCGGCTCAGACCGGGCATGGCTCGACACGCCGGAGACCGGCGCGCGCGTGCTCGACGGCGGCACGAACGACGTGGACCCCGACCCGACCGAGACGCCGGCGCCCTCCCTCACCTACACCGCGCGCAGCTGGGGCGCGGCCGAGATGGGGCTGGAGCAGTTTCGCAACAACGAGCAGATCTCCGCGCATCTGAAGGACCGCCATGTGACCGTCGCCGTGCTGGACACGGGCGCGGACATGACCGTGCCGCTCTTTACAGAGCGTCCCCTCTCGCCGAAGAGCTATGACTTTGTGAACGCGACCAGCGATCTCACCGACATCACCTCCGGCGCTGCCGCGGGGCACGGCACGATGGTCACCTCGCTGCTGTGCGATCTCCTGCCGGAGAGGACGGAGCTCATGGTGCTGCGCGTGTTTGACGATTCCGGCTCTGCCTCGCGCACGCGGATTCTGGCCGCGCTGCAGTATGCCATGGAGCACGGCGCGGACATCATCAACATGAGCCTCGGCTGGGAGAAAGCCGACAGCAGCTACACCTTCCTCAACGACATGCTCGACCGCTTGAAGGCATACGGCATCCCGGTGGTCTGCGCCGCCGGCAACCGCGGCGCGGACGCGAACACCTGCTACCCTGCGAGCTATGAGACGACGATCTCGGTCGCCGCCGTGAACAGCACGCTCAACATCGAGAGCTTCTCCAACTACGGCAGCAGCGTGGACTTCGCCGCCCCCGGCAGCGGGCTGAAAATGATCACGCTCGGCGGCGCGCTGAAAACCGACCGCGGCACCTCCTTTGCCGCCCCGCACGTGACGGCGATCGCGGCGGACATGTTGCTGTGTGAGGATTTCTCTCCGGCGCAGATCTATAATAACCTTCGCGCCCACCGCGAGGATCTCGGCTACGCGGGCCAGGCCGTCAATTACGGCTGGGGCTTCCCCCGGCTCGGCGACTTTGCGGAAAACGCGATCACGCACACATGGAGCGGCGGATACACCAGCCCCCTCGCCACGAAGGACACGGACGGCACGCGGCATTACGTCTGCCCCGTCTGCGGCGAGACGCATGAAGAGACCATCCCCGCCACCCGCAGCGAGAAGCACAACCCCTTCGTCGACGTGAGCGCGGACATTTATTACGCCGAGGGCGTGACCTGGGCGGTGGCCAACGGCATCACCACCGGCGTGAGCGACGACGGGCCGCTCTTCGCCCCGGAAAATTCCTGCACCCGCGCGCAGATGGTCACCTTCCTCTGGCGCGCCGCGGGCTGCCCCGCGCCGGAGACGGCCGAGTCGCCCTTCGCGGACGTGCAGGACCCGGACGCTTATTATTACAGCGCGGTACTCTGGGCCGAGGAGAACGAGCTGACCAACGGCGTGGATGAGACGCATTTTGCCCCGGAGAACACCGTGACCCGCGCGCAGACCGTCACGTTCCTCTGGCGTCTGGCCGGTAAGCCTGCCGTGGAGACGGACAATCCGTTTGCGGACGTTACCGAGAAGGATTATTTCTGCGCCCCGGTGCTCTGGGCCGTGGCAGAGAAGATCACCAACGGCATGGACGATGCGCACTTCATGCCGGAGAGCGCCTGCACCCGCGGGCAGATCGTAACGTTCCTGTACCGGGATCTCGGATACAGACAGTGTGGAGTTTGGAGTGTGGAGTTTGGAGTTGAGGTGTCGGCTGACGCCGACAGATTTCAATTGCGGTACGCACTTTTAAACTCCACACTCCACCTTCCACACTTATTGGAGGCTTTATGACAAAGCAGCAGCTTGTATCAATTTCTGACTGGTTTCACGCTTCCCCTTCCCGCATTCCTGCGCTGAAGGCGGTCAACGGCGTCTGTGTTTTGAGCGCGGCGGCGGCGTTTGCGTATGGCGTGCTCTGGCGCCCGGGGCTCTCTGACCCGAAGCTGACGCTGCGGCTTGTGCTCACGTGCGGCGTGCCGTTTGTGCTTTTGAGCGCGGTGCGGCATGTGCTGGATCTGCCGCGGCCGTTTGAGGTCTATGATCTCGAGCCGCTGCTGCCGCGCGAGACGCCGGGGCGGAGCTTTCCGAGCCGCCACGTGTTTTCGATCTTTGTGATCGGAACGTGCTTTTGTTATCTCGAGCCGTGGATCGGCTGGGCGCTGATCGGGCTCGGCGCGGTGCTCGGCGCGCTGCGCGTGGCCTCGGCAGTGCATTTTGAGCGCGACGTGCTCGTCGGCGCAGCGGCTGGCGTGATCAGCGGCGTGATCGGTTTCGGACTCATCTGAAAGGAGCAAACAGACATGGTATACGGATTCATCGGACTCGGAAACATGGCCTCGGCCATCCTGCGCGGGATGGCGGCAAGCGGCAATTTTGCCGACAATACGCTCTGCGGCTTCAACCGCTCGGAGGGCAAGACGCTCGCGCTCTGGCACGAGATCGGGCTTGTCCCCTGCGAGAGCGCCGCGGCCGTGGCGCAGATGGCGGACGTGGTGGTGCTCGCGGTGAAGCCCCAGATGCTCCCGGACGTGCTGCCTCTGGTGACGCCGGAGATGACGCAGGACAAGCTCCTTGTCACGATCGCGGCGGGCAAGCCCACGACGTATTATGAGGCGCAGCTTCCCGAGGGCGTCGGCGTCGTGCGCGTGATGCCGAACATCAACGCCCGCGTGGGCGCGGCGGCGAGCGGCGTCTGCGGCGGCAGGTTTGCCACAGAGGAGCAGCTTCAGATCGTGCGGGAAATGTTCTCCGCCGTCGGCGAGGTGTTCGACGTGCCGGAGCATCTGTTCGCGGCGTTCATGGCGCTCGCCGGCGCCTCCGGCGCGTTCGTGCACGTCTACATCGACGCGCTCGCCTCCGCGGGCGTGAAGGCGGGGCTTCCCCGCCCGCTTGCCGAGCAGCTCGCCGCGCAGGCGACGCTTGGAGCCGCCAAGCTCACCCGCGAGAGCGACGAGCACCCGATCGCCCTGTGCGATCAGGTCTGCTCCCCCGGCGGCACGACGATCGAGGGCGTGCACATGCTCAAAAAGCTCGGCTTCGAGACCGCAGTCCAGCAGGCGGTGGAAGCGATTATTGAGAAGGACAAAAAACTTGGAGAATAAATAAAAAAGGCGCTGCCGGTTGGCAGCGCCATTGTATTTTTAAATTTTATTCCGCCTCGTCGGAAATCAGGCCGTAGCCGCCCTGCTTGCGGACATAGACGACGCTGAACGCCTCGTCATTCTCGCTGTCGCGGAAGACGAAGAACTCATGCTCCAGCAGGTTCATCTGCAGGATCGCTTCCTCCACGCTCATGGGCTTGATGGCAAACTGCTTGCGGCGGACGATCTCGAACTGCTCGGGCTCCGCATCGTCCTCAGACGCGACAGGCAAGGCCTCTACCTCGCGCTCCGCGCCCTCGCGCAGCTTCTTGGCCAGACGGGTCTTGTTCTTGCGGATCTGACGCTCAATGGTCGCCACGGCGCTGTCCACAGACGCGTACATGTCGCTCGTGAGCTCGTGCGCGCGGAAGTAGGTGCCGTTGTTCTTGATGGTCAGCTCCACCAGGAAACGGCCGCGCTCCGTGCTGAAGGTGACAAAGGCTTCACTCTCGTTTCTGAAGAGACGATCAATCTTGCCGGCCTTCTTCTCCGCATAAGCACGCAGATTCTCAGAGGCCTCCATCTTCTTTTCGGTGAATGTGAACTTCATGGGTTTCACTCCTTTCGGGGAATCTGTGTTCATTATAACGCATACAGAACAAAAAAGAAAGAGGGTTTTGTGAAAAATTCACGACAGGAAGAAGAACGCGTCAACTCCCCGTCGTGAATATTGCCCATATGTGATGCGAACGCATACGAACGTATACGAACGCATACCAAATACAAAAACAAACCCAAACACAAAAACAAACTCACACGCAACAAGCAAAGGGGTGCGGAAGATTTCTGCGCTTTTTCTTAAAGTCCAAGGGCGGGGGGCTTCGCGCCCGCCTGTGGGATGCTGCTTAACGTACAGGTACAGGCGGGCGACCTAAGGTCGCTCCTACAGCAGACTTACGTGCCGACAACATTCGCCCGGGATTGGCATTATGATTGGTGCATTCTGCGCGGCTGGTTCTGCCGTAGGGGAGAGGCTTGCCCCTCCCGGCGTGCCGCGGAACAGATGAGAAACAGAAGTGAGGCGAATTCGCTGAGTGTACCAATTCGCCTCGCTTTCATCTTGTCTTCCTTTGGTTCTGCGCGGGAGGGGCAAGCCCCTCCCCTACGTCTTCTATTTCAGTGCGGATGTATATTACACAGCGGGTCGTCAAGGACGCCGACCCCTACGGAGCGATCTGGCTTACTTGCCCTTGCTCTCTGCCTTGGCGATGAACTTTTCAGCGTCGATCAGGAAGCGCTCGTGCCTGCCTTTTCCGATGAGGCCCATTTCGTCATAGGCCGCGACGGAGAGGACGATTCTGCGGCGGTCGACCTCGATGACCTCGGCCTCGGCGTGCACCTTCATGCCGACGGGGGTGGCGGCGTCATGGCTGACGTCGAGATGCGTGCCGACGCTGCTCTGGCCCTCTTCATAATAGGGCGCGAGCGCGCTGCAGGCCGACAGCTCCATCATGGCGATCATCCACGGCGTTGCAAACACCTTGACGCTGCCGGAGCCGATGGCGGCGGCGGTTTTATCCTCAGTAACAATCATTTCAGCGACGCCCTTCGCGCCGATGAGAATGGACATGGTAACATCTCCTTTGTTTTTCGATGGGAACAGTTTAGCACAACCGGCACAAAAAGAAAAGAATTAGGAGTTAGGAATTAGGAATTGCCCGTGTTTTCATTCCTCATTCCTAATTCATTCAGCTGACCACATCATACTGTACACTGTCACTATAGTGCCACCATTCGCCGTAATACGGCACGAAGCCCGCGTCGGTCATGGCCTGCTCTAAGAGGCGGGCGTGCTCGGCGGCTGCCTCGGAGACGTCGGAATAGTCCCGGTCGGCGAGGGCGGAGAATTCGTCGAAGCCGGAGGGCATTTCCACCGCCTCGCCCGAGAGCGTGACGAGCGTGATGTCGACCGTATTGCCGCGGCTGTGGCGGGAGCAGCCGGTGTTGGGGTTCGCGACATAGGTACTGTTTGGGCAGACGGCCCAGAGACGGAATTGCGCCGAGACCGGGCGGCAGGCGTCCCAGATCAGGAGCGCGTAACCCTGCTGCGCGAGGGCGTCTGCGGCGAGGGCGAGCTTTTTGACCGTGCCGCAGCGCAGCTGCGCCGTGGTGAAATCATAGATCACCTGCCCGGTGAAATTATTCGTCGTGGCATAGCGCAGATCGACGAAGACCGAGGGGATATAATCCTGCACGTTCACAAGCGCGTCGTCCGGAAGTTCCGGCGTCGGCGTGGGTGCGGGTGCGGGAGTCGGCGTCGGGATCGGGCGCGGCGTGGGAGTCGGCGCAGGTGTTGGACACGGCGTCACAACGGGCGTGCGCTCCGGCGTTGGCTCCTCGCGCACGGTCACATGGCCGCAGCCGGTGAGCAGCAGACACACGAGCAGCGCGGCGAGGATTGGCTTTTTCATGGGGCTTCTTCTTTCTCAGCGGGAGATGCGCAGCGTGACGGACGAGACGTCCGGCGCAGCCTGCGGCAGTTCGAGTTCGATATAGTACTGCGCGCTGCGATCGAGATCGCGGAAGACGACGCTGCCCCCGGGGTTTTCCACCGCGAGTTCCTGCACGGGCGTTGTTCCTTTCGCGGTGTCATACAGCCGCACCGTGGCGGCCTCGTCTAGCTTTACCTTCAGCTGTCCGCGCTCGGCGCGGAGATTGAACGCGGTTCTGGCAAGACTCTGGTTTACGATGGCGCACTCCGCCATCACCGCCGAGCCGACGGACACGGTGGTTCCGAGCGCTTCCCGCTCCGCCTCGGAGAGCGAGAGCCACTGCCGCATCTGTTCGGTATCGGCGGCAAGATCCGCGCCCGGCGGCATGTCCCACGCGCTCACATCCATCACGAGCCAGACGCCGCCGGAGCGCCAGAGCGTGACGTTCATGAGGTCGCCCATGCCGGAGTCCTCATCGTTTCCGGCATAGCGGAAGGTGACGCCGCGATAGAGCGTGACGAGGGCAAAATCGCCCGCCTGCTGCGTGCTCTCGACGGTGTAGCCGATCTGAAAATCCTCCCGGTACATGCGCTGCCAGAGGTTCTGCTGGCGCATAAATTCCGCGCGGTCGATCACCGCGTCCATGCGGTCCTGAATCTGCAGCGGCTCGGGGTGGACGTCCCCGTCGATCAGCGGCGTGAAGCGCACGCCGTCCACCGGGATCGCGGCGCGATCCTTTTCTTTCAAACTGGCGACCGTATTGGCGCGCAGATCGTCGGTCTCATACAGCATGGTCACGTGCGCAAGGCGCGTGAGATAGTCCGCCGCCGCGTATTCCGGGCCGCTCGGGTCGAGATTCTTTAGATCCGTGCGGTCGCTGAGTGCGTCGTCCACGAAGGTCTTCAGCTGCGCCTTCTGCTCGGCGGTGAGGCTGCTCTCGTCGATCTGCGCCATCACGCCTTCATAACCCTCGCGCGCAGCCTCGGCGAGCTTGGCGATCAGCGTTTCGGTATAGGCACCGTCGGTCTTTGGGAAGGCGTTGATGAGCTGCTCGACGGAGGCGTAGCGGAGAAACTCCATCATCTCGTCCTTTTGGGCGAAGGTCGCGGAGATCTCCTCGAGCGAGAGCTTGTTTTCGGGATTTAAGAAGCTGTCGACGATCTCATAGAGTCTGCGGATGCTGTCGGCTTCCCTCTGCCCTTCACGCGGACTGCAGCCGACGGTCGCGTGGACAGCGACGGGGCTCTCCCCTTCGTACTGACGAACGAAGTCCGCCATGAGCCAGATGCCCCCGTTCCACTCGCAGCGCTGGGCGTCCACGGGCACGCCGCGCACAGTGCAGGTCTCGGTGAAGGCGTCGCCGATGACGGGCAAGGACGTCGGCAGGAGCGTCGTCTTCTCCAGAAACACCATATAGGAGCCGCGGCGGCTGTGATCATCCCATTCCAGCGTGACGCCGCGGAAGGCGCCGTCGGCGTCAAACCGCGCATGACCTGAGAAGGCGTCCGCCCGCTCGGCGGAGAGCATCTGCTCCGCGTCCGGGCCGGTCATGATCGAGTCAATCTCCGCATCCATCAGGGCCTCAACGTGATCGGCGTAGACCGCCGGTAGCTCGTCTACCTCCCGGAACGTGAGTTCGGGCAGGGGCTCCGCCGCCGGGCGGTCGGTGAGGAAGAAGACCGCGACGGCGATCAGCGCGAGGACGGCGGCGAGGACGAGCCAGAAGGCGGGCTTTTTATAGTTCAGCACGGCACGAATGCGGGGTTTCACGCCGATCTCGCCGAAGGCGACGGGAAACGTGAAGGCGGTGCCGCGCGGGCTGCTGCAGTCGAGCAGCGCCTGCGAATAGGCGGCTCTGCCCTCGCGGTCGAGGCCGCGGACGGCGTGCTCGTCGCACGCGAGCTCCAGATCGCGGCAGAAGAGCACATACGCCAGCCACATCAGCGGGTGGAACCAATAGACGGCGAGGAGCAGCCAGCCGATGAGCTTCCACCAGTTGTCGCCCCGGACGATGTGCGCGCGCTCGTGCGCGAGGATATAGACGTTCTGCGCATCGTCCCAGCCGTACGGGAGATAGATGCGCGGGGAGAAGAGACCGAGGACGAAGGGCGTGTCGATCTCATCGCAGAGCCAGACGCCGTTTGCCATGCGCACGGAGGCGCGCAGACGGCGGCGCAGGCGCAGGTCGCTCACCGCCGCCCAGAGGAGCACGGCGATCATACCCGCGAGCCAGACGCGGCTTAAAACGGCGGTGAGATCCGGCGCGGCGGGCGTCGGGGCTGCCGGCGCCGCGGGCACGGTCTGCTCCGGCGTAATGGTCGGGGCTTCCTGCGCCGGAAGGAGGATGTTCGGCATCTCCTGCACGGTCTGCACGACCGTCTCCGGCGGGGGCATGAGGCTCGCGCGCCACTGGATCTGCACCGGGCAGACGAGGCGGAACGCCACCAACGCCCAGAGCAGGCAGACAAGGCGCTTCGGCGCGTTTTTCAGCAGCGAGCGCAGCACGATCACAACCAGCACCAGAGCGCTTCCATAGAGCCCCATGCGCGCCAGCTGCAAAAACAGCTGCTCCATGGTCAACCCTCCTCCCGGTAGGAATCGATCATGCGCTGCAGCTCATCCACCTCCGGCGGCGTGAGCTTCTTGCCTGCGGCGAAGGCTGAGAGGAACGCCGGCAGCGAGCCGGAGAAGGCCTCGTTGACAAACTGCGTGCTCTGCATGCTGTCATATTCCGCGCGCGTGACGAGCACGCGCACCGTGCCGTGGTCGTTGACGAAGAGGCCCCGGTCGCAGAGCTTTTTGAGGACGGTATAGGTCGTGGATTTCTTCCAGCCGAGCGCCTCGGCGCAGAGCCGCACCAGCTCCGGCGAGGAGAGCGGCGCGTTGGCCCAGATGAGCTCGGCAAAGCGCGTTTCGATCGCGCCAAGTCGTTTGGTTTCCATGAGAATGCCTCCTTTTCAGTCTATTACTAACCGACTGAGTACAGTCTATCATCGACAGACTGGAATGTCAAGAGGTTTTTTATAACTCTGACAACCTTCTGACACAGCTTGCTTTGGGTATGGCATGGTGCTATAATATAGTGTCTCAAAATATGAGAACATTTTCGCTTCCACTATATCCATTAGTGGGGCAAGGAGGAAACGCATGAAAAACACCGAAAAAACCATGGACAAGATCGTGGCGCTGTGCAAGGGACGGGGCTTTGTTTACCCGGGCTCCGAGATCTACGGCGGCCTTGCAAACTCCTGGGACTACGGCCCGCTCGGCGTGGAGCTGAAGAACAACGTCAAGCGCGCGTGGTGGAAGAAGTTTGTGCAGGAAAACCCCTACAACGTGGGTCTCGACTCCGCCATCCTCATGAACCCGCAGGTCTGGGTGGCCTCCGGCCACGTGACGACCTTCAACGATCCGCTGATCGACTGCAAGGGCTGCCACGCCCGGCACCGCGCGGACAAGCTCATTGAGGAATGGGCCAAGGCCAACGACCCCTCCGTGAACGTGGAGGCCATGACGAACGAGGACATGGTCGCCTTCATCCGCGAAAAGGGCGTTGCCTGCCCCGTGTGCGGCAAGAGCGATTTTACCGATATCCGCAAGTTTAACCTGATGTTCAAGACCCATCAGGGCGTGACCGAGGACACGGCGTCTGAGGTCTATCTCCGCCCCGAGACGGCGCAGGGCATCTTCGTCAACTTCAAGAACATCCAGCGCACCACGCGCCGGAAGATCCCGTTCGGCGTCTGCCAGATCGGCAAGAGCTTCCGCAACGAGATCACGCCGGGCAACTTCATCTTCCGCATCCGCGAGTTTGAGCAGATGGAGCTCGAGTTCTTCTGCGAGCCGGACACCGATCTCGAGTGGTTCCAGTACTGGCGCGAGTTCTGCCACAAGTGGCTGCAGGAGCTGAACATGTCCGACGACAACCTCCGTCTGCGCGACCACGAGCCGGAGGAGCTGAGCTTCTACTCCAAGGCGACGACCGACTTTGAGTACCTCTTCCCGTTCGGCTGGGGCGAGCTCTGGGGCGTGGCCGACCGCACGAACTACGACCTGACGCAGCACATCGAGCACTCCGGTCAGGATCTCGATTACTTCGATCAGGAGAAGAACGCACACTATGTACCCTACGTCATCGAGCCCTCCCTCGGCGCGGACCGCGTGACGCTCGCGTTCCTGTGCGAGGCGTACGACGAGGAGGTCGTGGACGAGGCGAAGAACGACACGCGCGTCGTGATGCATTTCCACCCCGCGCTCGCGCCGTTCAAGTGCGCGGTGCTGCCGCTCTCCAAAAAGCTCTCCGGCCCCGCGACCGAGCTCTACCACAAGCTGCAGAAGCAGTTTATGTGCGACTATGACGAGGCCGGCTCCATCGGCAAGCGCTATCGCCGTCAGGACGAGATCGGAACGCCGTTTTGCGTGACGTTCGACTTTGACAGCGAGACCGACGGCTGCGTGACCGTCCGCGACCGCGACACGATGCAGCAGGAGCGCATCCCCATGGACGAGCTCGAGAGCTACATCGCGAGCCGCATCGTTTTCTAAGCTATGCCGCAGGTTCTGCCCACGCCCCCGGAACGGGAGGAGCCCGAACACCCGGGATTTCAGATCGTGCACTGGCTGCGCCCCTTCGGCAGCGGACTGGTGCTGCTGATCTTCATCCTGTTTCTGGTCTATGCCTTCTCCACCGGGCGCGAGCCGATCAAGGGCTATGTCCCGCCGCACGACGGGGCATACTACGCGCAGCACCTCGACGAGCTCGCTTCTGAGCTCAACGACACGGTGCTCGCGCTCGTCGACCCCGAGGCCACGGCCGAAGTGACGGGAGACACCGTCACCGTCACGATCCCGGCGGACAGCTTCGTGGTGACGCGCGCCGCGGTGCTGCGGTACTTTGATTCGCAATTGGTACAATTTGAAGAATCTAAATAGAAAAGAGTGAACGCTTTATGAAAGACGGATTCCTGAAAGTTGCCGCGGCAGCGCCGATGCTGCGCCCGGCCGACCCCATGTACAACGCAGAGCAGATCATCGAGGTCATGAAAAAGGCTGACAAGGAGGGCGTGAAGGTCCTCGTGTTCCCGGAGCTGAGTCTCACGGGCGCGACCTGCGGCGACCTGTTCTACCAGAACACGCTGCTGCGCGGCGCGCTCGCCGCGCTCGAGCAGGTGGCGGACGCCTCCACCGGCATGGATATGCTGATCTTCGTGGGTCTGCCCGTGGAGAAGGGCGCGAAGGTCTATGACTGCGCCGCCGCGATCTCCGACGGCAGCGTGCTCGGCCTCGTCCCCGCCGAGAACGTGAGCGACAAGCACTTCACCGCCGGCTGCGACTGCGTGACGGAGCTCTACCTCTTCGACGAGCCGGTGCTCTTCGGCTCGAAGCTGCTGTTTGACTCCAACGTGATGCCCGACCTCAAGGTCGCGGCGCAGATCGGCGCGGACGCGGACGCCCCCGTGGCTCCCGCCGCGGCGCACGCCCTCGCCGGCGCGACCGTGATCGCGCAGCTTTCGGGCTTCCAGATGAGCATGTATTCCGCCGGCGTGATGCCCGCCTCCATCAAGGAGCAGAGCCGCCGCCTGATGGCGGGTTACGTCATGGCCGCCCCCGGCTTCGGCGAGAGCAGCACCGACGCGACCTACTCCGGCCTCTGCGCCGTGACGGAGCTCGGCCGCATCCTCGCCTGCAAGGAAGACGGCTGCACCTATGTCTCCACCGAGCTCGACATTGAGCTGATGGTCGCCGCCCGCCGCAAGGCGAAGAGCTTCGAGGGCTGCGCCTGCGAATACACCGAGCTTGGCTGGGGCGAGGAGCTCGCCGAGACGACCCTCACCCGCCCGTTCGGCAAGTATCCCTACCGTCCGGCGGACGAGAAGGACTACCACGCGGCGGCAAAGCGCCTGCTGCACATGCAGGCCAGCGCCCTTGTGCGCCGCATGCAGTACGCGAACCTGAAGCACTCCGTCGTCGGCATCTCCGGCGGCGTGGACTCCACGCTCGCCGTCATCATCTGCGCCGAGGCCGCGAAGATGATGGGTCTGCCGAAGGACACCGTCACCGCCGTGACCATGCCCTGCTTCGGCACGACCGACCGCACGAAGTCGAACGCGATCATCGTCTCCGAGCAGCTCGGCGCAACGGTACGCGTGATTGACATCGGCGAGAGCGTCATGCAGCACTTCAAGGACATTGACCACGATCCCGAGAACCGCAACGTGGTTTACGAAAACGCGCAGGCGCGCGAGCGCACCCAGATCCTGATGGACATTGCCAACGGCTTTGCCGACGGCGGCATTCACGTCGGCACCGAGGATATGAGCGAGTTCGCCGACGGCTGGTGCACGTACAACGGCGATCACATCTCCATGTACGATGTGAACGCCGGCTCCACCAAGACGATGGTGCAGATGGTCGTGCGCTACGTCGCCGAGACGACCGACGACAAGGTGCTCGCGGACGCCCTCTTCGACGTGCTTGACACGCCTGTCTCCCCCGAGCTTCTGCCCCCGACCCGCAACGGCGAGATCGCGCAGAAGAGCGAGGAGTCCGTCGGCCCCTACAATCTGCAGGACTTCTTCCTCTACTACCTCGTGGAGCAGGGCTTCGCGCCCGGCAAGGTGCTGCGTCTGGCCGACATCGCCTACGGCGACGAGTTTGACCACGAGACGCTCAAGAAGTGGCTGCGCAGCTACTGCAAGCGCCTGTTCAGCCAGCAGTTCAAGCGCTCCTGCCTGCAGGACGGCCCCACGCTCGTGAACTTCTCCCTCAGCCCCCGCACGGGCTTCCTCATGCCCTCGGACGGCTCGCCGGAGCTTTACTTTGCATCTGTCGATGCGCTGGAATGATTCCTGACAAAAGAAACTGCACCCCGCAAGAAAAGTGGGGTGCAGTTCTTTATGATGTTGTACTGCTGATCCGCTGACCGGGACGTATGATCGCCGTCAGCCCAGCAGGCTCGCAATCAGCTCCGCGCACTTCTCCAGTCCGAGCGCCGACGTGCAGAGCATGAGGTCATAGTTGCTTCGCTGCGCCCATTTCCTGCCGGTGACATACTCGTAGCTGGTCCTTCTGCGCTTGTCCACGTCGCTGATCCTCTTCAGGGCCTCTTCCTCGCTGCAGCCCTCCAAACGGCAGACACGCTCCGCCTTGAAGTCCTGATCGGCATAGAAGAACACGTGCAGCGCATTCGGATGATCCTTCAGATAGTAGTCTGCCCGCCGTCCGGCGATCACGCAATTCCCCTTTTCGACAAGCTGGACGATAAACTTGCCCTGCTCGCGAAAGATGTAGTCGGCGTCTTCGTTTTCCGATCTCGCGAGAACCGGGAAAACCTCATGGAAGATGTTCTTTCTCTGACGAATTTCCTTGTCCTCGGTCGCGGCGACATAGGATTCTGAGATCATAAACTTGTCCGCGATATGCGCGATCAGTTCCTTGTCATAGAACTCGTAGTGCATCTTTTCCGCAACCAGACGGCCGACGTCGTAGCCTCCGCTTCCGTATTCTCTGCTGACCGTCACGATGTTTTTCATCCGATGACATCTCCTTTCTCAGTGCGTTGATCGGGCTTTCCTCTCACCTGAATTGTAGCAGGAAAACGGCGGGAAGGAAAGACTTTTTTCGGTCCGAACGTTCCAATCCCCGGGAACAGGATCCGCCGGCATTTGCGCATGGGGGGGAGCGCGGTCTCAGACAGAAAACCGGAAACCCGCGATGGGTTTCCGGTTTTTCATGTTACAGCCTCGAACAGCGCTTTGCAGCCTCTCAGGATGTCGCGGTAGGCGGACTCGAAATCGTCCGTGTACCACGGGTCGGGGATCACGGCGTCATGGCCGGTGTAGCTCAGAAGTGTGTGCACCTTCCCCTCCGGGTCATCGGGGATGATGCGGTTTAAGTTCCGGCGGTTGAGATCGTCCATGATGATCAGCAGATCCCAGTCGTCGTAGTCCCGCGGCGTCACCTGTCTGGCCGCGCGCGGCGAAAACGGCACGCCGTGCGCGCGCAGGCACCGCTTCGCGGGCGGATACATGTCGTTGCCGATCTCCTCCCGGCTCGTCGCGGCCGAGGCGATCTCAAACCGCCGCTCCAGTCCCGCATGCCGGACGAGGTCCTTGAGGATGAACTCGGCCATCGGTGAGCGGCAGATGTTGCCGTGGCACAAAAATAGGATCTTCGTCATCTCTTTATATCCCTCCAAAACCGTTGAAAATCAATGACTTTTTTCACTTCTGTTTGATGCAACCTTTTGTAACCCTTCACAGATTTCTGCAGAAATGGTGTAAAAATGGTGTAGCGTTTTTCAGCCGCTCAGCAGGATTTTCTGCATGGATTTTTCCGCCGCGTCGTAGCTCAGATGCGTATAAATATTCAGCGTCGTGCCCACGTCCGCGTGGCCCATCAGATACTGCAGCTCCTTCACGGGCATTCCCGCCTGCGCCATGCGTGTGCAGAAGGTGTGGCGCAGCACATGGGGTGTGAGGGTGATCGGATCATGGGTTTCATTGTAATGCTCTACGATCCGTTTCAGTCCATGCTGCAGCGAGTAGTTGGTCTTCGGCTTTCCGTTTTTGTCGATAAACAGGAACCCGGAAATGCCGTCCACCACAGTCTCCACCTTGGGTCTGCCGCGGTTTTGCACCACGCGGCGGAAGGCCTCCAGCACCGCGTCATCGAGCAGTGGGATATACCGCTCGCCGCTGGCGGTTTTGGGCTTCTGCACATAGAGCCTGCCGTTGCGGTCATACTGCAGCTGGCGGTCCACGCGAATGCGCCGACGCTTGAAGTCTACATCCGCAAGCGTGAGCCCGAAGAGCTCACTGACGCGCAGACCGGTGCCCAGCAGGATGACCAGCTGATCATAATACTTGCGGCTGCTTTTTCCGTTTTGGACAAACGCGAAAAAGTCGTCCACCTGTTCGTCCGTCAGCGGTTCGCGGGACTCCGTGTCATTGGCAACAACACGGCTGAGCGGAAAAGCAAAGGGGTTCTTACGCAGGATGTCCTCCTCCACCGCCATGTCAAAGGCCGGTTTCAGGACGCCGCGCAGACTTTGGAGCGTGCTGTAGCGTTTGCCCTCCTGATTCAATTTGATGAACCACAGCTTTACATCAGAGGTTCCGATATCCCGGATCAGCCGCTGGCCGAACACCTCTTTCGCCACGATCTTTCGGACATAGTTGTGATTTGACACCGTATTCGGTCGGATGCCGTGCTGCAGTGACAGATACCGATCCATCAGCTCCAGTACGGTCATTCCCCCGTCCACAGTACGGATGCCGTCGGCCAGATCTCGCTGGATCTCGGCTTCCTTTTCACGTAATTCCTGCAGCGTTTCTGCATAAACGTATCGGCGCTTGCCGAAGGGGTCTAAATAACGATATTGATAGGTGCGATCTTTCCGCTGGCTCTCCCCTTTTTTCAGGATGCGCCCGCGGTGATCCTTGCGCTTTTCTGACATCTCATGCCTCCTTTAATGAAAAGCGCCTGATATGTGGCTTTGAGTATACCACATATCAGGCGCTGATGCACATGTATGAATTTATTTTTTACACGGAATATGCTTTGGACAGATAGTTTTCCAGCTCCTTACGCTTGATGAGCCGCTTGGAGCCGACCCACAGGACGAATCTGCAATCGTCCGAGCTGGTCAGCTCCCGGAGCTTAGCAGTGCCGATGTTAAAATAGGCCGCCGCCTCATCCAGAGTGAGGTTCGCCTTTTCGCTCACAGGGATCTGTACTTTCTTCATGGCGTCACCTCCCCTCTCATCTTGCGCCGCGGTCGAGTCGTCGGCGCCGCTCTCGTTCGAGCAGCTGGAGGATCGACTCGGTCATTTGCTTTGGGGTGTAATCTGACGGGAAATACCGGCGCAGCTGCTCGTATGGAAAGCTGACCTTTTCCCTTTGGTTGGGCTTTTCCTCTGCCAGAATCGCCTCAATGCGGTTGCGCACGCCGCCGGCTTCGCTCTCCCGGTGCATCCGGCAGGCCTGCGAATAGGACGGCGTGCAGTCGTACATCGCAATGGTGTCCAGCACGATGCGCTGTTCTTCAATCGTGAGATAGGACAGCTCCACGCCGACGGTGAAGGCGATGCGGCCTTCGTCCACAAGATCCAGCAGACCGGGCAGCAGATGGGTCAGGCGGATGTATCGCTGCACCTGTCTGCCGCTCTCGGTCTCGGAAACAAAATCGCGCGACTTGTGGCCAACCTGTCCACAACTTTTACCTCTGTGATCTAACGCGTTCATTTTCAGCTTATAGGCAAACGCCTTTTCGCTGGGGAGAATGTTCTCCCGATGGAGATTGCTGTCCACCAACTGGATGGCGGCCTCATCGCGATCCACGGCATGAATAAAGGCAGGGACTTCTTTGAGCCCCGCCTTCTGTGCTGCCCGGAGCCTCCGGTGGCCGGAGATGACCTCGTATTCCGCTGCAGTGTCCTCCAACGGGCGGACGATCAGGGGCGTGAGGACGCCCTGCTCCTGGATGCTCTCGATGAGGCGATTCATTTCGTCGTTGTCCTGCACCTTGTAGGGATGCCCCTCAAAGGGGTGCAGGCTTTGAATGGGAATGTAGATTGCTTGCATGGTGTTTCTCCTTTTTCATTTTGTTCTCGTTAACATGTTTTTCAGCGCTCCCGGCTGCGGTTTCGTTCCCGTTGAAGCGCCTGGGTTTCCATCTTCCGCTCTGTCTCAAGGGTCTGCTGCATGACCGGGATCTGCGCCTCAATGTCCCTTGCGGTTTTCAGCTCCTTCCGGAGCGGTTTCAGCTGCTCTGTGATGGCGCTGCTCTTTTGCTTCAAATGCTCCCTTTCCTCCGGGTCGGATGCTCTGCGGAGCTTGTTGCGAACGCCCTGCCGCTGCGCTTCAAGATCGGCGATCTGCTCTTGTGTCTCGCTGATGAACGCGCGCAGCTGGGTATCTGTTTCAATGCCGTTCTTCGCCATCAGGCGCACCTGCTGATCGTACCGGTCGAGCTTTGCCGCATCCATGCGCATCTCCGGGGAGAGCGGACGGCAGCGCGCCTGCTCGGCCTCCGGGCCGGTCAATCCGGCAACGCGCGTGATCAGGAAGAACAGCAAGGTCACCCAGACCTCCCCAGCGCTGTGGGCGGGATGCATCGTATGCTTGATCTGCTGCTCCAGCTCCAGCAGCGGAAACCGCTTGGGGCGATACGGCAGATGGGCGTTGGCGATGTGAAAGAACCGGATGTTCTCACGATGCGGCTTTAACCGCGCTTCGATCACGTCATCCGGGTAGCCCAGCCGATCCAGACGGACGGCGCGACCCCAGCTCGGTGCTTTCAGAGACCGGCGCTCGTAGTCGATCTCGTATCCCTTGGTGTGCAGGTGCTCCCAGAATCGTCTCCACGTGTCGGAATACTCCAACGCATACTCCACATCGGCCTTTAGAATGTCCCGGTGTGTTGGTTGTCCGCTCTTCCGTGCCCAGTAGGCGCCCTTCTCACCGCCGTAAAAGGACGCGCCCTCCAAGACGGAGAGCGCGTGCTCCCGGCAGATGTGGTCGGAGATCTCCCGCAGCCGGATGTGATCGCGGATGTGGTTTTCGTACTTCCGCCCAGTCTTGAACGAGACGGAGTTGATGATGAAGTGGTTGTGCAGCGAGTCCGTGTTGAGGTGCGTCGTGACGACGATCTCATACTGATCGCCCCACATCTCTCTGGCGGTTCGCAGGCCGATGCGGTGGCATTCCTCCGGCGTGACCTCGCCGGGGCGGAAGCTCTGGTAGCCGTGGTAGGCGACGTTGCCGCCGTGCTTTCCGAAGCGCGCCTTGGTGGCGGTCATGTCCTCATAGGCGGTCTTCGGATCGCAGTTGATCGCGGAGACGAAGAGCTTCTCGTCCGTCTTGACGTCGTTCTCCACGTATTGGAGCGCGTCGGCAAGATCCCGGTCGAGATACTTCCGGTTCGTGGTCTTGTCCGGATTATCGGCGTACTGGATGACGGCCTTCAGGGAGCCCTTGACCGGCCAGAAGCCTGTGGTCGCCATTACGCATCCCTCCCCGGCAGGATCAGCAGCTCCCGGATCTGCTGCAGCATACCGCGGGTGAATTCCGCATCCTGCTCCGTGGCGTTCGCCTGGCAATCCCGCAGATACTCACAGAGCCAGTAGAGATCCTCCGACGGCAGCTCCCGCGGCGCGTAGCCGAGACAGCGCTGACGGATGTACTCCGAAAGAGAAAGCCCGCACCGTTTTGCGGTGCGGGCGATCTTCTGCTTTTCCTGCGGCGTCACGCGGGTGTAGATACTGGTGGTTCTGGATTCCATACATCCTCCTTTCCGGGGG